>SRSN01000144.1 GCA_004791645.1 Alcaligenaceae bacterium 429
AAATTGATTAGTAAGTTTAATTGGCAAAGACTAATATTCTAAAGCCTTAATTAGGCCTTGTAAAGTGCCTGAGCCGGAATCCGCACAGTAGCAGGGGTACAAAATAGCTAATGGCGCATGCCAGCATCAACCCTAACAGATACAGCAAGCGTATTGCGGGTTGGGCGTTTAACTCAGTCCAGCTTATGTAGTGGGAGCCTGCCCACAACACAAAGCCTAATAATGCCAACGCGGGAAGTACGCGTACTATAAACAGCCCCCAGCCTGGGCCGGGTTTGTATAGTCCACGTTTGTAAAGCAAGGTCAGTAGCACCAGCGCATTGATGCTTGCGCCTATACCAATGGAAAGGGCAAGGCCTGCATGAGCAAATAAAGGTACCAAGACTAGGTTCAATAATTGCGTCAGTATCAGTACCACAATGGCTATTCTAACCGGTGTACGTATGTCTTGGCGTGCATAGAATGCTGGAGCCAGAATTTTAACAGCAAGTAAACCCAATAACCCTACGGAGTAGGCAGCAACGGCTGTGCGTGTCTGGGCTACGTCGTAGCTGTTGAACTCACCGTAGTGAAACAGGCTGGCGACCAAGGCATCAGCAATTAATGCCAAGGCTAAGGCACAGGGTAGGCCAAATAGAATAATGAGCTTCAGGCCCCAATCTAGCAGTTGCTGGTACTGTTGCGTAGAGTCACCGGCGTAAGCGGCGGAAAGTTTAGGTAGTAATACGGTACCTAACGCCACGCCAAGTAATGCGGTGGGGAACTCCATTAAGCGGTCAGCAAAAGACAGCCAGGTCACACTCCCGGGGGTCAGCCAAGTCGCAATGTTGGTGTTGATCAGTAGTGATATTTGTGCAACTGATACTCCCACAATAGCCGGAATCATTTGCTTCATAATGTGCTGCACGGTGCTGTTCCGCCATGCTGCACGTATATTTATGCTAAAGCGGGGCAGTAAACCTAGGCGATGCAGGGCATGCCATTGCACCAGTAATTGCAGCACACCGCCTATCATCACCCCTACTGCCAATGCATAAATAGGGGTGGCGAAGTAGGGGGCTAGTAATAGACTGGCACCAATCATGCTGATATTCAGCAAAATAGGTGTAAAAGCTGGTACAGCAAAACGGCTCCAGGTGTTTAGTACACCTGAGGCAAAAGCGACCAAAGACATGCATAAGATGTAAGGGAACATCATGCGTGTCATCCAAATGGCGGCATTAAATTCGGTTTGGCGTTCTGCGGCGCGTAGGCCACTGGCCATGAGGCTTACTACCCATGGTGCTGCTAGGATACCTATGAGGCTGACCAGCATCAAAATGGCAGTAAGTAGAAGCGCAACTTGATCCAGTAACGTACGAACTTCATCGTGGCTGCTGTTCTTGCGGGCATTACCTAGGATAGGAACAAAAGCTTGCGAGAACGCGCCTTCGGCAAAGAGCCTACGCAACAGGTTAGGGATACGGAAAGCCACCCAGAAAGCGTCTGTAAGTGGCCCGGCCCCGAATGAGCGAGCAATAAGGATGTCGCGTGCGAGGCCGGTAATGCGGGACAGCAGCGTAAAGCTGCTGACCGTTGCTGCTGACTTAAGTAAACCCATTAGCGAGGTGCCATGCGAATAGCGCCATCCAAGCGAATGGTTTCGCCGTTGATCATATCGTTATCTATGATGCTCAGTGCCAGTTTGGCGTAGTCTTCTGGTGTGCCCAGTCTGGATGGGAAAGGTACGCTGGCTGCTAGGGAGTCTTGTACTTCTTGTGGGAAGCCGAACATCATAGGGGTGCCAAAAATACCGGGGGCAATGGTCACGCAACGAATGCCCAGTTTTGCCAAGTCGCGTGCGATAGGCAATGTCATACCTACTACACCGCCTTTAGAGGCTGCGTAAGCGGCTTGACCAATTTGACCTTCGTAAGCGGCTACGGAGGCTGTGTTGATCAGCACGCCGCGCTCTTTTGTGGACAGAGGCTCATTGTTGCTCATGGCCTGAGCAGCCAAACGGTTCATGTTGAATGTACCGATCAGGTTGATGCCAATCACCTTTTGGAACAGTGCTAAATCATGCGCACCTTCGCGGCCCACAATACGTGATGCTGGAGCGATACCGGCGCAGTTGATCAGGCCGTAGAAATTACCTAGCTCTACTGCTTTATCAATCACACGCTGAGCGTCGTCAGGGTTAGTTACATCACAATGCACGAAGTGCTGGTTCAGTTCTTTGGCTAGTGCTTGGCCAGCCTCATCTTGTACGTCTGCAATCACTACTCGGGCGCCTTGCGCGCAAAGCTTTCTGACCGTGCCTGCTCCCAGACCCGATGCTCCGCCCGTTACAACAAAAGTATGATTTTTTACCTGCATGAAAGTCTCCGTTAATTACAAAAAAATCCGGCTTGCCAGTGCCGGATTTATGAATGTAACGTTCTCTGGTTTAGCTGTTTAGGGCTGCCAGAATACGTGCCTTGATTTCCTCTACCGAGCCTACTCCGGAGATTTTACGGTATTTAGGCGCGTTGGCGTCACCTGAGTCAGCCCAGCTAGAATAATAATCAACCAAGGGACGTGTTTGATTGGCGTATACATCCAAACGGTTGCGTACTGTTTCTTCGCAATCATCATCGCGTTGAATCAGTGCTTCGCCCGTAATGTCGTCCACACCTTCAGTTTTTGGAGGGTTGAATCGCACGTGGTAAGAGCGTCCGCTTGCGGGGTGTACGCGACGGCCACTGATGCGCTCAATAATATCTTCGCTTGGCACATCAATTTCAATGACGTAGTCCAATGATACTCCGGCATTTTTCAACGCATCAGCTTGGGGGATCGTACGTGGGAAGCCGTCGAACAGATAACCGCTGGCACAGTCATTCTGAGTGAGACGGTCTTGTACTAGACCAATAATGATGTCGTCCGATACTAGTTTGCCGGCATCCATCACCGCTTTGGCTTCCAGACCTAATGGAGTCTGGGCTTTAACGGCTGCACGAAGCATATCGCCCGTGGAAATCTGAGGAATAGAGAATTCCTGAGTGATGAAAGTGGCCTGGGTGCCTTTCCCGGCACCGGGTGGACCGAGCAGTATCAGTCGCATACGTTCCTCCTGAGGAAAGTGATTTTTTGATTGTGGGTAGCTGCATAAATGCAGCAATAAACTAAATAATATGCGCTAACGGAAGGCCTATAGGCTATTCCTCACGATATCCCGTACTTTTGCCAGGTCCTCGGCGGTATCTATGCCGGGAGCTGGAGGGTGAGCGGAGCGACTAACAACAATGCGATAGCCATGCTCAAGAGCACGCAATTGCTCCAGTAATTCGATTTGCTCCAGACTGCCACGGGACAGGGTGGGAAATACTTGCAGAAAACTGGTGCGGTATGCGTAAAGACCTATGTGCTGCAGAGCTGGAAGCTCTGGCGCTAAACGTTGTACGCCATCGGCTAATGCCTCACGAGCCCAAGGGATGGGAGCGCGTGAAAAATACAGAGCGTGATCAGTGTGATCCACTACGATTTTGACGGTGTTGGCGTTGAATAAGGTATCTGCCTCGGTGATTGGTACGCCTAGTGTGGCGATGCTGGCACTAGGGTTCTGTGCCAAGGTTTGTGCAACCTGATCAATCAAAGAGGGGTTAATCAGCGGCTCGTCGCCTTGTACATTCACCACAATTTGCTCAGGCGCGACATTAAGCGTGCGCACAACCTCTGACAGGCGATCCGTGCCGGTAGGGTGATCTGGGCTGGTGAGTACAGTTTCTAGTCCCGCAGAACGCGTGACCTGTGCAATTTCTTCAGCGTCGGTGGCAACAATAACGCGGCTAGCGCCAGATTTAAGCGCTTGCTCGGCGGTACGTACCACCATGGCTTTACCGCCTATATCTAGCAGAGCTTTGTTGGGTAGTCGCGTAGAAGCTAGTCTAGCGGGGATAACGGCGATAAAGCTCATGCGTTATCAGTCTGGGTATCCAGAGAGCGGGCTTCGTTGATCAGCATGACGGGTATACCGTCACGTACAGGAAAAGCCAATTGATCAGCATCGCAGATCAATTCCTGATCCTCGGGTTGATACCGCAATTGGGCCTTACATTGCGGGCAGACCAGAATATCGAAGAGGCGGCGTTCCATATGGGCTCCGGCTATACAGCAAAACAAGTAATCAAACAGTAACCCAGCAGTAATGCTGGCAATGAGCATATTAATGCCGTTGCAGCTTTTCTAACAGGGGGGCGTACCAGTCAGCTCTGGAAAAAAGTGCAGAAACTTCGGTGATCCAGATGCGTTTATCAGCAAACTTTTTACATTTTACGGCATCTTTTGGGGTGATTAGTATGAAATCTGCGTCAATTTTCCCAAAAGGGCTGTAACTATAGTCGTAGTGGTCTGGTAAAGACAATGGGGACTGAGGGTTAACCCCAAATTTTCTGAGCATGGCAAAAAAACGCTGCGGTTGTCCTATAGCCGCTACGGCGCTAACCGTCTTGCGGTTAAATAAGGCTAGGGCCTCGTCTGGCGTGATGCATTGACCAGTCTCTAAATTGCGAAATGCGCTAGGCCAAAGCTGCATAGTGACGTGTGGTACACCCTGTATGTACTCAGGCGATGTGGTGATGTCAGAGCCTGTTTGTTGCGTCACAATCAGATCAGCGTGTTGCAGTTGAGAGGGTAAATCACGCAAAGGGCCCGCCGGCAACAGGCGACCATTACCTAAGCCGCGCTCATCTTGCACAATAATTTGTGCTTGACGTCCTAACTGTAGATGTTGCAGGCCGTCGTCGGCGATTACAACATCTACATCAGGAAATTGATTATTTAACGCTTGCAGTGCTTGGGCCCGTTTGGGGTGTGCGGCTACGGGAACGCCTGTTTCTCGTGCAATCAGAGAGGGTTCGTCACCTAAGTAATTGGCTTCAGCGCTGTGTGCGGACGTATGGGCTTGTTCCCTTATGCGTACGCCATACCCTCGGCTGATGACGCCGGGCTGGTAGCCGTGGGATCGTAGTATGTCAATCAGGGCTAAGGTAACTGGAGTTTTACCAGCGCCACCTACGATGAGATTGCCTACGACAATAACGGGTGTGTGGCTGCTGTAGATGTCTTCGGGGTGCTGTTGGTAATGGCGCCGCTTACCTTCGACGATGCGTTTAGTAATGCATGACAAAGGCAGCAGTAGGGTGCTAAGTAACCCTTTGTGCTGCCATGCTTTATGTATACGTTTAACGAGGAAGCTATGAATGCTCATGGCGATGGCTGTGTGGCAAAGCTTACTTTGCCTAGTTGTAAGCGCTGGGCGGCTTCCAAGACGCGTACTACCGCAGCATGTGGTGTGGCGCTGTCTGCGTAAATCAATAAGGGTTGATGTAGCGGCAGATCGCGTAGGGCTACTTCCAGTGCTTGGGCTGTATGGCCGTCAATACTTAGGCCATTTAACGCGTACAGCCCGTCTTGGCTAATGGCCAGGATGTTGCTGTTTTCTAGTTCGGTTGCGCTGGAGACTTGTGGCAGGCTTAAGTCTAGCTTTTGTATTTGTGTGAATGTTGTGGTTGCCGTTAAGAAAATCAACACTACCAGTAGTACATCAATCAGAGGGATGAGATTGATGTCTATGGGTGAGGCTGAGGGTGTAAAACGGCGCTTGAAGTTCATGGCTGTCGCGACTCAATCAGGCGGTTAAGACGGCTGGCTTCGTACTCTAGGCGGTGCAAAATAAAATCTGCGCGAGCGCTAAAGAAACGATGAGCAATCAAGGCAACAATAGCAATCAAAATGCCAAAGCCAGTGTTATATAAGGCAATGGAAATGCCGTGCGCCAGTTGCGACGGGTCGCTGCCTTGGGGTTGGTAAGCGCCAAAAAGCTCAATCATGCCAATGACCGTGCCAAACAGTCCAAGTAAGGGGGCGATCACGGCAACAGTCGCTAAGGCACCTAAGTAACGGTGTAGTCTAAAAGCTAGATCTCGACCTACTTGTTCAGCGGCTTCTTGTCGGGTGCTTAGTGGTTGATTCTGTAGACTGAGGATTTGCGCGCTTAACATGCCAAAACCACTGTCTTGCTGTAGTTCACTAAGCTGGTTTTGCGCCACGATGGGTTGGGCTGCTAAATCAAATGCGCGCTGAATAGAGCGTTCAGACAGGTAGTAACGACGACGTAAAGCTAGGCTACGCTCGAAGATCAGTGCTAAACCGATAATGGAAGTGGCAATCAGTAGCCAAATAGGCCAGCCAGCAGCAGCCAGAATAGAAGACACGTTAGTTTTCCTGCGTAGCGGTGGCGGGCGGTGAAGCCCAAAACACTTTTTATTATAATGGGACGCTATAGGGGTGGGGGAGTTTTGGTGTAGATTGCTGCGTTTTATGAAGAAGTGATGAGAGTTCAGTAGCTTAGCGTGTCTATCCACAAAATCTGTGGATAATTATGTGTATAAGAGTGGCTAAAGGCTGTTCTGGCAAGGCTTGGAAGTTCAGTGGTTAAAAAAGTCCCACTTTTATGAAGTTCATTTTTTTTGTTTTATATCAATAAGTTATTCGTGATAATTGCGGCGGGTTCTGCAAATGATGAGTCATACGGATGCAATATAAGCAAATAATGCGATAACGGCTAAATGTGGAAAAAAATGCATCTGTCAAGCTCTGATGAAAAGGATAGGGTATGGAATCCGTGATTACGGTAGGGGCATTGGCTCGTCAGGTGAGTAATGTGCTGGGCGAGTACTTTTCGCGTGTATGGGTGAAAGGTGAGATCTCTAATTTCACACGCGCAGCGTCTGGCCACTGGTATTTCACCATTAAAGATGATCAGGCGGCGATAAAAGCGGTGATGTTCAGAGGCCGGGCCTCTATGGTTTCTTTTACGCCTGTAGTGGGCGAAAAAGTAGAGCTTTTGGCTGCAGCAAGCCTTTATGAGCCGCGTGGTGATTTCCAACTGCAAGTTGAAGCCATGCGTAGAGCAGGGGTGGGTAATTTGCATGAAGCATTCTTGCAGCGTAAGCAGAAGCTGCAAGATGAGGGGTTATTTGATCCTGAGCGTAAAAAAGCTATTCCTACGATGCCGCGAAAATTGGGCGTGATTACGTCGTTGGGGGCGGCGGCATTGCGTGATGTGCTCACCGCTGTGGAACGCCGGTTGCCGCATGTTGAGGTCATTATTTACCCGGCGTTAGTGCAAGGCGAAGCGGCGGCGGCAAGTTTGTGCAAAGCCTTGGAAACAGCAGTGCAGCGTAACGAAGTAGATACCTTGTTGCTGGTGCGTGGTGGTGGTAGCTTAGAAGACTTGTGGTGTTTCAACGATGAAGCCTTAGCGAGACTCATTGCTGCTGCGCCTATACCTACTATTAGTGGAGTTGGGCACGAAACCGATTTCACTATTGCTGATTTTGTTGCCGATCTACGGGCGCCAACTCCTACTGCGGCTGCCGAGCTTGCTGGGCACAGCCAAGTGCAGTGTATGCAGCAGTTGCAAGGCCTGCTCAATGCGTTGCAGCATAGGCAGGGGCGTATATTGGAGCGTGCGTGGTTGCGCTTGGATCGTACACGGGCAGGCTTGATATCGCCCGAGCAAAAATTGCGTCAACAGCAACAGCGGTTGGACGCGTTGCAGCACAGGTTAAAACAGCGTGTTCAAACACAATTGCAGGCTGACCGATGGCGAGTCACTAAAGTAGTGAATCAATTGCAGCAGGCGGCACCTAAAGTGGAGTGGCAGCAGCGGTTATTGACGACATTGGAAAGTCGTTTGATACAGCATATGCCTGTTGAATTGAAGCGTCAGCAGCAGCGAGTCACGGCCTTACAACAAACCCTGCAAGCATTAAGCCCAATGCATGTTTTAGAGCGCGGCTATGCTATTGTTCGCAATGAAGCAGGGCAAATTGTAAAAAATGCGCTAGACTTGAGCAATAAAGAACAGCTTGATATTCAGCTGGCTCAAGGCAGTTTACAGGCCGAGGTGAAACAAACTCGAGTTCTGTTTTGAGCTTCTAATCGGGTGAATGTTCACCCTTTTTTCTATATAACATCAATAGGGAATAGATCATGGCTTTTACTCTTCCATCTCTTCCATACGATATGTCCGCTCTGGAGCCACACATCTCCAAAGAAACGCTGGAGTATCACTATGGCAAGCACCACCAAACTTACGTGACTAACCTGAACAATCTGGTTGCAGGCACTGAGTTCGAGAACGCTTCTTTGGAAGAAGTGGTGAAAAAATCCTCCGGTGGCGTATTTAACAACGCTGCTCAGGTATGGAACCACACTTTCTACTGGAACAGCCTGTCCCCCAACGGTGGTGGCGCTCCTACTGGTGCATTGGCTGATGCTATCAATGCAAAATGGGGTAGCGTAGAGGCGTTCAAAGATGCATTCTCCAAATCCGCCGCTGGTAACTTCGGTTCCGGTTGGACATGGTTGGTGAAAAAAGCTGACGGTAGCCTGGACATCGTAAACACTAGCAATGCTGGTACTACATTGACCACTACAGACGTAGCACTGCTGACCTGTGACGTATGGGAGCACGCGTACTACATCGATTACCGCAATGCTCGTCCTAAGTACCTGGAAAACTTCTGGAACTTGGTGAACTGGGACTTCGCAGCAAAAAACTTAGCTGCTTAATGCTTTCATAGCATTTGTCCAACAAGAAAGGCCCTGATCGTGTTGTGATCAGGGCCTTTTTTTGTTTGAGTGCTGCTAGCAGGTTATACAATAGCTGTGCGACAGACTATGTTAGCGAGCGATACCAGTGACGCTATCGCCTACCTTGATCTGCTGTTGTGCGAACCAGCCTTGATTCATTTCAAGGGCGTACAGAGCTGGTTGGGTAGGGCAGTGTGAGGTTAAGTCTAACGGAGCCATATCCAGAATATCAGTGATAATGCCGTCGGAAGAAATGAAGGCAATACTGAGTGGGATTAAGGTGTTTTTCATCCAGAAGCAATGGTAAGACGCTTGGTTGAAAACAAATAACATTCCATTATCAGGGGCTAGGTTTTCCCTATACATTAATCCTAACGCACTAGTTTCTGGTGTATCAGCTATCTCTACATTAATTGTTTTGTTATTAAT
>SRSN01000145.1 GCA_004791645.1 Alcaligenaceae bacterium 429
TACCTTCTACACTAAAGCTGTCTTCGTCAGACACAGGAATAGGGTCGAAATCTGGGTTTTCAGGCATCAGGTTGATGGTTTTGCCGTCTATGTGTAAGCGCTTAACGGTTACATCGTCACCCAGTCGGGCCACAATCACTTGGCCATGGCGAGCTTCGGTGGTTTTCTTTACGGCAAGCAAGTCGCCTTCCAGAATACCAATGTCACGCATACTGAGGCCGCGTACGCGCAGCAAGTAATCGGGTGTTTGGCTAAACAGGTTAGGGGCAACACCAATTTCTTGTTCTACATGGGCACTAGCCAGTATTGGGCTACCTGCTGCTACTCTACCAATAATAGGTAGTTGCAAGTGATTGCTGGCAATGTCGTGATCGTTAGCGGCAGCGGGCAGGGTGTCGTCTTGAACAAGACGAATACCACGCGATGCGCCAGCGGTTAACTCAATGGCGCCTTTTTTTGCCAATGCCTTAAGGTGATCTTCGGCAGCATTGGCCGACCTAAAGCCCAACGTCTGAGCGATTTCCGCTCTGGTGGGAGGAAAACCGGTGCGCTGTATCTCTTGACGTATGATGTCAAGCACCTGTTGTTGCCTGATGGTAAGTTTGACGGCCATGATATATTGGATGCTGTTTATTTATACAGCAATGATTTTGCGTTAAAATACAAGAAAAATCAAGCCGTATGGGCCTTTGGGCTGATCTGGGCACATTTTTGTGCTGGCTGTTTCTTCAGGACTTCGTGTCACCTATCCTATGTCAGAGTTTGCTCCGCGTTTTGTCAATTTCCCCGATAGTCCTTTTTCACTGTACGAGCCGTACCCGCCAGCGGGCGATCAGCCTGCGGCAATTGAAAAGCTGGTAGAGGGGCTAGACGATGGTTTGATGTACCAAACTCTGTTGGGGGTGACGGGGTCAGGTAAAACGTACACCATGGCAAACGTCATTGCTCGCACGGGTAGACCGGCCATTGTGATGGCGCCAAACAAAACCTTGGCGGCGCAGTTGTACGCCGAGATGCGCGAGTTTTTCCCCCGTAATGCGGTGGAATACTTCGTGTCGTACTACGATTACTATCAGCCTGAAGCGTACGTACCATCACGCGATATGTTTATTGAGAAAGACTCGTCTATCAATGAACATATAGAACAGATGCGTTTGTCAGCCACCAAAAGCTTGTTAGAGCGTCGCGACACCATCATTGTGGCCTCGGTGTCCAGTATCTACGGTATTGGTAACCCCGGCGATTATCACTCGATGGTGCTGACCTTGCGTGTAGGGGATACGGTTCCTAGGCAAGAGCTGTTAGCGCGGTTGGTGGCGATGCAGTACGAACGTAACGATGCTGATTTTGCACGGGGTATTTTCCGGGCAAGAGGCGAGGTCATTGATGTGTTCCCGGCGGAGAACGCGGAGCAAGCTCTACGCATCACCATGTTTGATGATGAAATCGAGTCCTTGGCGTTGTTTGATCCGCTGACTGGCAAGATTCAGCAAGATGTACGTCGCTATACCGTGTTCCCTGGGTCGCACTTTGTGACACCGCGCGAAACTATTTTGCGTGCGATGGAAACCATCAAAGACGAACTGCGTGAACGAGTGGATCAGTTTGTGGAAGCTGGCGAACTGGTAGAGGCTCAACGTATTGAGCAGCGCACACGTTTCGATCTGGAAATGATGAACGAGTTGGGCTTTTGCAAAGGCATTGAAAACTACTCCAGGCACTTGTCGGGGGCAGCTCCTGGTGACCCACCGCCCACCTTGATCGACTACCTGCCTAAAGACGCCTTGATGTTTATTGATGAAAGTCACGTCACCATGGGCCAGATAGGGGGCATGTACCGGGGCGACCGCTCTCGAAAACAAACTTTAGTGCAGTTTGGCTTCCGCTTGCCATCAGCGTTGGATAACCGCCCGCTGAAGTTAGAAGAATTCGAGCAGCGTATGCCACAAACCGTGTTTGTGTCGGCAACACCAGCGGCCTACGAGCAAGAGCACGCCGATGCGGTGGTAGAGCAGGTGGTGCGACCTACAGGCTTGGTGGATCCGTTGGTAGAGGTGCGTCCGGCCACTACGCAGGTGGATGACCTGCTGGGCGAGATTAAACTTCGTGTTGCCGCTCAAGAAAGAATTTTAGTCACCACGTTGACCAAGCGTATGTCGGAAGACTTAACCGATTACTTGGCCGAAAACGGTATACGCGTGCGCTATTTGCACTCTGATATTGATACGGTAGAGCGCGTGGAAATTATCCGCGATTTACGTTTGGGTATGTTTGATGTTCTGGTGGGCATTAACTTACTGCGCGAGGGTTTGGATATCCCAGAGGTCTCTTTAGTGGCCATTCTGGATGCTGATAAAGAGGGTTTCTTGCGTTCCGAGCGTAGTTTGATTCAGACCATTGGCAGGGCGGCACGTAACTTAAATGGTCACGCTATTTTGTATGCAGACAGAATTACAGACTCTATGCATAAAGCGATGAGCGAAACAGAGCGTCGTCGTGAAAAACAAGTGGCGTTCAACCTAGAGCACGGTATTACGGCTCGTGGTGTGAATAAAGCGGTACGCGACCTGATTGATGGCGTGTCGGCAGCGCCTGTGGTTGAAACCGAATACAGCGTTATTGGTAGTGATGTGTTGGGTGACGAGAAAAAACTGGCCAAAGAAATTAAACGTCTAGAAAAACAAATGATGGATCACGCAAAGAATCTAGAGTTTGAGCAGGCAGCTAAAGCACGCGACCAGTTGCGCCAGTTGAAAGAGAAAGCGCTATTGGGACTGTAAACAATTCGCGTTGTTTTCACGGTACGAAATGGTGTATTGTGTTGTGGGAAAACCCTTATTTTAGGTTGTGTTGTTTGCTATACTGGACTAAATCAGTCGGGTATAAACAGCCATAAGAGTGCCCGCCATAAGCTGAGGAGTTTCAGTATGCGTTTGACGACAAAGGGCCGCTTTGCTGTAACGGCCATGATAGATCTGGCGTTACGACAACAAAGTGGGCCAGTCACTTTGGCTAAAATTAGTGAGCGTCAGCATATTTCGTTGTCGTATCTAGAACAGTTATTTGGAAAGCTGCGCCGCCATGAGTTGGTGGAAAGTACGCGCGGACCTGGCGGTGGTTATTCACTGGCCAGGCTGGCTAGATACATTACGGTAGCCGATATTATTTTCGCGGTAGATGAGCCGGTTGATGCCACAAACTGCAAGGGCAAAGGCAATTGTAAGTTGGGTGCCGGTGGTAGCCGAGGTCAGTGCATGACGCATGATCTGTGGGCCAACTTAAGCCGTAAAATGGTGGACTACTTAGACTCAGTGTCGCTACAGGATTTAGTAGACCAGCAGCGTTTGCGTCAGCTAGAAGAAGCGGTTCATAACGATGAGGAAGTCATTTCTGTGCAAAAAACTAGCACACCCGTAGCCTCCAGTGTTTTCAACTTTGGTGGCTGACGTGCAGAAACAATCTAGACCACTGTATTTGGATTATGCGGCTACCACGCCCTTGGATGGGCGTGTGTTAGAGCAGATGATGTACTGGTTGCAAGACGGTTATGGTAATGCGGCATCCAGCAGCCATAGCTATGGTTGGGATGCAGAAGAAGCCGTAGAACGTGCGCGTACTCAGGTGGCTAACGCCATCGGTGCGCAGGCACGCGATATTGTGTGGACATCAGGAGCTACCGAGTCTGATAACTTGGCCATCAAAGGTGTGATGCAAGCGTATCAGAGCAAAGGTAAACACCTTATTACGCTGCAAACCGAGCACAAAGCAGTGCTGGATACCTGTCATGCGCTAGAGCAGCAAGGTTTTGAAGTGAGCTATTTGCCCGTGCAGGCAGATGGTTTGCTGGATTTAGAATTACTACGTACGCATTTGCGTCCTGACACCACGTTGGTCAGCATTATGTTGGTGAACAACGAAATTGGTGTGGTGCAAGATGTGGCGGCTATTTCCGCGTTATGCCATGAAAACGGTACGTTGTTGCATGTGGATGCGGCTCAGGCTGTAGGTAAGCTACCTATAGATGTAGACGCCATGGGCATTGATTTGTTGTCTATGTCAGCGCATAAGGTGTATGGCCCCAAAGGTATGGGGGCGCTGTATGTGCGCCGTAAACCGCGTGTACGGTTAGAGGCGCAAATGCACGGTGGTGGACACGAACGTGGCATGCGTTCTGGTACATTGGCGACTCACCAAATTGTAGGTATGGGTGCAGCATTTGAGTTGGCCGAGCAACTGCGTGAAGAAGAGTGCCAACGCATACAACAATTGCATCAGCAGTTGTTGCAGGGCTTGCAGACCATACCCAATATTTACATTAATGGTTCGTTATCTCAACGTGTGCCTCACAACTTGAGTGTGAGCTTTGATGGGGTAGAAGGCGAGGCCTTAATGATGGATTTGTCTGGCTTGGCGTTATCCAGCGGCTCAGCCTGTACATCCGCCAGTTTGGAGCCTTCTTTTGTGTTGAAAGCCATAGGTCGCACGGATCAACAAGCACATAGCTCGTTGCGTATTTCCTTAGGGCGTCAAACTACAAAAGAAGATGTAGAGACTACGATTGCGGCCATACGCCACAGTGTAGAGCGTTTGCGTAACTTGTCTCCCTTCTGGGAACACGAGCAAAGCAGCTCGTTGGTGTCGTAGGTAAAGGGATATCATGCGGTATAACGCGCAGGTAGAGTCATATTTCAAACAGCCCGAACATGCGGGTGTGATCGCGATTGCTACGGCAAAAGCGGGCAGTGCACTGGCAGGCTCGGTGCAGGAAGGTGCGGCAATTAAGTTGTCGTTAGGTGTAGATGAAAGCGGTGTGATCCAGCAAGCTAGGTTTCAAGCTTATGGTTGTGGTGCCACTATTGCTGCGGCAGAATATGCCTGTAGATGGGCAGAAGGTAAGCCTGTAGAGCAATTGGCATCTTTAACCAGCGCTGAGCTGATGCAGGCCTTGGATTTGCCAGCCGTGAAGTTGCACAGTGCAATTTTGGCTGTAGAGGTGCTACGCGATGCGGGTAGCAAAATTGTACCGTCACAGGGTGAATGAGGTAAAAAATGGCGATTACACTAACTGAAAGTGCGGCTAAACATATCAACCATCATTTAAGCAAAAATGATGCGCAAGCGATGCGTTTGAGCGTGCGACTAACAGGGTGCTCCGGCATGGCCTATAAGTGGGACTACGTGAGTGCTGGCAACGAAGGCGATCAAGTCTTTGAAGAGCACGGCATTACCGTGTACGTAGATCCTAAAGCTTTGCCGTTTATTGATGGCACGGAAATTGATTTTGTACGCGAAGGCTTAAGCAGCAGTTTTAAGTTTCATAATCCTAATGAAGCGGCAAGTTGTGGCTGCGGTGAGTCCTTCACCATTTAAGTGCTACGTATAAGAAAAAGGCTCAATGTTGAAACACATTGAGCCTTTTTTATTGCCGCCAGCACGAGGCTGGCAAGCCATGGATTACTCGCGACGTAGGTGCGGGAACAGAATCACGTCACGGATGCTTGGGCTGTTTGTCAGCAGCATCACCAAACGGTCAATACCGATACCACAACCACCTGTAGGAGGCATACCGTATTCCAATGCGCGGATGTAGTCGGCATCGTAGTACATGGCTTCTTCGTCACCAGCATCTTTGGCCGCTACTTGAGCTTGGAAGCGTTGTGCTTGGTCTTCAGGGTCGTTCAGCTCAGAGAAACCGTTAGCAATTTCGCGGCCTGTGATGAACAGTTCAAAACGCTCAGTAATACCTGCTTCAGAATCCGATGCGCGAGCCAATGGAGATACTTCAACAGGGTAGTCGATGATGTACGTAGGATTCCACAGTTTGGACTCAGCCACTTCTTCAAACAGAGCCAATTGCAGTGCACCCAGACCAGCATTGGATAATGGTGGGTTGTCTACATCAACTTTCAGGCGTTTCAACTCAGTGCGTAAGAAAGCGATGTCTTGCAGCTGGCTTTCTTGATAGCCTTCGGCGTACTTCTGAATAGCTTGGATGATGGTCAAACGCTCAAACGGTTTGCTCAGATCCAGCTCTTGGTCTTGGTACGTCAATACGGCTGTGCCGTGTGCGGCAATTGCTGCATTACGGATCAGTTCTTCGGTAAAGTCCATCAACCAGCGGTAGTCGGTGTAAGCCGCGTAGAACTCCATCATGGTGAACTCAGGGTTGTGGCGTGGGCTCACCCCTTCGTTACGGAAGTTGCGGTTAATTTCGAATACACGCTCAAAGCCACCCACTACCAGACGTTTTAAGTACAGTTCTGGTGCAATACGCAGGTACATTTCCATGTCCAGCGCGTTGTGGTGGGTCACAAAAGGTTTAGCTGATGCGCCACCTGGAATAGGGTGCAACATGGGAGTTTCCACTTCTAGGAAACGCTCTTGCAGCATGTTTTGACGGATGCTGTTGATGATCTTGCTACGTGCCAAGAATGTGCCACGTACCTCTTCATTCATGATGAGGTCTACGTAACGTTGGCGGTAACGTAGTTCTTGGTCAGCCAAGCCGTGGAATTTATCGGGTAGTGGGCGCAACGATTTAGCCAGCAGGCGAATGCTGCTTGCGTGAATGGACAGTTCGCCTTTATTGGTTTTGAACATGATGCCTTCAACGGCCAGCATGTCACCAATATCCCAAGTTTTGAATTGTTCGTAGACTTCTTCGCCTACCGAGTTTTTATCCAGATAAATCTGGATGCGGCCGCTACCGTCTTGCAGTGTGGCAAAACTGGCCTTACCCATTACTCGCTTCAGCATCATGCGCCCTGCAACGGAGACAGGGTGTTTCAATTCGGCCAGCGCTTCTTTTTCGTGCTCGCTGAAGGTAGCGTGCAAAGCGTCGGCTTGGTCGGCAGGGCGAAAATTGTTGGGGTAAGCCACACCATTTTCACGAAGTTGTTGAAGCTTGCCACGACGCTCGGTAATCAAATGGTTTTCGTCGGCATGCGGGGCAGGGGTAGGTTGAGTCATGGTTTCAGTAAACTTTACAAATAACGACGGATATCATCCAGGAGGGTGCTGCCGAACAAATCACTGCCCATGTGGCGCAGAATGTGTGCAGCCGTTTCCTCTGGGGAGCTGAGTTGTTGCTCGGCATGTAGGTTAAGAAAGCGTTGTAGGTCGGGAAAGTCAGAGACTTTCTGTTGACGTATAACGCTTTGCATCGGGCTATCAATGACACCGGGGGCGAGCGAGGCGCAACGTAGGCGAGGGTGGTTTTCCATCGCCAGAGTTTGCGTGTAGAAATCTAACGCTGCTTTTGTTGCACCATAAACGCCCCAGCCAGCGACGCTGCGTCTGCCCGCACCTGAAGAAATGTTCAGGATACGGCGTTCGGCAGCACTGGCATCTGTAGCAGCCAATAGCGTGGCACATAAGGCGATGGCACTGCCTACATTTAGCTGCAGGGCGTGTTGTATAGCCATTGCATCATTGAGCTGATTGGCTTGGGCAATAGGTTCCACGGTGCCAGCATTATTGATAAGCCAATAGTGCTGTGCGGTACGGGGCAGCGCGTGTTGCAACCATTCTTGTGTAGCTTGCACACCTTCAGCAGAGGATAAATCTGCTTGCAAGGCGTGTAGTGTGGCACCTTGCTGATCAGCAAGGGCAGCCAAGGAGGGGTTGTCACGTCGGGCAATTGCAAAGAGTGTAGTGTTGGCATCTAGCACTTGCTGTGCCATTGCTGCGCCTAAGCCCTTTGATGTGCCAGTGATGATAACAACGCGCTGTGTACTCATGGTGTTATAGACCTTGTTTCAGGCTGGCCTGAATAAAGGGGTCAAGGTCGCCATCCAGTACTTTCTGAGTGTTGGAGACTTCCAAGTTGGTACGCAAATCTTTAATACGGCTTTGATCCAGCACGTAGGAACGAATCTGGTGACCCCAACCCACATCGCTTTTTGAGTCTTCCAGTTTCTGTTGGTCAGCCATACGTTCGCGCAGCTCTTTTTCGTACAGTTTAGAACGCAGCATTTGCATCGCTTCTGCACGGTTACGGTGCTGGGAACGATCGTTCTGACACTGCACCACAATACCGGAAGGCAAGTGAGTCAAACGTACCGCAGAGTCGGTTTTGTTCACGTGCTGACCACCCGCACCACTGGCGCGGTAGGTGTCTACGCGCAAGTCGGCAGGGTTCACTTCGATTTCAAAGGAGTCGTCTACTTCGGGGTAGACGAACACACTACTGAACGAGGTGTGACGGCCATTATTGGAGTCAAATGGGCTTTTACGTACTAGACGGTGCACGCCAGTTTCGGTACGCAGCAAACCGTAAGCGTATTCGCCTTCGATTTTGATGGTGGCGGATTTAATACCTGCTACCTCGCCATCGGAGATTTCCAAGACCTCAGCTTTGAAGCCTTTGTGTTCGGCATAGCGCAAGTATTGGCGCAGCAAGATAGAGGCCCAGTCTTGAGCTTCTGTGCCGCCAGCACCCGCCTGAATGTCCATAAAGCAGTTGGACGGATCAGCAGGGTTAGAGAACATGCGACGGAACTCTAGTTCTTCGATACGTTCACATGCTTTGGCAATGTCTTCTTCTACGGCTTGCAGGGTGTCATCGTCATCATCAATGGCAGCCAAGTCAAACAGCTCTTTGCTGTCGTGTAACGCACTACGGATTTCGTCCAGTTCGGTTACCACGCCTTCTAGGCTTTTCTTTTCACGACCCAGTTCTTGGGCGTGTTGGGGATCGTTCCAGACGTCTGGGCTTTCTAGCTCAGCATTAACTACGATTAAGCGGTGTGCTTTTTCATCGTAGTCAAAGATACCTCCGTAGTTCAGCCTCGCGCCTGATGTAATCTTCCAGGTGCGATTCAATGGCGTTTTGACGTTCGGCTTCCATAGCGATGTACTTCCTGTGTGGCGGCATAGCCATGATTAGTGCTATGCCAAAAATTCGGTCAAAAGGAATAATTTTAACCTGTTAGATCATATAAGGGCAGGGTGAATGCGGCTTTTTGTATGCATTCAGCTGATTTTAAGGAATTATTATCATTCGTTTTTAGAAGAGGCTTTCACTATACTAAGTTTTTAAC
>SRSN01000146.1 GCA_004791645.1 Alcaligenaceae bacterium 429
GTCTCGGCCATACACTTTTATGAGAGTAAGGGGCTAATACACAGTGAGCGTGGTGCGAATAATCACCGACGCTTTCCTGCGGTCACGTTGCGTTATGTGGCGATTATCAAGGTGGCACAACGAGCGGGCCTGTCGTTAGAGGAAATCACACAAGCGTTTGGGCGTTTTCCGCATGGCAGCAAAATGAAAGCCGAGGAATGGCATCAGTTGTCTGGGCAGTGGCGAGAGGGGTTGGATGAGCGTATTGCACGCTTGACCCGTTTACGTGATGAGCTAGATAGCTGTATTGGTTGCGGGTGTTTGTCGCTAGAAAGTTGCCCCTTGCGTAACCCCTATGATGAGTTAGGTCAGTTGGGTCCGGGCGCTCATATTTTGGAACGCCCGGTAATAGAAAAGCCGCGCGAGTGCTTAAATGCGGGAGATGGCGATCACGCCCAGCAGTAAGGCTGCAAAAAAGTAGGGCACACTGGGACTCAAGCTGTACAGCAATGTACCGGCAATCGGGCCTACTACCATGCCAAAACCTTGGGCAGCACCAATAGAGCCAGCAGCAGCACCTTGTTCATGGGGCTCTACAGCATTAGAGGCTAACGCCGCAAAAGCCGGGAAAATGCAGCCAGTGCCTACGGAAACCACCAAGAAACTGGTAGCTAGCATCCCTGTGGAAAGTGAAATGGCGGCTGAGGCAAAGCCTAGCACCCCAATAACAGCGCCTGTGCGGATGAGTTTCTTGGGTGGCCAGTTTAATTGACGCACGGCAATTTGGGTCAAGATCAGACCAATGCCTACCAGTGTGAGCGACGTACCGGCAGCTTGTGCCGCTTCAGTAGGGTTCAGCCTTAATTGGTCTATCGCAAAAAAGCCAATAGTGATTTGTGCAATGGCCACACATAGCATGGCCACAAAAGCCACCGTCATGGGCCCGCGCAATCGAGGGTCGTGTAAAGCAACAGCGGCACGGCTTGCGTGGGCTTGTGCGGCTTGCTTTGGTAGATAACGCCAGAGCATAAAGCTGGCAATCACAGGCAGAACGGCAATCAAGTACAACGGGGCAGCTAGGCTGTGATGGGTAAGGCTGGCGGCTAGTGCAGGACCCAGCACTAAACCTGCAGCATTGGCAGCACCTAAAGCTGCCAATGTGGCTGTGCGTTGGGCGGGTTGCACATTATCAGCGACCAATGCTTGGCCTACGGTAGGAATGGTGGCATAAAACGCACCCGTCACACTGCGGGCGAGCAACATACCCAAGAAAATGAGCACGCTGGATGGCATAAATTGCAGCGACAGAATCAGTAGTGCGCACATGGCTAAGTTGCTGAGCAAGAAGCCATTTACCCCTTGTAGCAGTACGGTTCGTCTACCGTGGTGATCACTGCGTTGTCCCCAGAGGCGAGCGGTGGCCATCCAGAGTACTCCACCAGCGGTAGCGATGGTGCCGGCTTGCCAGGGGGCTAAGCCAACTACGCTGGCAATAGGACCTAATACGGCAATGAAAGCCATCATGGTCATACTGCACACCATGTTAGAAATCAGCAGGGGTTTGAAATTGAATGCGGATGAGGATGTGGGTGTAGAGCTCATGAAGCGGGCATCACGAAATATTGAGGGTAAGCGCAGCGGAAAAAGAGCTGGCCAGTAGATGCGCGAGCGCAGAGTGTTGCTGAGGTGTTTTGTTGGAAATCAGCATATCGGCTAAGCCATGCATGCTTTGAAACATCATGATGGCCATTTCTTGCGGATGGTCGCAGTGCCATACGGCAGTGGCATGTCCATCGAGTATGAGCTGCCGCAATTGATCAACAACTGGGTTGTTCTGCATTAAAGAGCGGCTGGCTGGGTGTATGTCATGAAACAGCATGTCGTGCAGCAGTTCTTGGTGAATTAAGCAGCCAAGTGCTGCGTCAAACCAATGCAACAGGCGTTGCTCCCAATTGGCGTACGGTTGTTGTAGCGCGTGATGGGTACGCTGACAGAAATCATCAATAAAGCGCTGTTGTAGCGCCATGAGCAGAATATCTTTAGAGCCGAAATGGACGTAGAAGGTCCCTTTGGCTACATCGGCAGCGGCAACAATGTCATCCACGCTGGTGTGTTGTATGCCTTTTTCCAAGAATAAAGATTGGGCCGCATTCATCAGCTCCAGGCGGCGCTCTTTGGGGGCGCGGCGTCTGGGGCGTGATGGTGGGGTAGAAGGTAGATTCATGAACGCATTGCAGTTTGCAGGGCTGTTAGCGTGTGCTCCAGCGAATCTGCTTTGGGCAGTGGTTGCTTAAACACGTGCTGTTCTAGCCAAGCGAGTGAGGAGTGAATGTCGGCAAAGGTTTGAGCAGGTACGCCAAACAGCTTTTCGGCATTCATTTTACTCTGCTTGGGGTAAAGCGCTTCAGGTACGACACTTGCCATGCCCATCACTTTCTCACGGATACCGGCTCCCCATTGTTGTAACCACTGTTTAGATTGCTGGGCAGAGCCTGGTGGGTGCACAAGTGAATCGTCATCCATAAAAATACGTAAGGTGGCAAAGTGTTCATCTTGTTGCAGCCATTCAGCCCATTGTGCGAAGTGCTCATCATACTCTTCTACGGTGGCGGGGCCGGTTGCTACCGTGATGATTAAGGGCCAGTGGGATAGATCAGTTTTAAGCATAATAAACTCCTATACGGTATAGTTGAGAATGATAATGACTATCAGTCGGTAGCGCAAGAGTTGTGGTGAATTCGAAAAATTCTTAATGAGTATCATTCTTGTCTCTAAAGACTGCTTATAATGCTGGGATATGCCTAAAAAGGAATAATGATGAAAATGAGAACAGTTTCACTGATGATCGGTTTGATGATGGCCTGCTCAGGCGTGCAAGCTGAAGAGGCTGTCAAAATCGGTTTTATGAGTGAATTGTCGGGCCCTCAAGCAGCGCTTGGGCAAGACAAACTTGATGCTTTCATGATGCTGGTAGAGCAAAATGGCGGCAAGCTAGGTGGTGTGCCGGTTGAGGTCATCAAGCGTGATACACAGCTGAAACCTGAAGTCGCTAACCAAATCGCTGATGAGCTTATCGAAAAAGAAAAAGTAGCCATCGTGACAGGGTTTTCATTCACCAACATCATGATGGCGGTAGCAAAGAAATTCGCAGATGCCAATGTCATCGTGATGAGTGCTAGTGCTGGCCCAGCACCATTGGCCGGTGAGCAATGTGATCCTCATGTGTTTGTCATGAGCAAACAAAATGATCAGTTTGCTGAAACCATGGGTGTGTATGCCAAGAACCAAGGCTACGAACGCGTGATTACGCTGGCACCAAACTATCAAGCGGGTAAAGACTTTGTACGTGGCTTCAAAGTGGCCTACGCCACTGAGCTGCAAGACGAAATCTACACACCGTTGAATCAGTTAGATTTCTCTACTGAAATCTCTCGCATTATGGCTGAACAGCCTGATGCCGTGTACGTGTTTTATCCCGGTGGTTTGGGCGTCAGTTTTGTGCGAGCCTACCAGCAGTCGGGTTTAATGGGGCGCATCCCATTGATGAGCGTTTCTACAGTTGATGGCACAACATTGCCTGCACTTAAAAGTTCGGCTGTAGGTGTACTCAGTGCATCTGATTGGGGCCCAGACTTGGATAACGCGGCTAACCACCAGTTTGTACAAGACTTTACCGAGAAGTACGG
Organism: Alcaligenaceae bacterium 429; assembly: GCA_004791645.1. Lineage (GTDB taxonomy): Bacteria > Pseudomonadota > Gammaproteobacteria > Burkholderiales > Burkholderiaceae_B > Paenalcaligenes. Next base: position 3,666 of record SRSN01000146.1, read on the forward strand.
GCGTATTCCTTCTGAGTACGCGGCACAATCTTACGATGCCGCTAGATTGCTAGATTCTGCGCTGGCACAAGTAGAAGGCAATGTAGAAAATACTGAAGCTCTGCAAGCGGCTATCAAAGCGGCTGAATTTGAGTCAGTGCGCGGTAACTTCCGCTTCAACACCAACAACTACCCCATACAAGATTTCTATGTCTTTGAGGTAGTGAATCAAGATGGTGATACCACCTTGAAGACAGTGGCCAAAACCTTGACGGATGCCAAGGATAGTTATTACCAGGCGTGCCCGATGCAGTGATGTTTTGGAATCTCTTTTTTTCGCAGCTGCTCAACGGCGTACAGTTGGGCATGCTGCTGTTTCTTTTTGCCGCTGGTTTGACCCTAGTGTTGGGGATCATGAATTTCGTGAACCTCAGCCATGGGTCTTTCTACATGATGGGCGCCTACTTTTCGGCCACTACGTTTGCACACACGGACTCATTCGTGTTGGCAGGGTTGGCAGGAGTAGGGGGAACCATGTTGTTGGCCATGGCGCTAGAGTTTGTTGCATTGCGACGCTTGTATGCGCGAGAACACTTGGATCAAGTGTTGGCCACACTGGGCCTAATCTTATTTTTCAATGAAACAGCCCGCATGATTTGGGGCGCTCAGCCCTTTTTTGCTAGCGTGCCAGAGTGGGCTAATGGTGCTGTCAGTATTTTTGGCATGTTCTACCCCATCTATCGCTTGTTAATTATTGCGATGGGGCTGGCGGTAGCCGTGCTGATTTATTGGTTAATACACCGTACCAAGGTAGGTATGTTGGTGCGCGCTAGCTCTACGCATGTGGATATCGTGTCGGCGTTAGGTGTGAATGCCAAACTCCTGAATACCTTATTGTTCAGTGTGGGAGCAGGGCTTGCCGCGCTAGCTGGATGGTTGGTGGGGCCTATTGTGTCTGTGCAGTCTGGTATGGGCGATAACGTGCTGATTTTGGCCTTGGTGGTCATTGTGATTGGCGGTATAGGCTCCATACGCGGTGCATTTTATGCGGCGTTGATTATAGGCATTGTGGATACGATGGGGCGCGCGTATATGGCTCAAATCCTGCGTGGATTCTTAGAGCGTAGTGTGGCTGATGCGGCAGGGCCGGCGTTAGCGTCTATGCTGATTTATTTGTTTATGGCTATTGTGCTCGCGTTTAAACCGCATGGGCTATTTCCGGTCAAGCGTTAAGGATATCTAGCATGACATCACCTTCGCGAGACAAGCCGTGCTGTGGTGGCAGTACTCTCTTTGGTTTTTTGCCTGAACCTATTCAGTGGCGATCTGTGCGCACCATTGCAGCAGTGTTGCTGATTGCGTTGCTGTTGATTGTGCCGATGGTATCGCAGTGGTTGGGGCAGAGCTTTTATCTGACCTTGGCTACGCGTATTGTGATTTTTGCGATTGTGGCCAGTGGTCTGAACCTGATTTTAGGTTTTGGTGGGCTGGTGAGCATGGGGCACGCTATGTTTGTGGGCATAGGTGCTTATGTGGTGGGCATCAGCAGTTTTCATGGTTTACAAGATGGTTGGACGCAGTTGGGATTGGCGGTGCTCATCACCATGGGAGTCTCAGCGATAACGGGGATGGTGTCTTTACGCACGCGCGGTATAGGGTTCATTATGATTACCCTAGCGTTTGGGCAAATGTTCTATTTTCTGTTTGTCAGCCTGAAGCAATATGGTGGTGATGATGGCTTACTGATAGCGCAACGTAGTCAGTTCGCCTTCTTGCCTGACCTGAATAATAGGGTGGCACTGTATTACGTCACTGTAGCGGTATTGCTGATCGTGATGTTCTTGATTTGGCGTGTTGTGCACAGCCGTTTTGGGTATGTATTACGAGGCTTTCAGTCCAATGAGCAACGAATGGTAGCGGCTGGGTTTCCACGTTTGCGTTATCAGTTATCCGCTTATGTGGCATCGGCTGTGATTTGTGCGATAGCCGGTGTATTACTGGCTAATTTGACGTTGTTTTCATCCCCTTCGTACTTGTCGTGGCAAGCCTCTGGTGACTCTGTGCTGATGATTGTGTTGGGCGGCATGGGTACTGTCATGGGGCCTTTATTAGGTACGGCCGTGTTCTTGTTGTTGGAAGAGGCCTTATCGGGCATGACGCAGCACTGGATGGCATGGATAGGCTTGTTTATCTTCCTGATTGCATTGTTCTCTCGTAAAGGGTTGTGGGGAGCGTTAATAGGGCTGTCCTCTAAGGGGGTAAAGTCATGAGTTCTCTACTTACCGTGCAGGGGTTGCAAAAACGCTTTGGTGGCTTAGTGGCTACTGACGATGTGTCGTTAGAGATTAAAACCGGCGAGTACCATGCATTGATAGGCCCTAATGGTGCAGGCAAAACCACCTTAATGGGTTTGCTAGTCGGTGAGCTGAGACCAGATGCAGGCACTATACAGTTTCAGGGCAATGACATTACCTCGTTAGCGGTGCATCAGCGTTCCTTGCAAGGTATTGCGCGGTCGTACCAAATTACACAGTTGCTCAAAGGCTTTAGTGTGCTGGAAAACGTCATGATGATGATTTTGGCGCGCACGGGGTCTGCGTGGCAGGTGTTTAAGCCGGTAAGACAAAACCAAGCGGTTAGCGATGAAGCTATGACCGCGTTGCAGCAAGTAGGGCTTTCCCAGCGCGCGCACGATGATGTGATGGCGTTGGCGCACGGCGAACATAGGCAGTTAGAACTCGCCATGGCGTTGGCAATGAAACCTACGCTGTTGCTATTAGATGAGCCGTTGGCAGGGATGAGTCGTTCAGAATCTCAGCAAATGATTGCCTTGCTGCAAGAGCTTAAAGGCCAGTACAGCATCTTAATGGTAGAGCACGATATGGAAGCAGTATTCCAGTTGGCTGATCGTATTTCCGTCTTAGTGTATGGCCGCATTATTGCGTGCGATAGCCCACAAGCTATACGCCAGAACGACGCAGTGAGCCGTGCGTATTTGGGTGACGAGGAATAAGGCATGGCGACTTTGTTGAAGGTGGACGATGCGCAAGCCAGCTACGGCAGTAGCCATGTGTTGCACGGTGTGAGTCTTGCATTGCAAGAAGGCGAAGTGCTTACCTTGTTAGGCCGTAATGGCATGGGTAAAAGTACACTGCTGAAGTGCATCATGGGTTTACTGCCGTTACGACAAGGCTCTATTAGCATTTTAGGAAAGCGCACTCAGAACTTAGCTGCTTTTGAGGTGGCGCGGCTAGGTGTGGGATACGTACCCGAAGGCAGGCAGATTTTTCCTACCTTGAATGTAGAAGAAAATTTAGTGGCTACGGCGGCGAATAGGCATGGAGCAAAGCCAGCATTTGATTTGAAACGTATCTACGAGTTTTTCCCACGATTGGAAGAGCGTCGCAACAACATGGGTAACCAGTTATCTGGTGGCGAGCAGCAAATGTTGGCAATTGGCCGGGCGTTGATGACCAACCCCAAACTGTTAATCTTGGATGAGGCCACAGAGGGCCTGGCGCCCTTAGTGCGCGCTGAGATTTGGCGGGTTTTGGGCGAGCTAAAGCAGACTGGGTTGACGATGATTATCGTGGATAAGAATCTAAAACCGTTGTTAGAGCTAGCTAACCAGCATGTAGTGCTAGAAAAAGGGCACGTAGTGTGGTCGGGAAGCAGTCAAGCCTTACAAGATAATAGAGTGATGGTGGAGCAATATCTGGGCGTGTAGTGCTCTGGTAGTGAATAAAAAAGCCTGAACTAAGTTCAGGCTTTTTTGTGTGTGGCGTGCCGCATTTATTCGTCAATTTCCTCGCCCAGCAATGCAATGCGTGCTTTTTGGGCCTCACGAATATGCAGGGCTGCCGCTTCGCTAGCCGCTTGGCTATCACGAGCAATAATGGCGTTGATGATGTTGCGGTGCTCTTGTATGACTTGTTGGGCACGGCCTTGTACTTCGAATGTGGTCTTGCCAAGCAAAATCATGGAATCACGAATAGAGTTCAATGATTTAAGCAGGTAGCGATTGTGTGCAGCGTAAGCCAGAGCATGGTGGAAAATGCGATTATGGCGCGCTTGTTCTGCGGGAGTGGTGGCCGCTTCGTAGCGTTTCATTATCTCGTTTAACGAATAGATCTCGGCGTCGCTTGCGTGTTTAGCGGCCAGACCTGCCGCTGTGCTTTCCAGCACCACACGCATATCGTAAAGCTCCATGACTTCCTGGTAGCCTAAACGCGTGATTTGCATGCCGCTATACGGTGCGCTAGTGAGTAAGCCAGCAGTTTCCAAGCGTCGCAGCGCCTCGCGTACTGGTGTGCGACTCATTTTGAGCCATGTGGCAATTTCTACCTCGGTAATGCGATGACCCGGTTTGAGAGCGCCTTCGCGTATACCGTCTAGGATTTTTTGGTAAGCCAGTTCGGATCTAGAGGTGCGATCGTCCGATAGATCGTGTGAGTCGGTCATGGGGGGGGCGGCTGGCGCAGTCATGTATCAAATAGCCATAGGGCTTAATTGTGTAGTCAAGCTATTGTAGGGGGCTTGGCCTTAAAAGCAAAAGCGCGCTTTAACGTAAAAGCAGTACAACAGCCACAACCGTACACACTATGGCAAAGAGGCGCTGCCACAGTGGGGCAGGGATGCGGGGCGCAATCAGACGGCCACCCACCATCCCCATGATGGTGCACCAAATAAACAGCCATTGTTGTGCGGTGATGGTTAAGCCATGGGTGAACGCAGAAACCACCGTGGTAGCGGAAACTAGAGCAATCACCATCAACGATGTGGGGACAATGTTATCCATCTTGGCGGTGCTGAAATAGGCCAAGGCAGGGACAATAATGAAGCCGCCGCCAATCCCAAGCAAGCCAGTAAAAAAGCCAGAGACAGCACCTATACCAGTCAGCGTAATTGCTGTGGCAGGAGTCCAGACGAATTTACCGTTGTGGGGCGAGAGTGTGCAGGTTTTATGTGGTAGTGGCCCAGTGTCATTCATTGGGAGTCGCTGCTGTTGTGTGGCTTGAAACCACATCCGTAAGGCGACTAGAAACAGCACAATAGCAAAACAGACATTTAACCAGTCTGGGTTAGTGACGTGTGCCATCTTTAAACCTAAAGGGGCAGTTAATCCGCCGGCCACGGCCATGAGTATGGCGGCTTTGTAGCGTACATTACCTTGGCGTAAAGCTTGTAACGCGCCTACTAAAGCAGCCGCGCCTACCGCAATTAAAGCGATGGGGGCTGCTTGAGGGAGCGTTAAACCTAAACCAAAAATCAGGGCGGGTACTGCCAAAATACCGCCGCCAGCACCGCCAAGATGGATAACATTGTCCCCACATCGTTGATGGTGATTGCTCTAGTTTCCGCTACCACGGTGGTTTCTGCGTTCACCCAT
>SRSN01000147.1 GCA_004791645.1 Alcaligenaceae bacterium 429
ACAGGCTCGCTGGGCAAACTTTGTCTCAGCAAGGCACGATTGGCTGCCACATCAGCTGCCTCATCAGAACAGTGCGCGCCTAAATTCAGCCCATCCCAATCACCACGGCTGTAACCGGGATAACGCAAACTGCTGAAATACGAACAACCGGCCCACTCCGGGCCGGTAATTGTAGATACCTTTAAAGGTTTTTCCATTCAATGCACTCCCGTACAGCGTTCATATCATCCGGTAACGCTGATTCGAACTGCACCAACTGCCCAGTAGCAGGGTCTTCAAAGCCTAACCCTCTGGCATGCAGCATCTGACGCTCAGCGCCCAGCATATTTTTACCGCCATACAAATCATCGCCTAGCAAAGGATGCTTTTGACTCGCTAGGTGTACACGTATTTGATGTGTACGGCCCGTCTCTAGTTTGCACACCACTTCACTAAAGGCGATACCGCGCTCAGCCAAGCCATGACGTAAACAATGGAAGTGTGTAATAGCTTCACGAGGAGCCGAACCGTTCACAGCCATACGGACCGGCACATGAGGATCACGACCTATAGGTATATTAATGGTACCTTCGGGCGCTACAAAACCATGCACCAATGCGCGGTATTCGCGTTTAACGCTACGGCTTTGCAATTGGCGCACCAGGTGTGTTTGCGCTGTCTCTGTACGCGCCACCACCATCAAACCTGAGGTCATCTTATCCAAACGATGCACAATGCCTGCACGTGCCACTGAAGCCAACTCAGGGTAGCGGTACAACAAGCCATTCAGCAAGGTACCTGTCCAGTTACCTGCACCGGGATGTGTAACCAAGCCTGCAGGCTTATTTACCACAATCCAATGCGCACTTTCCTCAACCACAGGGAAATCCACAGGCTCTGCGGTAAAAGCCGTAGATTCAGGTGCCGCCTGTTCCTGCACCGTGATAACATCGCCGGGGTACAAGATATGGCGTGTACGCACTACCTGCTGATTCACCTGCACATGTCCTTCCTCGATCCAGGACTGCAGTCGGCTACGCGAATGCTCTGGCAACAATAAGGCCAGTGTTTTATCTAAACGCTCGGGTTCCTGAGTGATAGGTAACACAAAGCGACGCTCTTCCACTGCCTCGTCGGACAGGAGATCGTGTAAATTTTTTGCAGTATTAGTGTCTTGCATAGCAACAAATCATATAATCAGTCTGAAATGCTAACACCAAGGATGCTTCTGTGACTCGTCTTGCTCGTTTTTTTCTATCTCGAATCGCTAATCTTCAGCGCTATGCCAAAGCTTTGGCAACACTCTGCGTAGTATTGGTGATTGCGGGTTGTGGTGCCACCAAGCCTACCGTAGATCCTACTGCAGGCTGGACAGCAGAAAAGCTTTACCAAGATGCGCGTGAAGAAATGAATGCTGGCAACTGGAAAGCTGCCCGTACTAGATTGGAAGCCATTGAAGCTCGCTACCCATTTGGCACTTATGCGCAACAGGCTTTGATTGACCAAGCCTACATTAACTGGAAAGACGAAGAACCAGAGCAAGCATTAGCTGCTATTGACCGTTTCCAGAAGCAATACCCCAATCACCCCGGCAGCGATTACATGCTGTACCTCAAAGGGTTGATTACGTTCACACCGCCTAGCGCGATGTTGACGCGGTTCACACGTCAAGATCCTAGTGAGCGTGACCCTCAAGGCTTGCGCGAGTCGTATGAGTCATTTAACGAGCTGATCAATCTATACCCTGATAGCCGTTATGCCGCGGATGCCAAACAACGTATCACATGGTTGGTAAGCACTATTGCAGAAAACGAAGTACACGTTGCTGAGTACTACTACAAACGTGGCGCTTATATCGCTTCCATTAACCGCGCACAACGCGTCATCACTGATTTTCACGGTGTAGCTATTGCTGAAAAAGCGTTGTACCTGATGTACTTGTCTTATGACGAACTAGGTGAAACCGCTTTGCGTGATGACACTAAACGCATCATGGATGAAAACTTCCCAGACAGCATTCTCTGGAAGCAAGGCCTGGATACACCTAGCAACTACTGGAATCCTATCAACTGGTTCTAAGCACGTTTCACGCATACAAAAAAGGCTGCCTTATGGCAGCCTTTTTTTATTCCTCTTGTTGCTTGTCTTTGAAAAAAGCCAATGCTCGCTGTGGGTCTCGTGTACGCGAAAATGGTGGCAACCCGCGCCATAACAACTTGCCGTAAGGTTTATCCACAATACGCGCATCACCTACCACTAAGACGCCCCAATCTTGCTCAGTACGAATCAAGCGTCCTGCCCCTTGCTTTAAGGCAATCGCCGCATCGGGCAACTGGTATTCCATAAACGGATTACCGCCACGCCCTCTACACGCATTGATACGAGCCTCTAGTACTGGATCATCTGGCGGCGCAAACGGCAGCTTATCAATAGCCACCAAGGTCAACGCATCACCCGGCACGTCAATACCTTCCCAGAAGCTCGCACTGCCCACCAGCACCATGTTGTGGCCATTGCGAAATTCTTCCAACAGCACACGTCTTGAACGCTCGCCTTGACGCAACAAAGGTCTAGTAATACCTAAGTCTTCAAAACGCTCTTGCAGCAGCTCAGCAATACGCTCAACCGAACGCAGCGTGGTACACAGCACCAACACCCCACCTTTAGCTTCCTGTATCAGCGGTATCAGCAACTCCACAAAGCGTTCATTGAATTGTGGCGACGAGGGTACTGGCAAACTATTAGGTACAAACATCAGCCCTTGCTGAGGGTAATCAAACGGAGACGGCCACACTTCTGTTCGGGCTTGCCACAGGCCCAACTGGTGCACGAAGTGAGCAAAGTTACCATGCACCGACAAGGTAGCTGATGTCAGTACCCATGCTTGATGCGGTTCTCGGTAGCGCGAAAATATCTTTGCTACTGACAACGGTGCGCTATGAAAACGCAACGACGTTTGTGTGTGCTCTACCCAGCGCACCATCTCATCGGCAGCAGACTCTTTTAACTCGGCAGAAGCCGTATCAGGCGCTAACGCATGACGCCCTTGCCTATCTGGCTGACTCCATAAAAACAACCGTGCACGCAACAGCAGTGCTTGTTTGTGAGCAGCACCTAGATCTGGATGCTTTTCTGCCAGCATATCTAGCAGCTTGATAATTTTGTCTAATTTTTCCAGCAGTTCCTCTAGAGCCTCATCAAAAGCCTCTGGCTCAGGAATCATCTCGAAGGTGGCACGAGCACCTGGCATCTTAGCGACTTCAGCTGTAGCCAAGCGTAAGTCTCTACAGGCTTGTTCTAATGCACCCGAAACAGCACTCCAATCCACCACGCCACGCGCATGACCTAAACCCGCCACCTCAGTTTGACGCGCCAAATCTAACAAGTGATGCAGTGATACCGATGTACCCAGGAAACGGGTAGCTACGTCAGGCAACTGGTGTGCCTCGTCAAACACCACTGTGTCTACCGCTGGCAGCAGGTCGGTAATACCCTCTTCACGCAGTGCCAAATCTGCCATAAACAACGCGTGGTTCACTACCACCACGTCGGCCTCTTGCGCCTTACGGCGTGCTTTCAACACAAAGCAATCACCCACATACGAGCAGTCTTGCCCCAAGCAGTTTTCACGTGTGGAGGTTACCCGCGACCAAATTTCAGCATCTTCGGGGATGCTAGCCAACTCGGATTTATCGCCTGAGCCGCTGGTTTCGCTAAATCGTTGAATTTCGCGCATCCACGTTACTTCGCGGCGTGACGCAAACCCACGACCATCTTGCTCTGCACGCTCTAAGTGGTAATGACACACGTAGTTGCCACGACCTTTCAACAACGCCACCTGCACAGGCAACCCCAAAGCCTTGCGCAAGTGTGGCAAATCGCGCCTAAACAGCTGGTCCTGCAAGGTACGTGTCCCCGTGGACACTAGGGCTTTTGAGCCACTTAGGAATACGGGAACCAAGTACGCCCAGGTTTTTCCTGTACCCGTACCTGCTTCGGCAATTAGTATTTCGTGATCTGTGATCGCCTTATGAATAGAGCGCGCTAGCTCTAATTGGCCCATACGCAAATGGTATTGCTGCACAGACTCCGCCAGAGGTCCACCCTCAGCAAAAATTTCGTCAAGTTCCTGTGTCAGCATGGTCATAGTTCTTTCAATATCTCTGCACGGCTCTATAATCAAAGCCGATCATTTTTTACTGGGTTCCCGTTCATACACGGGATTCACGTCAGCCTCCGGCATGGCACCAAGCCCGACCTTTTGTTTTTTGGCCGTATTGAATCCATGACAACTACCCCCTCCTCTTCCCCGCGTACCATTGACCAAAACCGTATTTTGCAACAGCTCGCAACCGAGTTGAGCATACGCCCTAATCAGGCCACTGCGGCAGTGGATTTGCTGGATGATGGTGCCACCGTACCGTTTATTGCCCGTTACCGTAAAGAAGCCACTGGTGGTTTAGATGACGGTGTACTACGCGAGTTGGAAGTGCGCTTATTGTATCTGCGCGAACTGGAAACCCGCCGTATCGCCATTTTAGATTCGATTGAGCAACAAGGTAAGCTCAATCCTGAACTTCTTTCCGAAATCACTTCGGCTGATACCAAACAGCGCCTAGAAGACTTATACACTCCTTACAAACCCAAACGTCGCACACGCGCACAAATTGCCCGTGAAGCTGGTTTGGATGCCTTGCTGCAAAACATTCTGGACAACCCCACCAGTGATCCGCTGGTACTAGCCGAAGCCTTTGTAGGTGAAGCGCCATTTGATAGCAGCAAAGCAGCGTTGGATGGTGCTCGTGACATTCTGTCTGAGAACCAAGCCGAAAATGCTGACTTGTTAGCCAAGCTACGTGAATACTTATGGAACAGCGGTTTGCTGTACGCCAAAGTTGTAGAAGGCAAAGAACAAGAAGGCAACAAATTCCAAGACTGGTTTGATTTTAGCGAAACCCTGCGTACCCTACCCTCGCACCGTACATTGGCGCTGCTACGCGGCCGCCAACAAGGTGTACTAACGTTACGCTTAGGCTTAACCGAAGAACAAGAGGCGCTGCACCCTCACCCCTGCATTGAACGCATTGCTGAGCTCAGCAACAGCGCTGCACGCTTTGACAGCCAAGCCACTGCTCACGAAGCATGGATGGCCGAAGTATGCCGCTGGACATGGCGCGTAAAACTGCTGACCTTGTTTGAAACTGAGCTCATTACACGTTTGCGTGAGCAAGCTGAGCAAGAAGCCACACGTGTATTTGCTGCCAACTTACGAGATTTACTGCTAGCAGCCCCTGCTGGCCATAAATCTGTATTGGGCCTAGACCCTGGTATTCGTACCGGTGTAAAAGTAGCTGCCATTGATACCACTGGCAAACTGCTAGACACCGTCACCATCTATCCTTTTGAGCCACGCCGTGATGTAGAAGGCAGCTTAAAAGCCTTGGCCGCTATCGCTAAGAAACACAACATTGAGCTGGTAGCTGTAGGTAACGGTACTGCATCGCGTGAAACTGAAAAACTGGTTTCCGAATTGCAAAGCCGCCACCCTGAACTTCAACTCACACGCGTTTCTGTGTCTGAAGCCGGCGCATCGGTGTACTCAGCCTCTGAGCTCGCCGCCAAAGAGTTTCCTGAGTTGGACGTAAGCTTGCGTGGTGCGGTATCCATCGCCCGTCGCTTACAAGACCCATTGGCTGAATTGGTAAAAATCGAACCCAAAGCTATTGGTGTAGGCCAATACCAACACGATGTGAATCAACGTGAGCTGGCTCGATCACTAGAAGCCGTGGTTGAGGATTGTGTGAACGCGGTAGGTGTAGACGTGAATACCGCCTCTGCTCCATTGCTGATGCACGTATCTGGCCTGAACGCTACACTGGCTAAAAACATTGTGGAATGGCGTAACAGCAACGGCGCATTCTTGTCCCGCAAGCAATTGCTGGACGTACCACGCTTCGGCCCCAAAGCTTTTGAGCAAGCTGCTGGTTTCTTGCGTATTCCTAACGCTGACAACCCACTGGATGCCTCCGCTGTTCACCCAGAAGCCTATCCAGTCGCTGAACGCATCTTGGCTCGTATTCAAAAGCAGGCCAAAGAAGTGATGGGCCAAAGCGGTGCACTGAAAGGACTATCCCCTAACGACTTCACCGACGAGCGCTTTGGTTTGCCTACTGTTCAGGATATTTTTGCTGAGTTTGAAAAACCTGGCCGTGACCCACGCCCTGAGTTCAGCACAGCCACCTTCATGGAAGGTGTTACCAAGATCTCTGACTTGATCCCTGGCATGACGCTAGAAGGCGTAGTGACCAACGTGGCTAACTTTGGCGCATTTGTGGATGTGGGCGTACACCAAGACGGTTTGGTGCACATCTCGGCGCTGTCTGATCAGTTTATAAGCGACCCACGCGATGTAGTGCGTGTAGGTCAAACCGTGAAGGTCAAAGTGCTGGAAGTAGATGTGCCGCGTAAACGCATTAGCCTCACCATGCGTTTAAACGATGATCTGCCTAGCTCTGGTGGCAGCGATCGTCCGGCTAGCAACAAAGGCCAACGCAACAACAATCGCGCTCCACAGCAACGTCGTGAAGAACCCGCGATGAACAATGCTATGGCGGCAGCGTTTGCCAAACTGCGTAAGTAATACGCGTTAGGCGTAGGTTGGAAACGGCTCCTTTTAGGGGCCGTTTTTATTGCGGGGTACACAACTACCATTACTCAAGAAAGGGCTGTAAACCTATCCACATTCAAAGCAACCGGGGGACGGAGAGGAAACTTTTTGATTTGGTGTCTCAAATCACAAAAAGCTTTTCCGCAATCCCCAGCGTATGCAATGAACACTGCCTCAACATGTTCCCCACTAACAGCCATAGCTTGCAACAATGTGTGGGTAAGTTGCCGTTGAAGGTGATGGATAGTTCTGTCGCTGAAAATACCGCGACTAAAGAAAGGGCTGTAAGCCTAGCCACATTCAAAACAATCGGGGGACGGAGAGGAAACTTTTTGATTTGGTGTCTCAAATCAAAAAAAGTATTCCTGCAGTCTCCCAGCGTGTGCGATGAATGGAGCCTCGGCATGCTCAGCACTAGCTTCCACAACACGTGTGCTATGCATGTCGTAATCATCCATCAGCCACCGCCGCCTGAACAATAAAAAATGGCCCCTAAATCAGGAGCCATTTTTACTACTCAGAGGGGAGGGAAACTGCAGTTCTTACTCCGCCCGCATTCCTTCCAATGTTTCCAGCAAAGCATCCAACTCAGCAGTTGGCAGGCTGGCAACTTTTGTGCCCTCTACCACTACCAACGCCTCATCACCTGCCACGTCAAATTGGCTACGATCATTCAGTGCCGCCAATGCCTTCTGTGCCATACCGGCCTGACGAGGATCAGCAAACACCTCAGACACTAACAACTCTGTGCCCGCTGCGTCTAGCAAACGGAAGCGGAAACCTTCTTCTTCGCGGAAGCTGACAAAGCGGCCTTTACGTGCTGCTTTCTTTTCAGCAGGTGCAGACACTGCAACACGTTTCGCTTTACGCAAGCCTACGGCATCACGCACTTTTTCCATCAAAGGCTCTGTGTAGCGGCGTGCTTTAGCTGCGCCGGCCAACAGGATGTCTTCGATATCGTCTGGGCGAGACAGTAAGTCTTGGTAATGGTCACGCATAGGTGCCAAGTGATCATTCAGCAAAGTGAACAAGGCGTTTTTAGCATCGCCCCAGCCCATGCCGCGCTCTAGCTCTGCTTTCAGCGCAGCAGTTTGAGCATCACTGGCAAAGCCTTTGTAGATCTGGAAAATCATGGAAGCATCAGCATCCTTAGGCTCTCCAGGCTGACGGGAATCCGTCACGATGCGCATAATGGCTGCTTTTAATTCAGCTTCGGAGCTTTCAAACAGCGGAATGGTGTTGTCATAGCTCTTGGACATTTTGCGACCATCTAGGCCCGGCAAAATAGCCACGTTTTCAGCAATTTGTACCTCAGGCAGCACAAAGGTTTCACCGTACATGTGGTTGAAACGCTGAGCGATATCACGTGCCATTTCCAAGTGCTGAACTTGATCTCGGCCTACGGGTACTTTGTTCGCGTTAAAAATCAGAATATCGGCAGACATCAACACAGGGTAGCAATACAGCCCCATCGTCACGCCATCATCCAGCTCTATGCCTTTAGCTGCATTTTGATCCTGTGCTGCTTTGTAAGCGTGTGCACGATTCATCAAGCCTTTAGACGTTACACAACTCAACACCCAGTTCAACTCAGGGATTTCAGGAATATCAGACTGACGGTAAAAGGTAGCTTTATCTGTATCCAGACCTGCTGCTAGCCACGTAGCTGCCAACGCTTGGCGCGAACGGGCTACCCGTTCTGGATCATCGCATTTCACCAATGCGTGGTAGTCGGCCATAAAGAAAAATGCATCGTTACCCGTTTGACGACTCATTTGAATCGCAGGTTGGATAGCGCCAGCATAATTTCCCAAATGAGGGATACCCGACGTCGTGATGCCTGTAAGTATACGTGTGCTCATCAGATCAAGACTTTTAAAAACAATTAGTAAATTAGAGGGTCACAGCGCTGCGGCGCTCGGACTCCAGATACTCTTTAGACTGCATTTCAACCAGACGTGAGACAGTACGGTGGAATTCAGATGCCATAGGGCCTTCCACATACAACTCATCTGGATCACATTCTGCCGAGATAATCAGTTTGACTTGGTGGTCATACAACACGTCCACCAACCATGTGAAGCGGCGGGCAGCTGATGCGTCACGCACAGTCATACGCGGCACATCAGACAAAATTACCCTCTGGAAGCGGCTCTCCACATCAAAGTGGTCATTCTGGGAACGCGGCCCTTCACACCACTCAACAAAACCGAACCGCGCCACAC
>SRSN01000148.1 GCA_004791645.1 Alcaligenaceae bacterium 429
ATACATCTATATATAATGCTTTCATAGATTCTTACAACTTGCCAAGGAGAAGGCATGAAAAGCTATAGCCGTATTGTTCGCGCTCTGTGTGTATCGGGTGCATTGAGTGCAGGTCTGGTTTTTGGTAGTGCTGTTCAGGCCGGTGAATTGTTGGTGTCGGGTGCTGCTAGCCTGACCAATGCATTCAAAGAAGTTGGTGAGGCGTTTGAGAAAAAACATACAGACACTAAAGTGCTGAACAGTTTTGCTGCATCAGACGTGTTGTTGCAGCAAATCGTGAATGGTGCTCCAGCTGATGTGTTCGCATCGGCAGACCAAAAAGCGATGGATAAAGCGGTTGAAGCGGATGCCATCGTGCCTGATTCGCGTGCCGATTTTGTGCGCAACCAAGTGGTACTGATTGTTCCTAACGACAATCCTAAAAATGTAGAAGGTTTGGCGTCACTGTCTAATGCTGATGTAACGCGTATTGCTTTTGGTAATCCTGAAACAGTGCCTGTAGGCCGTTACACCAAAGGTGCATTGGAAAAAGAGGGTGCGTGGGAAGCAGTAACTGAACGTCAAGTGTTGGGCCAAAACGTACGCCAAGTTTTGGATTACGTTAGCCGTGGTGAAGTGGACGCAGGCTTTGTGTTTGCCACTGATGCCGCCATCATGAAAGACAAAGTGAAAGTTGTAGAAGTGTTGGAAACAGTGACTCCTGTGACTTACCCAATCGCTGTTGTGAAACGCGATGGTGCTCACCCACAAGCACAAGAGTATGTGGATTTCATCTTGTCAGATGAAGGCCAAGAGATTTTGGCTAAATACGGCTTCTCTAAGCCTTAATTAGGCCAAGCATATGCTGTCAGGACTGTGGGTCCCCCTGTTACTTTCATTGAAGGTGGCAGGGTGGGCCACTTTTTTTGCCTCCATTTTGGGTATTGCTGGTGCGTATGCTTTGTCGCGCTGGAAGTCCCCATTCTGTAACGTGGTTGACTCAATCTTGACGTTACCAATGGTGCTGCCCCCTACCGTGGTGGGGTATTACTTGTTGGTATTGTTGGGGCGTCGAGGCGTGGTAGGGCAATGGTTGGCACAGTGGAACATCGAATTGGTGTTCACCTGGCAGGGGGCCGTAATTGCTGCAACGGTGGTGGCCTTCCCCATGGTGTTGAAAGCGGCCAGAGCAGCATTTGAAGATGTGGATCAGCGCTTGGTTAATGCCTCCAAAATTTTGGGCGTTTCCGATGCGGCCACCTTTTTTAGAGTCACGTTACCCTTGGCCATGCGCGGCATTATGGCAGGTGTATTGTTGGCCTTTGCTCGTGCTTTGGGCGAGTTTGGTGCCACCTTAATGATCGCGGGTAGTATTCCAGGTCGCACACAAACCTTGTCCATTTCTATTTACGAGGCTGTGCAAGCCGGTAATGATGATTTGGCGATGGTCTTGGTGATTACCACCTCTATTAGTTGTGTGCTGGTACTGTGGTTGGCAAGCTATATCAAGCCTGCTTACGCTCGCCGACAAGGAGCACGCTGATGAGTATCACCATACGCATACAGCGCACCGTAGGGCAGGGCGATAGAAGCTTTAGTCTTGATGTAGACATACATACTGAAGCCAGACGCATTGCGTTATTTGGCCCATCAGGCTCTGGTAAAACCTTAACGGTGCAAGCCGTGGCAGGCTTGTTACGCCCTGATAGCGGTCATATCGCCGTGGGCGACAGGGTGTTGTTCTGTTCGGAAAAGAAGATTCTGGTATCGCCACAACAGCGCAGGTTGGCGTATTTGCTGCAAGATTATGGCCTGTTTCCTCACCTCACGGTGGCGCAGAATATTTGCTATGGCTTGCGTCGTTCGTGGTTGAATCCTAGCCGCAAATTTTTACCTGAATCCGCAAAGCGTTGGGTGCAGGCATTTGAGCTAGAAGCAGTATTGCATAATTATCCAGCCGAAATTTCTGGTGGACAAAAGCAGCGTACAGCTTTGGCACGCGCATTGGCAGTAGAGCCAGAACTGTTGATTTTGGATGAGCCGTTGGCAGCGCTAGATGTGCATTTGCGACGCAAAATGCGCGTAGAACTGCGAGAGCTTCAGCAGCAGTTGGATATTCCTTCTATCATCATTACGCACGATCCTGACGATGCTGTGGTGCTAGCTGACGAGGTGTACCGTATACGGCAAGGCAGCATTGAAGGCTGTTGCTCACCAACGGCCTTACAAGCTGAGTCTGAGCAGCAATTAGCTCAGGAAGAAGTGGCTTAATCTAAGGTGCCCAACAGCACGCTGGAGGCTTTGAAAATCGCGCAGGCATCTTGCCCCAATGTGAGCTTCAAGCGTTGCAAGCTTTCAGTGGTGATAGTGGCGGCAATACGATGACCACTAGGCAGTTCCAACCCCACTTCAGCACCTACCGCCTCGCTTTGTAAATGCACGATTTTCCCTTGCAGAATATTGCGTGCAGACATGCGAGTATTGGCGCAATCGGTACCGATGATAATGGATGACGCTTTGATAAACGCCAAGGCGCGTACGCCTTTGGTCAAGCCAAGTGTTTCCACGCTTTCACGTGTGACTGACGACACAATATCAAATTGCTCACCGATGCTCAGGCGTACTTCAGCGCTAATCTGAGACAAAGTGACGTCGCTGACTGTGCCAATAAAGTTATTTCGTGCAGAAGTTTGTACCATCATGTTTTGCAATACTTGCATGGTTTGTTCAGAGCCCGGACGGGCACGGGACAGGCGCTTCATGAAGCGTTGATGCACTTCATCAAGATGCTCGTAGAGTTCCAGAATTTCAATGGCTTTGGGCGTCAGCGTCGCACCACCACCGCGTTGTCCGCCGGTGTTGCGCTGGATGAGGGTTTCATCAGACAGGTTGTTGATGGTGTCTATGGCATCCCAGGCGGCTTTGTAGCTTAGCCCTATGTCGCGGGCTGCTGCAGAAATAGAACCATGCTCACGTATCGCGGCCAACAAAGCCATGCGTCGCGGGTTTCCCCAGTTCTGGGTTCCAGATCTAAACCAAATAGAACCAGCCAGTTCAAATTCAGGCAAAGAAGAGTCGGACATAATTCAAACAGTAGCGTCAGAAAGGAAACGACATCCTAGTATGGGAGGTCGCTACAATAAGCATCTATATTACAGGACAAAGCGGAGGCAAATCCCCGTCATGCAGGAAATTCCTTATTTGCAGATGCACGAACTGGGCGAGTTGGAGAGTACTCAGACCTTGATTCTGACGGTGAACAACCGTTTTGCGCGGCGTATTCTGGAAACATTGCAGCGCTCGCTGAATGCTGGCCAGCGTACGATGGCAGTGCCAGAAATCATGCCTGTAGGGGCGTGGTTGCGCCAGTTGGCTGACGAGCTGTGTTTTAGCGAAAGCTTTGCGCCTGCTGCGCACGTGCTAGACAGCTTTGGGTGCCACTATGCATGGGAAGAGTCCATACGTGAAGAGGAAGCGACTGAAGGCGAGGGTTTGCTGGATATGCGTCAAGCCGCCAAGTTGGCCAGTGAAGCCGACACCTTGTTGGATGATTGGCAAATAGACGTTATTGAAGCTGAGCAGTCCCCCGACTACGAGCGTTTTTTGCGCTGGCGCGAGCGTTATAAGAATAGATTGCAAGAGTCAGACTTAGACGATGCCAATAGGTCTGCCAATAGAGTGTTGCAGGCGCTGCAAGCCTCAGCTTTACAGCCACCGTTTAGTACGCTGGTGCTGGCGGGTTTTCATGAATTGTCGCCACGATTTACCCTGTTACTGCAAGCCTTAAGTGCTCAGGGGGTAACGTGTTATCAGTTGGCTACACCAGAGGTTGAGGTTTCGGATCCGTTGCAAATAGCCGCCCACGATAGTGATCAAGAATGGCGTTTGGCTGTGCAATGGGCGGTAGAGCAGTTGCGTGCTCATCCACATCGCCGTGTGGCGATTGTGGCGGCGCAGTTGGAAAAAAATGTGCCTTTGGCGCATAGGCTGTTAAGCGAAGCCTGCCGTGGTGATGGCCAGAATATACCCGCTTTGGCATGGAACGTGGCGGTCGCTAGACCCTTAACAGAATGGCCATTGGTGCGTGCTGCGTTGGCATGGTTGGAGGTGATGGCCGAGTTGTTGCGCACGGAAAAAGTGGCTGCCGGTACCTTAGGTAAAGCCTTATTGGCGGGAGCATGCGCGGGCAGTATGAGTGAAGCCTCAGCACGGGTGATGTGGGATGTGCGCTTACGTCAGCAAGGTGAACTCAGCCTCGATACCCTCACATGGGAAACGGCTCTTACTGAGCGTCTCCCGGAGCTACATCAAGCTTGGGGCGTGGCATGGGCTCATTTGCAAGCACAGCCAACACGCCAGTCTGCATTAGGCTGGGCGCAATGTATGCGCACGTTGTTACAGCACTTGGGTTTTCCGGGCCAAGAAAGTTTGGATAGCCATGCGTTCCAGGTGATGGAAGCGTTTGATGCCAAGCTGGGGCAATTTGCTCAGCAAACGCCCTTGTTGTCCACACTGCGTTTTGGGCAGGCGCTGCGATTGCTAACACGCTTGCTGCGTGAAACAGCCTTTCAGCCGCAGCGTGATCCGTCATCTCGCTTAGATGTATTGGGGATGCTGGAAGCCGAGGGCGGTCAATGGGATGCTATCTGGATTCTAGGGTTAAGTGACGAAGTTTTGCCTGCTGCAGTGCGGCCTAATCCGCTCATTCCTTACAGTGCACTACGTCGCGTGAATGCGCCTCGTTCTACGCCTGAGCGTGAGTTGCAATGGGCGCGTTATTTGTTTGCGTCACTATGCGGCAGCGCTAAGACAGTACGCGTTAGTTATCCACAGTATCAAGGCGAGCAGTTATTGCGTCCTAGCCCGCTATTGAGCACGTTAGACCAGCAAGACTACGCGTTACCAGCGGTGGATACTGCAGGCGCAGCGCTGGAGTATTTGCGCGATGAGCATGGCCCTGCGCTACTGCAAAATACACAAATACGAGGTGGCGCTGGAGTGTTGGATACGCAAGCACGGTCCCCCTTATGGGCATTTGTGAAATACCGGTTGTCCGCAGCTGCTTTGCCAGACTACGCTCAAGTAGGCGAGCAAAACGTGCGCGGTCAGTTTTTGCATAGTGCAATTGAACGCGCATGGGAAGCGTGTGAACCGCGCACGCAAGCAGGCTTGGCACTGTGGCTGGAAACTCAGCCTGAAGGGTTGGGGCAGTGCATTGAAAAAGCTGCACAAGAAACCTTACATGGTTATTCAGCACGCTTGCGTCAATTAGAATGCGAACGCGCCGAGGTGGTATTGCGTAGTTGGTTTGGCTTTGAGCTGACACGTCCCGATTTTGAAGTGCGCTCACTAGAGCAAACCTTGTATTGGGCCTACCAGAACTTGAGTTTATCCATGCGTCTAGACCGACTGGATCAGTTGGCGGATGGCAGCGTGGTCGTACTGGATTACAAGACTTCCTTAAATAGACGTAACCCGCTAGACGACTGGTTGCGACCTAGACCTATAGAGTTGCAATTGCCGCTGTACGCCGCGCATTTGCAGCAACAAGGTGAAGAGGTTGGTGGCGCTGCGTTAGCGTGGCTGAATACTCGATCGCCAGGTGTGACTGGTTATGCACAACAGCCGTTTGGTGATGTGACCACGCCAGAGTCAGCCAGTAAAAAATATGATCTGCCCGATTGGGAATCACAAGTGCAGCAGTGGCAGCAGGCTATTGAAGCTTTGGCAGCAGAGTTCTGCGCGGGCTATGCCGCGAATCAACTATGGAATGAGCAAGATCTTATGTTTTGTGATGTATTGCCGATGCTGCGTTTGAATGAGGTGAACGATGATCACGCCTAATGACGCCGCCGTCCGGAAAACTGCTATTGATCCCAGACGCTCATTTTTAGTGCAGGCCCCTGCTGGTTCTGGGAAAACCGAACTGCTGACCGATAGAATTCTGGCGCTGCTGGCAACTGTACGACGGCCAGAAGAAGTGGTCGCCATCACCTTTACCAAAAAAGCTGCAGCAGAAATGCATGCGCGGGTGTTGGAAAAACTGCGTGCAGGTTTATCGGATACGCCGCCCGCTGAAGCCTATAAACGCCAAAGTTGGGAGCTTGCCCGCCAAGCTATGCTGCGTGATGTAGAGCTGGGCTGGAATTTATTGGAATACCCCGCACGCTTAAGCATTCGTACTATTGACTCCCTGTGCGCGCACTTGGTGCGAGCCATGCCGTGGGTGAGTGGCTTAGGCGGTATGCCTGCGGTAGCCGAGGACGTGAGTCAGCATTACCGACGTGCCGCACAAGCGACGTTGGCCATGATTGAAGAGCAAGAGCCAGTAGCCAAAATGATGGCGCATATGGATGTGCACGTACCGGCAGCAGAAGAGCTATTGATGCAAATGTTGGCGAGTCGTGATCAGTGGCAGCCGATTTTGGGTGATCCGGAAAGCATCTTTCAAATCGAAGATAACCTTGAGGAAATCCTGCAGGCAGAGTTGGCCTTGTTGGCATCTGCTATGCCTTTAGGTTGGGCGCAGGACTTATCACCATTGGTGCGTCATGCGGCCGAACAACTAGCGGCAACCGGCAATGACAGCTTGCAACTGTTACAGCAATGGAATGGTGAGCCCTTATCGGCAGACATAGATGCGTTACCGCAGTGGCGCTGTTTGGCCGATTTTCTGCTGACAGGCAAAGGCGAGCTACGCAAGCGTATTACGGTTGCTCAAGGCTTTGCTCCTAAAACGGCAGAGAAAGCGGCATTAGAAGAATGGATAGCATCCGCCGCCGTAGAGGCTCCGTGGATAGCGGCTTTAGCGCGTGTACGTGATTTGCCCAATGGCTACAGTGAGGAGCAACTTGAGGCTCTGATGAATTTCATCCAAGTGCTGTGGTTGGCAAGTTTTCAACTGCGCCAAGTATTTGCCGAGCAAAGCGAGGTGGATTTCATTGAGATTTCTCAGCGGGCTTTGCACGCCTTGGGCAGTTCCGACGAGCCTTCAGAACTTTTGCTGAAGGCTGACCGTGCCATACAGCATTTGCTGGTGGATGAGTTTCAAGACACCAGCTTGACGCAAATCGCATTGCTGGAACGCTTAAGCTCTGGATGGGAAGCGGGTGATGGCCGTACCTTGTTCTTGGTGGGCGACCCCATGCAGTCCATCTACCGATTCCGTAAAGCGGAAGTGGGCTTGTTCTTGCGCGTGAAAGCGGCGCGCGCCTTAGGTTCAGTAGATTTAGAACCCTTGAACTTAACCACGAATTTCCGTTCACAAGCAGGGTTGGTAGAGTGGGTGAACGTAGCAGGTAGGTGGCTGTTTCCTGCATATGATGATAGCGATATGGGGGCGGTGAGCTACAGCCCGTCGGACCCCTTTAACCCTGCGTCTGAACACACCGCAGTGAACTTTCATCCCATCTGGAGTACAGCAGAAGACGAAAGCGCCGACCAGATAGCTCAGCAATCACAGCAACAGGTGGTGGCATTATGTAGAGACGGCTTGCAGCGTTATGCAGGCAGTGCTCACCCCGTTGCGGTGTTGGTGCGAGCGCGTAGTCATTTACGCCAAGTGGTACGAGAACTCACCATGCAAGGCATTCCGTGTAGAGCGGTAGAGCTAGAGCCGCTGGCCAATAGACCGGTAGTCGGTGATTTGGTGCAGTTGGTGCGTGCTTTGTGCCATCCCGGCGATAGGTTGGCATGGCTAGCGATCTTGCGCTCTCCCATGGTGGGGCTGACACTCAGCAGCTTACACAGCTTATGTGGAAGCGATGCCAGCACGCCCATTCCCGAATTGTTGTCTGCGTTGTTGGCGAGTCCAGAACGTAGTGCCGCTTTAGAGGGCAATGAGTTGGCGAGATTGCAGGCGGCAAGCGCTGCCTTATTTGCACACAGCAATCGCAGTGGAAGCCAACCCTTTGCTGCGTGGCTGCAAGAGGTCTGGCAACGTTTGGGGGCCGAGCAGGTATACGCTCACCCCGCTGATCGTGACGATGCTGAACAGGTATTCCGCTTACTCGAAAACCTTGCGCCCTATGGCGACGTGAGCGTCAACGACTTTGAAGAACGCGTGCAGCGATTATTCGCTGTGCCGCAGGGGGCAGGGGAGTGTGTGGAAATCATGACCATACACAAATCCAAAGGCTTGGAATTTGAATCGGTTATTTTGTACGGTTTGGAGCGCGCGGCACGCGGTGACACTGCGCCATTGATTCGCTTGGAGCAAAGTGATGGGCGTTTACTGTTAGGGCCAGTCAAACCACGTGGCAGCGAAGACCAAGACCCTGTATCGGCGTTTTTAGCAAAACGAGAACAGCAACGAGCCTTTCACGAAGCCAACCGTTTACTGTACGTAGCCGTAACCCGTGCACGCAGCCAACTGCACATAGTGGCCGATATGAAAGTAGACGATGCAGGTCAACTTAAAGCACCAAGCGGGCAGAGCCTATTAGGCAGAATTTGGGATTGCTTACCCCAAAACGATGCTGCAACAACCACGGTAGAACTTGGCACAACAGCAGCAACCCCAGGTGCGCAGCGCTTGTTGAAACGTCTGCAACAGGTACAGCACGTTGTCGTACCACCTAAAACGGTTGCCGTGGCACATAACGCGTGGCGCTGGCCAGAGTCTACACAAAACGAAAGTGCGTTAGGGATAGTGGCGCACGCATGGTTAGAGCGTATGGCCGCAGCACCCGCACAGTTTGCCGATGCAAGCAGCATCACGCCGTTTGCTAACACCATGCGCAAACAATTGCTGCGTGCGGGTACAGAGCCAGAGCGTGTTATGCAGTCCACGATTAACCAGTGATCCTCTTGCGATATCGCCAAGTCAATCACCGAAACCCGTCCACCGGCATCTAGCAACGAC
>SRSN01000149.1 GCA_004791645.1 Alcaligenaceae bacterium 429
TGACAGATTTTAATTCTGTTTCGTTTTTTTCGGCAGGCGCCATAGACTGGCGCCTGCCATTGTGTTTTACTGCATTAAATTTCATCAGTACCTATGTCTGGAAGCCCTGCCATGAATACCCCTCTCTATAAACGTATTCTGCTTAAATTATCTGGTGAAGCGCTAATGGGGGAAGATGCCTTTGGCATTAACCGCGCCACCATCATGCGCATGACAGAGGAAATCTCCGAAGTCGTTGCGATGGGTGTTCAGGTTGGTATCGTAATTGGTGGCGGTAATATCTTCCGAGGTATTGCTGCAGGTGCGCAAGGTATGGACCGTGCCACTGCTGATTACATGGGAATGATGGCCACCGTAATGAACGCACTGGCTTTGCAAGATGCGTTGAAAAATCGTGGTCTGGATGCGCGCGTGCAATCCGCTCTGAATATCGAGCAGGTGGTAGAGCCTTACATCCGTCCCAAAGCCTTGCGCTATCTAGAAGAAGGCAAGGTGGTGGTATTTGCTGCTGGTACCGGTAACCCGTTCTTTACAACGGATACTGCTGCAGCGTTGCGTGGCGCAGAAGTGGGTGCGGAAATTGTGCTGAAAGCAACCAAAGTAGACGGTATTTACAGCGCAGACCCGAACAAAGACCCCGGTGCTACGCGTTATGCGCGTATTAGCTTTGATGAAGCTATTGTGCGTCGTCTTGAAGTCATGGATGCTACAGCTTTTGCGTTGTGTCGTGATCGAAAACTTCCTATCAAAGTGTTCTCCATCAACAAACTTGGCGCGCTGACTCGCGCAGTATGTGGTGAAGACGAGGGTACTTTGGTACACGTTTGATACAGGAATTCAACAATGAGTTTGTCTGAAATTCGTAGTTCGGCCGAGAGTCGCATGAAGCGCTCTTTGGAGGCGCTGCAAGTTAGTTTGGGTAAGATTCGTACAGGCCGTGCTCACGCAGGTTTGTTGGATCACGTGATGGTTGAATACTATGGTTCGGATGTACCAGTAGGGCAAGTCGCTAACGTTAGCGTTGCGGATGCTCGTACATTGAGCCTGCAAGTTTGGGAAAAGCATATGGCTCAAGCAGTGGACAAAGCCATACGTGAGTCCGATTTAGGTTTGAACCCAATTCTATTGGGTGAAACTATTCGTGTGCCCCTGCCCGCATTGACCGAAGAGCGTCGTCGTGACCTGACCAAAGTGGTTCGTGGTGACGGTGAAGACTCTAAAGTTGCTGTACGCAACCTGCGTCGCGAAGCTAACGATGCGGCTAAACGTCTTCTGAAAGACAAAGAGATTTCTGAGGATGATGATCGTCGTTTCCAAGATGAAATTCAGAAGTTGACGGATAAGTTCATTGCTGAAATCGACAAGTTGATTGCAGCAAAAGAACAAGAAGTCATGACGGTTTAAACCGTTATACAGGTGTGGCCCATGTCTAAAAGCTCTACGCAATCCATACCGGACTACAGTGCTGTCCCGCGCCATTTGGCGATTATCATGGATGGCAATGGTAGGTGGGCCACCCGCCGCATGCTTCCCCGCACAGCAGGTCACATACGTGGCATGCAGGCAGTACGCCGTGCGGTAGAAGCTTGTGGTAAAGCTGGTGTGGAGTATCTAACGCTGTTTGCTTTCAGTTCCGAAAACTGGCGCCGACCACAAGAAGAAGTATCGCTATTGATGCGCCTTTTTGTGCAAACGCTAGAAAAAGAAGTGGGCAAGCTCAGCAAACAAGGTGTGCGCTTGCGCGTGATTGGCGATTTGTCTGCCTTCGAACCGCGTCTGCAAGAGCTGATTCGTCAAGCCGAAGAAAGCACGCAACATAATACAGCGTTACAACTCACTATTGCGGCCAACTACGGTGGTCGTTGGGATATTCTTCAAGCAACTCGCCGCTTACTGGCCGAGCATCCTGAACTGGCACAGTCGCCAGAGGCTTTGGATGAAGAAATGCTATCCCCCTATCTTTCCATGTCTTTTGCTCCCGAACCGGATTTGTTCGTCCGTACAGGTGGTGAGCAACGTATTTCTAATTTTCTAATCTGGCAGTTGGCTTATACCGAGCTGTACTTTACAGATAGTTATTGGCCAGATTTTGATGCCGATGCGTTAACCCGTGCCTTTGAATGGTACGCCGGTAGAGAGCGTCGCTTCGGCCGCACAAGTGCCCAACTGGCAGGGCGCTAATCTTTTAAAGGTGTAGAGATTATGTTGAAGCAGCGGGTAATAACAGCTGTCGTGCTGATTGCTGTACTGTTGGTGGCCATGATCTTACCGTCCAAATGGCCGCTAGCCTTGCTGTTAACCATTATTGCTGCCAGCGCTGTCTGGGAGTGGTTGCGTTTGTCGTGGCCAGAGCATTCAGCGTGGTTGGCGCCTGGCTTAGGTTTTCTCTCTTTTCTCGCGATGTTGGCCCTCTTGGTGGGTTGGCAGCCTGTGGAGTTGCAGCCATGGGCTGATGCAATACGCGCGCAGTTCTTTATGATCCTGCTTCCCTTGGTGGTGCTCTATTGGGTGATAGGGGTAAGTTTGATGCTGGGTTTCGCCCAAGTGGATCATCCATCTGCGAAGCCAGCGCTAAGCGTCTTTGGTGTGGTGGCGGTGTTGGTGGCCTGGGCGTCACTGAACGAAATGCTGCAATACCGTAATGCCTGGTATTTGCTGTCCATGATGGCCATCGTTTGGGTGGCAGATATTGCTGCGTATTTTTGTGGTCGTGCCTTTGGGAAGGCAAAGCTGGCGGCGCGTATTAGCCCCGGAAAAACGTGGGCAGGCTTCGTGGGTGGCGTGATTGGTGTGGTGATTTACATCGTGTTGACAGCCCAAATTGATGGCAGTTATGCGCATGCTCTAACCGTGCGTTGGTCGTGGCCGCTGGTTATTCTGATTGCAGCAGGATTGGCTGCGCTATCTGTAATGGGTGACTTGTTTGAGTCATTGTTGAAACGTCGTGCAGGCGTAAAAGACTCCAGCAATCTGTTACCCGGACATGGTGGTGTCTTTGACCGTATTGATGCGTTGATTCCCGTGGCACCAGTCGCTTTGCTGCTGGGTGGTCCATTCTTGGAAGTTGCTAAGCTGGTGCATTGATTATGGAATTTCAACGTGTGTGTGTGTTGGGCTCTACCGGCTCCATAGGTTGTAGCACCTTGGACGTGATTGCCCGTCATCCGGAAAAGATGGCTGTGTATGCGTTAACAGCGCATCGCAGCATGCAGCAACTAGCCGAGCAGGTCAGAAAATATCAGCCTGCAGTCGTGGTAGTGCCTACTGACGAAGCTGCGGCCGAGTTTGCGCAGTATTTGGGGCAGGGCGTAGCGAAACCTGAGGTGCGCGTTGGTAGCCAAGCGTTAGTGCAAACAGCATCTGATGCTTCTGTTACTACAGTGATGGCGGCGATTGTTGGTGCGGCGTGTTTAGAGCCTGTATTAGCAGCAGCGTATGCGGGCAAACGTATTTTGCTGGCGAATAAAGAAGCGCTGATTACAGCTGGCCAGCTATTTATTGATGCGGTAAAAACAGGCAATGCTGAGCTTATTCCTATTGATAGCGAGCACAGCGCTATTTACCAGTGCCTGCCTGAGCGCATACGCAAAGATGTGCCTGCGCCAGCAGATCAAACTATACGCAGACTATTAGTAACTGCTTCTGGCGGGCCATTTAGAACATGGGCGCCTGAGCTATTGTCGTCGGTCACGCCAGAGCAGGCGTGTGCTCACCCTAATTGGAGTATGGGCAGGAAGATTTCTGTAGACTCCGCAACCATGGTCAATAAGGGCTTGGAAGTTATAGAAGCACATTGGCTGTTTGGTATGCCTGCCGATCAAATCCAAGTGTTAGTGCATCCACAAAGCATGATCCACTCTATGGTGGAATATGTGGACGGCTCAGTGTTGGCTCAGTTGGGGCAACCTGACATGCGTACACCCATTGCCTATGGGCTAGGGTGTGCGGAACGTATACAGAGCGGTGTAGGCCTGCTAGAACTGTCTACCTTAGGGCGTTTAGACTTCGAGGAACCTGACTTTCAACGCTTCCCTTGTTTGAAGCTGGCGTTTGATGCGTTGCGTAGTTCGCAGGTAGCCTGTATTACGCTGAATGCGGCAAACGAAGTGGCTGTAGAACATTTCTTAAACCGTAAGATTGCTTATACCGATATCGTGAAAGTTATCGCCGAAAGCATAGAAAAAATTACGGCATTACCAAATGTGGTATTGGACTCGTTGGAAGCTATTTTGCATATAGACCAGCGAGCACGTGAGCAGGCACGTAGTTTGTGTGCTGTGACAGTCTAGCGGGTTGACGAACTAGGATTGCGTTGAGTGGTCACTGTTATTGCTTTTATTGTTGCCATTGGCTTATTGGTCACTATTCATGAGCTAGGCCATTATTGGGTGGCACGCTGGTGTGGCGTACATGTAGAGCGCTTTTCGTTTGGTTTCGGCAAAGTACTCTTTAAGCGCACAGATAAGAACGGCTGCGAATGGGCATTTTCAGCCTTGCCGCTAGGCGGCTATGTCATGATGCGTAATGAGCCACCTGAGCACGCTACAGCGGCGGAAGAAGCATCTGCCTATAACAATAAAAGTTTGTTGCAGCGTTCGGCGATTACCGTAGCTGGGCCTGTAGCCAACTTGCTGCTAGCAATCATTCTCTATGCGATTATTGGAGCCGTAGGCAGCGAAGAGCCTGCGCCCATTATGGGGGCAGCGCCTGAGCATAGTGTTGCTGCCTCTGCGCATATTCCAGAGGGTAGTGTGATTACTGCCGTGGATGGCCATGCTATTGCTTCTTGGACGCAGTTTCGCTGGCAAATGATGGATGCGTTGTCCTCTGGGCGACGTATTAGTCTAGAAGCGACCGACCCATCAGGAATAAGTGCAGCGTACGACATTGATTTGCCTAAAGTGCAAATTGATCCTGATAAGCCCGATGTGTTGGGTGAGGCGGGCTTTGTATTGATGCCTGGCACACCTGTCGTCAAAAGTGTGGTGAAAGAGGGTAGTAGCGCAGGTGATGCCGGTGTGCAGGCAGGAGATTTGATCTTAGCGGTTAATGATCAGCGCTATCAAACTGCGGACCAATTCGTTGCAGCCATTCAGAAAGTGCCAGGCCAAACCATTACGTTCACGATTCAGCGTGGTGATGACACTGTCCGTATACCAGTCGTCGTTGATGCATATGATGCTGATGGCACGACAGTTGGTCGCGTGGGATTGCGTGTGGGCAATGCGTTGCCAATGGTAACGGTGCGTTATGGTGTGTTAGACAGCATACAGCGCGGTTTTAGCCGTACAGTAGACACCTTATGGATGTCTATCAAGATGATTGGCCGTATGCTGGTGGGCGAGGTTTCAGTGAAAAACCTCAGTGGCCCAGTCTCTATTGCAGATTATGCTGGTCAGAGTGCGAGTATTGGCGCAATTGCCTACTTAAATTTCCTAGCATTGATCAGTATTAGTATAGGATTGTTAAATCTTTTGCCCATACCCATGCTGGATGGGGGGCATTTGCTGTATTATGCGATCGAAGCTGTCCGAGGCCGTCCTCTATCGGAGGAGTGGCAAGCTCGCGGAAGAGCCATAGGATTGGGTATACTTGCATTCTTTATGGTGCTGGCGTTTACAAATGACTTTACGCGCCTTTTCAGTTAGCCGTCCATAGCTTAAAATTCAACCCCATTAAGATCAACCAAGGATTCACAGGATGTCGTTACGCCGTAAACCAAAATTTACTTTGCGTACTTTGCCTTTTTTGGTGGCCTCGCTGCTGGCTCCCGCTTTGGCAAATGCTTTTACCCCTTTTGTTGTGCGCGACATTCAGGTGGAAGGTATTCAACGGGTAGATCCCGGTGCGGTGTTTAGCTACCTGCCAGTGAAAGTGGGTGAAGAGTTCGATGAAACTAAAGCAAGTGAAGCTATTCAGCGTCTGTATGCTTCAGGTTTCTTTAGTGATGTGACTGTGGATACTAACGGTGATGTGTTGGTGATTACCGTTGCTGAGCGTCCTACCATCGCATCGGTGACCTTTAACGGTATGCGTGAGTTTGATGCCAAGGCGATTACACAGTCGTTGTCGCAGGTTGGTTTTGGTGAAGGTCGTATTTTTGACCGCTCTATGCTGGAGCGCGCCGAATTCGAATTGAAGCAGCAATACCTGAGTAAAGGTAAATACAGCGTTGAAATTACGCCAATCATTACACCTTTGCCACGTAACCGCGTAGGTATCAGCTTTGACGTGTTTGAAGGTGATCTGGCGAAGATTCAAGAGATCAACATTGTTGGTAACAAAGAAGTCAGCACTGGCACCTTGCTAGATCTGATGGATTTGACCACACCAGGCATGATGACTTGGTATACCGGCAGTGATAAGTATTCCAGAGAAAAACTGGAAGGTGATATGGAGCGTATCCGTTCTTATTACCTAGACGAAGGTTATTTGGAATTTTCGTCTGAACCTCCACAGGTTTCGATTTCCCCAGATCGTGAAGGTATTTTCGTTACGCTGACCGTGAACGAAGGCAAACCTTACACTGTAACGGATGTGAAATTAGCCGGTGATTTGCTGGGTATGGAAGACGAAATCCAGCAACTGGTGACAGTAAAAGCCAATGAACGTTTCTCTGCTGAGAAAACAAACGAAACGGCTAAAGCGATTAGCGACTACTTGGGCACATTGGGTTATGCGTTTGCTAACGTGAACCCTCACCCTGTATTGGATCGTGAAAATAACACTACCGATTTGACCTTCTACGTGGATCCAGGCCGCCGT
Source organism: Alcaligenaceae bacterium 429 (assembly GCA_004791645.1). GTDB lineage: Bacteria > Pseudomonadota > Gammaproteobacteria > Burkholderiales > Burkholderiaceae_B > Paenalcaligenes. Next base: position 6,766 of record SRSN01000149.1, read on the forward strand.
GTATATGTGCGCCGTATTCAAGTGGGTGGTAACGTTCGTACCCGTGACGAAGTGGTGCGTCGTGAAATGCGTCAAAGCGAAGCAGCTTGGTACGATTCCGACAGTATTAGCGCCTCCCGCGATCGTATTGACCGTTTGGGTTACTTTAACGAAGTAGACGTTACTACATCGCCAGTGCCTGGTTCACCTGACCAGGTAGACGTAAACGTTAACGTGAAAGAAAAACCCACCGGTATGATTAACCTGGGTGTGGGTTACGGCTCTACAGATAAAGTGATGTTGTCCGCGGGTATTAGCCAAGACAATATTTTTGGTAGCGGTAATAGCTTGTCGTTGCAGGTAAATACCAGCAAGACCAACCGTTCTGCCATTATTTCGCACACTGATCCTTACTGGACACAAGACGGTGTTAGTAAAACTACATCGTTGTACTACCGCCGTACCACCCCTTACGACACACGTGGCTATAGCGATGGTGATTACCAGGTGACAGCCTACGGTTTGGGGATGAACTTTGGTGTGCCTATTTCCGAATACGACCGTATCTTTGTTGGTATGAACTTTGAGCACAACAAGATCGGTAGGTATGACGAGAAATACATGCCACAGGCTTACCAAGACTTTGTAAAAGAGTATGGCAAAGGTACGAATGCATTGATCTTTAACTTGGGTTGGTCCAAAGACACGCGTGACAGCGCCTTGGCACCTACACGAGGCAGCTACACTCGCTTGTCTGCTGACTTCTCTACGCTAGACTTGCGTTATTATTTGTTAAGTGCTCAACAGCAGTACTACCTGCCGCTTAGCCGATCTACTACACTGGCCTTTAACGGTATGGTTGACTACGGTAGGTCATATGGTAGTAAAGCGTTCCCAATCATTAAATCCATGTATGGTGGTGGTATAGGTTCGGTACGTGGTTACGAAGGTGCGTCTTTGGGCCCACGTGATAGCTTAACAAACGACTATCTGGGTGGCTCACGACGTATTGTTGGTAACGTGCAGTTGTACCTGCCGTTCCCAGGTGCATCTCGTGATCGTACATTGCGCTGGTTCATCTTTGGTGACGTGGGTAGGGTAGATAACTCCGATGGCTCATGCATGCGTGGTAAAACAGGCTATGAGGCAGAGGATCCATGCGGTTGGAAATACTCCGCTGGTATTGGTTTGTCGTGGCAATCCCCTATGGGTCCATTGCAGTTGTCATACGGTAGAGCACTGAACTCCAAACCAGGTGATGATAAACAAGCGTTCCAGTTCCAGATTGGTACCGCGTTTTAAATTCCTGTAATTAATGGCACAATTAACTTTTTAGCAGCGTTATTAGCAAGGTAGATTTACATGTCGTCTAAATTCGCGTTTAAACTTTCAGCAGTTGGCAGCCAATTGGTTCGCCGCAATCGTACTGCGCTTATGGCTGCTGTCTTGGGTGTGTCGGCCATCGTGGCTACACCTGTAGTGCAAGCGCAAACCAAAATTGGTTTTGTGAGTACAGAGCGCATTCTGCGTGACTCCAAACCAGCATTGGCCGCACAGCAAAAAATCGAATCTGAATTCAAGCGTCGTGACGAAGAGTTGCAGCGTTTGGCGAACCAACTGCGTGATGATGCAGTGAAATTCGACAAAGATGCGCCAGTAATGTCCGAAACAGACCGTATTCGTCGTGAGCGTCAGCTTACAGACATGGATGCAGATCTGCAGCGCAAACGTCGTGAATTCCAAGAGGATTTCAACCGTCGCCGTAACGAAGAGTTTTCTGCGATCGTGGAAAAAGCGGATGCCGCTATCCAGCGTATTGCTGAGACCCAAGGTTACGATCTGATCATCCAAGATGCAGTGACAGTAAACCCACGTGTAGACATCACGGAAGAAGTGCTGACCGCATTGGGTAATTAATACATAATGCCAGTATTGTTAGCGTCCGATAGGGCGCCTTCATTAGAACAGCTACTCGGCATCGTACAAAAAGCCGGACTACCTTGTAGTCTGGCTCCCCGCAAGGGCCCCGTTCCACGATTACGGGGACGGGGCTCTTGGCTC
>SRSN01000014.1 GCA_004791645.1 Alcaligenaceae bacterium 429
GTTGTCTCTAAAGACACTTCATTATTGGCATTTGATGGTGCTATTTTCACTATCCTGTTGTGTGCCTCATTTTTACCGCCTATTCTTTGATAAAGGGAAGTGGCAATAAACGCTTTCTTGACTTGCTGGCAGTCGATTTGAAATTGGCGTTGGTGAGTAGATTCTCCTGTGTTGTTGGAAACTGTTGTGGAAAAAATATTGCAGAGTCTGAGGTGCTGAAGCTGATTTACAAACATGAAGGTAATTGTAAATATGATTCATTCTGTGTTAAGTCAGTATTATTGGCATGGTGAGTTTTGATTTGCTGGTAATTTCCGATGTATCAGTAACACATTACTTTTCCAGTGGAATTTATAGCTGTTAAAACATCGCTCCTGGACAACATTATGCCGTTGCTAAGATGCTGTATGGTAGTACCCACGCTTAATTCAGTACCCGTAGACCAGTATGCAAGACGACCTTTTCGGCAATGCGCTGCCGTTGCCCGAGACCACCGCCGCTACACCGGCGACTTCACGTAAAAAACCTACGACTGCCGCGCGCAAAGGCACAGCCAAAGTGCTGCCTGCTCCTGCGGGGAAAGAGTGGGAGTCGCTTGCGCAGCAGCTTCCAGAACAACTGCGTTTTGGTGTTTCTACCTGGTCATACCCCGGCTGGGATGGGCTGGTCTGGGATGGCGATTACGATCCTAGTGTGCTGTCTAAGCATGGTCTAGGGGCCTATCATCAGCATCCGCTGTTACGCACGGTGTGTATTGATCGCACCTTCTGGCGTCCGTTAACGGCAAGCCAGTATGCGGCGTATGCCGGGCAGGTGAGTGACGGTTTTCGCTTTGTGGTGAAATGCCCCGCCAGTATTACTGATGCTCAGGTGCGTAGCGAAGAGGGGAGGTCGCGCGAGCTGAATCCCGGTTTTCTTGATCCTGCTCTGGCAATACGGGATTTTGTGCGGCCAGCCCTAGAAGGGTTACGGGGCAAGCTAGGTGTGCTGGTGTTTCAGTTAAGCCCTTTACCATTGGATTGGCTAACTCGCACCGCTGAACTGTTTGAAAAAATGGGCATTATGCTGGCGGCTGTGCGAGAGGCTTTGTCTGACGATGAGCAGGTCATTATTGCCGTCGAAGTACGCGACCCTGAGCTTTTAGGGCAAGCCTTGGTGGATACGTTAAAGGCGCATGGAGCCACGTTCTGCCTAGGTCTGCACGGAAAAATGCCCCCTATAGAAGCGCAGCTACCTATACTGCGCGCATTATGGCCGGGGCCGTTGGTGTGCCGGTGGAGTTTGAATCGCATCTTTGGTGCGTATGGTTATGCGGATGCGCAGAAAAAGCATGATCCTTTCGATGCCATTCTTAGCGAGGATGAGCCTACCCGCGCTGTGTTAGCGCGTACGATTCGTGGGATTACAGGTGCTGGGCAGCCTGCTTACGTGACCATCAGCAATGATGCCGAGGGCTGCGCGCCGTTGTCCATTCAAAAACTGGCGCAGGCGATTACAACATAGTGCCGGTACGCTTCCTCATCATTGAAACTTCCGCGCCACAGCATGATTGAGCGAAGTCTTGCTAGGCGCTATGCAGTCGTGATGCGCTGAATCTTCAAATGGTGCGACAGTTCTCGCACGATCAGTAGATAACTAAAAAAGTTTGTATCGTCGGGAAACTCACCGTCTTTCATGGGGCTACCCGACACCACATCCGCCATCCGGTTAAAGAGGCGTTCTAGTTCAAGTTGGCTAAGAGCCTGCTCGTCCCCCGTCCTACGCACTATGTCTTGCAGATAAGCATCAGCACAGACTTGATGCGAAGCCGTGTGCTGTAGTTCGGGCATGGACTCAATGTGATCTTCTACCGTGGCGATTGCCATTTCTACTTCATAGGGCGTTGGGGGCGTGTGATTAAAACATTGTTGCGCAAGCGTTCGGTAGCCAATGGTTAAAGAGAGCGCTGGCTGTGTGAACCTAATGTGGTCTGCATCAATGCTAAAAGTCGCGTTGCTCATGGCCGCTTCCATCGCAAAAGTAGAGGTAAAGATACGGTGGCTATCGTTTTTCCGCTGGTTTTGACAGCGACTTCAGAAACTCAGCAAACTCATCAGCAGCAGGCGACGGTTTGACCTTGGGTCGGGCAGTAGGTGGGGTATAGGGGTTAGGGGATGGGGCGTCGATGCGGAAATCAATAGGTATTGCAAAGGCTACGCTGTCTTGCCCAGCCATTTCCTCAGGAAAGGGTGGAAATTGTCTAACCCGTCTAATGGCGTTAAGTACAGCACTGTCTAGGTCTCGACTTCCTGCGGATTCAATGAGTTCAAGTGATTCTATAGAGCCATCACGCTTTACTGTTAGATGTACCACTACTTTACCCGAGGCACCTTGAGTGCGGGCGTTAGAGGGGTAGCTTACATTTCTAGAAATGAGTGAACGAACCTGATGCTGCCACCGCTGCTCTGCTGCTGGGGTTTGTGGAGCAGAGGCGTGTGCTGCAAGCGGAAGCATGCAGAACGAGAGGATGCAGGCGTATAGCCAATGTCTGATTCGTGTGGACGCGTTGCCCATGACTACCTTCAGAATAAAAATAGGGAGAAAGTAAGATAGCTTACTTTCTCCCCGATTAAAAATATAGCGTTGTGGGTGCCTTCTGCAACCTGAAATTAGGATTAAGGTGTTATCTGCTTACCAGCGATACCCCACCCTCAACATACCGCCATACCCGCGTTGGCTGTGGCTGCCGGTTTGTCCAAATAGGTAGCCAGAAAGATCTACACGAGAGCTAACTTGCCCTTGTACGCCTAGCTTCAACTCTAGAGCATGACGAGAAGGTCGTGCATCTAAGGTGTTGGTGCCCATTTGTACCGAAGCGGTATCACCGTTGTAGAGCCAGTTGGTTTCTAAAAACGGTAGTAGGCTAGGTTGATCGGTGCCGGGTTTAGCATGGGGGTAAAGCCTGACACCAACGCGTGTGCTCCAGGTGTCATCGTTACCACTACGCATTCTGGTGCCTTGTAGCGTGACGTCTTTAGCATCGTAGTTGGAATACACCACTTGCGCGTTAGGGGCTATCACAAGGTTGCCTAGTGTTGAGTCGGCAGTGAAGGGCTGGAAGGCATAGCCAGACTCTACCGAGGCAGTCCAAAGATTTGAGTGATAGCTGGCAGAACCCAATTCACTGTTAATACGGTTTGAGTAGCGCCCATATTGCAGCCATACGTCGCCATATCCACCTAAGCGGGTGCTGTCATTTTGATAGAGCGTGCCGTAGATACCTACCGAATAACCGGAGACTTTACCTTTGGCGCGTACCTGTGACGTTGTGCCAGTGAGTGGAGCACGCATGGTAGAGGTAGAGCGTGTTTGCGCATCACCATAGCCTGCCATCACACCTACATACAAGGCGCCGTCTGTATTAATTGAACGTCTTAGTAGGTCGCCACCAAGTTGCAGCATGGTGCTGTCGGTTTTGATGCGAACATTGCCTTCTGCCATGCGCAAGCCGCTGTCGTGCCGAGCTTGTGCGCGTGCCCACATGCGGCGGCCATCGTCTACATTCACAGAGTCGCTACCCATGGAGGCTCTGTCCTGTAGCGAGTGCATAAACAGACGTGTAGCAGCTAGTTGGTTACCAATGTAGGCACCACTTTCTGGCGATACGTTTTTAAACGCAGGGCCTACCGGTGGAACCACGGGTGGGGTAATAGGGGGTTCCGGTTCCACGGGTGGCTCAACAGGAGGCTCAGGATCAACGGGCGGTTCTGGGTCTACAGGTGGTTCAGGATCGACTGGCGGCTCAGGGTCTACTGGTGGTGTGTATTCCGAGGTCAAATACCAATCGTCTTGGGTACCGCCATTACCGCCACGAATCAAGCTGTAGTCGTAGCCGTTCACAGCCACAGTGGTGGTGCTGGAGCGGTAACCAGTTGAGCCGCTGTCTAAGTGGAAGGCGTCGGTCGTGGTCGTGCCACCGTTGATGGTTTCCACTAGTCGTATGCCTTCGGTGGTTGCTCCACCGGCTCCGCCTGCGTTGAGTATGCGTAAACCGGTATTGCCAGTAGTAGTACCGCCATCAATGACGAGCTTGTCGGTAGGTGAGCTGTCATCACCTAATTTGGTGTTCATCACCAATGTGCCGCCGCCCACGTAGTCTTTGACTGTTAGGGTTTTGAAGGAGCTGTTAGCGTCGGGAGAAACAAAAGCTACAACGCCAGTGTTGTTCAACGTGTCTAAGGTTGAGTTGCCCCGTACATTCCATGTGCTGGATTGGTCCAAGGTCAGGCTGTTGATGCGCCCTGTACCTCGCTCGCGTAGTGCACCAGTGAGTGTGGAGTTGTCTTTTAGGGCAATGTCTATAACACCGCTGTCCATCAGCACGTCACCCGTTAAGGTGGCTTTAGTGGCGTCTAGGTCTATTTGCCCTGTTTCAATGTCAGTGGATACGCCACCACTGGTGACGGTCAGGGCACGAGCATGTAGTAGAACACCATTAGCCTCTTCGCCGCCTGTGCGAGCGGTGATGCTGGCATCATCCAGTGTGATGGCATGGCTGCCGCCGGTTAGCAGTAGGCCAGCACCGTCTTGGGTACTGATGCTAGAACCGTTGGTGAGCGAGAAAGCATTGTCGACACCTGCGGCGGTCACGTAGCTCCAGATGCCGCGTGCATCGGCGCCAGATACATCAATTTTGGTGTTGTTTAAATCGATGATGGTTCGATTACTCATAGCCAGACCGTGAGCTATGTCGCCTTCGGTGGTGATGCTTGTATTGCGGGTGGTGAGCTTTGAGTTGAATCCGCTGGCAAATAAGCCGTAGGCATTTTCACCGTGTGTAGTGATTGAGCTGTCTTCTAAATGGATCTCTGCACCTGAGGCACGAGTTAGCGCGCCTACACCGCTATGACCAAATGTTTCGATCTGCACGTTTTTGGTTTTGACGGTGGCAGGGACACTTTTTTCACGGGAAACGTACAGGGCATAGCCGTTTGTGTTCTGCGTGGTAATGGTTCCGTCTTCTAGTGTGACTTGTCCAGCGCGGTTATCAATGCCAATGTTCGAGGAGTGAATGCTGAAGTTTTTAGCTTTTAATGAGCTGCCTGGAGCGGGTAGCCAGACGCCGGTACCACCTGTTGTTCCGCTAACAGAAATAGAAACGTTTTCAAGTACGGCAGAAGCATTATCGGCATTGATGTTGATGCCATAGAGAAATCTTCCATTTGCGACTAGTTTTGTATTTTTAAGTGTGGCCGAAGCTCCAGGTTTGCCGTAGACCGAGCCGAGATAAATAGCGTCACTGGCTGAGGTAATAGAGCCTCCATCCATGTCAAGCTTACCGCTTTCAAGTCGTACACCAAGGCCATTTTGCGACTCTACATGTGTATCCTGTAGTGAAAGAAATGAATTTTCACCATAGGTTATGATGGCTTGCGTGCCATTTCCACTAACCTTAATTTTGGTATTTTCTAGTGTTACCTTACCGGCATCCATATAGACGCCGTAGGCTGAGTCGCCGGTAGTGGAGATGCTGAGGTTCTTGGCTGTAACGCTTGAGTTTATACCTTCAACGCGGATTCCATGGGCTCCGCCGCCAGTGGTGTTAATGCTACCGCCATCTAGTTCTATGCTGCCATTGTTTTGGATAAAAGCACCGTATGAGTATGTGCTTTCGGTTGAAACAGTAGTATTAGTGGCTCTAATGAGGCTGTCTTTGCCTGTAGCATGTAAGCCATATCTATTTTGGTTGGTGCCCGTTATTTCTATAGTGCTGTTCGATAGAGATATGCTGCCACCAGTTTTGGCGCGAACGCCCACACCATTGTCCTCTGTTTTTATGGTTATCTGATCGGCAGTTAGCGCATTGCCTTTCACTGAAACATCAATAGCGGCACCATTACCAGAGAAGGTCACGGTATCTCCGGGGTTTAAAGTGCGGTGTGTGCTGCCTGTGGGGTCGTCCACAATAATCTGCCCATGCTCTGTTGCCCATGCTACGGGTGTGAGCGAAGGCAGGGATGCGGCAAGCAGGCCCATCATGATGGGGCTTAGTCGTATTGGCATAGAGGTTCTCTGTCTAGTCGAGCTGTATCCTGTAGTCAGGTTCGGGCGCCTTGTGATGAGGCGATACAGATAAAAGGCTCTAGAGTGAATAAAACACTCATGATCTAAAAATCTTTAGGGTTCAGGCATGGGCTGGATCCCAAAGATCCATCAGGATTTTCCCAAAGAGAAATTCGTCACACGGTAGGAGTACGTACAAGCCAGCCGAGATTTAGGTCTTGGAAGGTCGTATAGGGGAGAGAGAAAGGGGGGCTGTACTGAGCGTGCTAGACGTTAAGGCAATGTAGCGGGCAGCTTTAGAGTTAAAAAAGGCCCCGTTTGTAGGTGGGCCTTAGTGCATCAAAGAGGGCGGTTTTTTTTGAATGAGTAATTAGCTTTTTTGTTGGGCTAACCAAGCGTCGTGTAGCCACTTTTCGGTTTGGCGTTTACCGGGAAAACTAATCCATACGATATCGCGCTCAAATACCATGGGTTTCTCGTCTGCTCCTACGATTACCCAAAACCAGCGCCCATCTGCCAAGTTACGAGCTTTCACTTTCATGCCGGTTAAGGTCAGGTTTTGAGTGGTACCGTTTTGTTCCACAGTAAGCGGTTCGTCGTGTGGGTCTATCCAGCTAATTTCCATGCGCTCCAGCAAGTCTGGCGCATGTTCTTGTAAGAAGGCCCTTGCGATTTGCTCGCTTTTTTCGCGGCTGGGCAAAGGTTGGTTTACTAACTCCAACGACATATTGCTAAAGCCTTTAAGCGTGCCGTCGGTAGCGACTACGGTGCTGAAGTGTTCACCGCCTAGCTCACTGTTGCGGCCATCTGCGCGGCTGTAGCGGGTAAGTACAGCCGTTTCACCATCTACCTGAACTGTTTGCTGCATGGATTGAGTGTGTGTGGTGGGGATAGTGAGTGTGGAATGTGATGTGGTCATGGTGTGTTCCTGAATAGTAGTGGCAAGGGTAGGGCTGCTGAGTAGTAAGGAAACCAACGCTAGGGGGAAGAACGATTTAGCTAAGCTCATAGAGACTCCGGTTGCGAAGAAAAACAAAGATCATTTATGTGTTGTGCTACATATTTTCATGTTGATTTCTTGATATAAGTAGCTGGCTTTGTAGCTTGCTACATAAATGGGAAATAGAAAATAAACAGCAGTAATGCTTAGGGCTAAGAAGGCTTAGTGTTCTGTAGTGAGTTTCATGCGCTTGAGCGCAGGGCCTACCTTGAGCATCATTTTGTTGAGTAGTGCCAGTTCGTCTGCCGTGAAGTCGCTCATGAAGTTGGCCACCCATTCATAGTGTTTGGGTAGAGCAGCGTTTAAGGCATCTTCCCCTTGCGTGGTTAAACGCACTACAGAGATTCGGCCATCTTTTGGGTCGGGGTGTTTGCTGCACAAGCCCGAGGCTTCCATTTTATTAATGGCGCGCGTCATAGTTTGTGAGGCAACGGCTACGCCACTGGCAAGCTCACCAATAGTCAGACCTTCAGGATTACGCTTGAGCAGCAACAGCACAAAAAAAGGCGTTTGCGATAAACCGTGTGTAGCAAGATTGGCTTCAAAGGCTGCCAGCATTTCATCGGTAGCAGATGCCCAGACTAACCACGTATGCAGACTTTCCACACTGGGGTTGCCGTACTGTTTCCCGAATTGCTCTAGGGTTTCACGAGAGGGAAGGTCTTTAAGTTCAAACATGGTGTCAATAAATAGGTAGCTTGCTACATATTATTGGTGGTGTGGGGTGTGTAGTCAAGTAGGGTCGAGTGTTAATGACTGTTGTAAAAGCGTTCTTCTTAAAACAATAATGAGAATCATTGCTAATATATCGGCTTTTGCATCGCTCTGATTTGGTTCCCTATGTCACGCTCTTCCACGCCTAAGAAAGGTTGGCTCGCCCATTATGGTGAGCTGGTGGCGGTATGGACGCGGTGGTCGGGCAACAGGCAAGATGCCGAAGATGCCGCGCAGGATGCAGTGGTGCGGGTACTGGAAAACGATCCCAGCACGTTAGTGAATGCCCGCGCTTACTTGCACCGCAGCGTGCATAACCGTTTGGTGGATGGCTATAGGCGTTCAGGTGTATTGGATGTGGTTCCTTTACATGAGTTGGATGAGGCCGAACACCCATTACTTACCGACCCCGATGCGCAAGCCAGAACAGCCGAACTACTGGCATCATTAAAAGTGGCATTGGCTCAGTTGCCGTTGAAGTGTCGCCAAGTTTTTTTACTGCATAGATTAGAAGGCTATACCCAAGAGGAAATTGCAGCCAAGCTAGGTATTTCCGTCAGTATGGTAGAAAAATATATGATTCGGGCTAGCAGGCATCTTAGGAAAGAGTTACAAAATCATGCGCCACATTAAGTCAGGTTTTTTAGTCACTCGTACGTCTTACTTAATGAAGGGCTGAAATCCTACTGATGCTTATCCATCGGCATCCGGCTTGTTATGCATACTGAAAACTCTACTACTCCTGACGATATTCAAGACGCTGCTGCTTACTGGTTTGCTCGTGTGCATTCCGGTAATTTCACAGTGTCTGAGCGTGAGCGTTTTACGGCATGGCGTAACGCGAATCCCAAGCACGAGCAGGAATATAGGGCGTTAGATCAGATTTGGCAGGCAACTGGCATGCTGCCCGAGGACGAGTTGCGTGAGTTACTGGAAGCGCCAGATTCCCCATCACAGAAGCGAGTCAGTCGGCGTCAGTGGTTGGCAGGGGCTGGTGTTGCATGTGCTGCAGCGGTAGTAGGGGGCGTTGCTCTGCATAACTACGGCATGTTGGATGCCACTACCGATGTTTTGCAGTATGCGACGGTGCAAGGTGAGCAGCGCAATGTAGAGCTGCCAGATGGTTCCGTTATTGCAATGAATGTGAACACCGAGTTGAGTGTGCGCTATTACACCGGCCGCCGTGTGGTTGAGCTTGCGCGTGGTGAGGCGACTTTCGAGGTGGAGCCTAATCTAGAACGGCCTTTTATTGTGGATGCGGGCGATACCAGTGTGCGGGTTACAGGCACCGTGTTTAACGTGAGGCGAGACCAAGAGCGTGTAGCGGTTGCCGTGGAGTCGGGCTCGGTGGAAGTCAGTGCTGGGCGATGGTGGAATAAAGAAACGGCCATGTTAACTGCCGATATGGTGGCAGAAGTGAAGGCGAATGCTCCTCTCTCGGTAGTACGTGCAGATGTGGGCGCACTGACCGCATGGCGTCAGGGCAAGGTGGTGTTTAGAGACCAGCCTTTAGAGGATGTGGTGCGAGAAATGAACCGTTATCTGCGCCATCCTATTCATTTGACGGATAGCCGCTTGAAGCCATTGCGTATGGCAGGGGTTTTCAATATTCAGGATGCTGAAGGGTTCTTGCAGGCCTTGCAAACGCATCTGCCGGTAGTGGTGGTGCAGCGACCAGACGGTAGTGTGAATCTCGCGTTGCTGCGTTAACCATCCAACAGCGTTGGGGTACAAGCAAGACAACATCACTGTTGTGTGCGCTATGTCATCACCTTTCTCTTTTGCTCACGTTCAATTAATTCTTAATAAGAATCGTTGTGGTTACAACTTTTTTTAAGAATTAGGTGAGGGTTTTAGTAGGTTCATCCGTCTCACTGATTGAAGGGGGTGTTCTTGTGTGTTGAACCTCCTCTTTCAGGATCCTTTGGCCAAAGGGATAGAGCGTCTACACGCTAGGCATATGTACCAGGAACAATTCTCGTGATTGATAGGAAGAACTCTGCTGCCCGCTTAGCGGGAAGTCATAAACACTTAGCTGTGCCTTTTTCTGCGACGCTACGGCATGTGACCGTTGCTGTCTCTTTGGCTGTATTTGGTGTTGCACCACAGGCGTATGCACAGACAGCGGCAACACAGATCCATATTCAGCAGCAATCGCTGAGCGATGCCTTGCTGCAATTGGGACAACAAACGTCTTTGCAGTTTATTTATGCCTCTGATTTGGTGCGTGGTTATACGGCACAGCCTATTAACGGCACCATGTCACCCGAAGAGGCTCTGCGACGCTTATTGGCAGGTACGGGCATTGAGTATTCACGTGAAGGCAATACCATTAATTTGTGGCGCCCGACTGACTCTACTACGCAACTTAAATCCATCACCGTGACAGGCCGCTCTTTGGCAACCACGGAAGACACGGGCTCGTATGCGGCGCGTGACGTCACCATAGGTAAGTCGGCACAGTCGTTGCGTGAGATTCCGCAGTCGGTGTCGGTCATGACCAGAACGCAAATGGACGACCAAGGTTTTACCCGTGTGGCTGATGCGCTGAACTATGTCACAGGTATACGCAGTAGCAGCTATTCCGATACGGAGCTGTTTACCAGCCGCGGTTTCAATACCAACATTCAGTACGATGGCGTACCTACTCAGCAAGGTGCTTTAGGCCCTGGTGTGCCGCATCAGGACTTGGCTATTTATGATCGCTTGGAAGTGCTGCGCGGCCCCACCGGTTTGTTGACAGGTTCTGGTGAACCGGGTGGCTCTATTAATATGGTACGCAAACGCCCAACTGACGAGTTCAGGTTAGAGGGGGCGGTGGGCGTAGGTTCTTGGGATAATTACCGAGCCGAAGCGGATATCTCAGGGCCTATGAACGAAAATGGCACCTTACGCGGTAGGTTGGTGGGGGTTTACCAAGACAAAAGCCAGTATTACACCTACGGTAAAAACAATCCGCAACTGCTGTATGGGGTGCTGGAATATGACCTAGGGCAGAACACTACCGTGGGCATCACGGGCTTATACAGCAAGATGAACTTCCGTGTGTTTAACGGCTTGCCCTTGTATGACGATGGTAGTCTGCCGGGCTATGACACCTTTTTGGGCACCACTAAGTTATCCGGCCACGAGACCTTTGAGCTAGGGGCTGATCTGAAGCATCGCTTTGGTGAGGGGTGGGAATTCAAGGCCAACTACAGCCATAAAGAAAATAACTACAAAGGCTATAGTGCGATGGCGTTAACGCCAGTGTCTGTGGAAACAGGGCTAACCAGCGGGTGGGCAGGACGCATTAATAACACCTTTACCTGGGATCAACTGGATGCCAACGTGACAGGGCCATTCCAATTGCTGGGGCGCGAGCACTTTGTGACCGTAGGCTATAACTGGGCGCGTTATGACACAACTAGTAGTTCTAGATTTAGTGCCTTCCCCGATTGGGATGCATTCAATGATTTTGACTATGGTGCTTTGGACTTGCCTTTGCTAAATAAGAGTCAAGACATCACCACACAGTCGGGCTTGTATGCCTCTACTCGATTGTCGCTGACCGATAACCTAACGGCGGTCGTAGGTGGGCGTTGGAGCAATTACGATCTAAAGAGTAGAACCGTCAAACCAACGACTTCCCCTTGGCAAAAAAGCGATGCCAAAGCGGATAACAAGTTCACACCGTTTGCGGGTTTGGTCTTTGACGTGAACGAACAAATTTCGGTGTACGGTAGCTACGCTGAAACCTTTGTTCCTCAGTCGGATAGCGATTACAGCGGTAAAACGCTGGAGCCCCGAAAAGGCTGGCAGATGGAAGCGGGGGTAAAAGGCGAGTTCTTGGATGGCCGCTTAAATACGTCGTTGGCTGTGTACCGATTACGCGATACCAACCGTGCCGTGGTGGACACCGATCACATAGGTTGCGGCAATTCACCTACGGGTACCTGCTATAGAGGCTCAGGTTTGGTGCAGAGCCAAGGCTGGGAGTTTGAAATTGTAGGTAGTCCACTGGCTGGGTGGGACTTAGGGGCAGGTTATACCTATACCGATGTGCGTGTGCGTGAAGACAGCGACCACGAAGTCGAAGGTCAGCGTTTTAACTCTAACTTGATTCCTAAACACCTGTTCCGCATGTGGACGCAATATAAATTTGCACCAGACGATTTTGGTGGCAGCTTGCGTGGCTGGTCGGTAGGGGCGGGTGTGCAATCGCAAAGCAATCTGTACACCAACTCGGTGTATCAAGGCGGCTACACCACGGTGTCAGCAAAGCTAGGTTACCAACCTAATAAGCATTGGGAAGCGTTGTTGGTTATTAATAACCTATTCGACAAGCGCTACTTGGAAAGCGTAGGGCACGGCACGTTCTTGAACCTGTATGGCGCACCGCGTAATGCGATGCTGACGGTGAAGTACCGGTACTAAAACCTAAGCTGGTGCGTAGCGTAAGGCTTGGATGCTACGCACCGCTTTGGCACCAACGCCAGATACTTGGCTGTGCGCATGCGCCGCACATAATTGTGCAATGGGTAGTAGATGTGCGGCAGGGCGTTTGATGATTTCATGTGCCAGCGCCTCACCTAGGTAAAAATTATCACTGGTGGCTAGGCGTTGCAGCAAAGCAAGGTCGTTTAAGTCTACAGATGGTAATAGCGAGGGCAGCAGGTCTTCCGCTTCCTCATCGCCCGAATCCAATAACTCAGTGATCAGCGCACTTAGCGCGCTTTGGTTTTTTGCCAAAGGGCTAAGGGCAGGGTGTAGATCGCTACTATCTTGCTCGGTTTGCTGTGCCTGTAAAACGGCAGCCAGAAAGTCGCTAGAGGTCGCAAACACCACGCGTGAATCATCGTCGTGCGACAAGTAATACACGCAGCCAGCCAGAGGGCCAGTGGTAATCAACAAATGGTGATTGCTGGTACCTAGGTCGTCCAGCACGTACCCGCCAAACAGTTGAACGGCTGGGTGAAAAGAAAACTCTTCACTGTACTCTTGCACCGCAATGGGCGACAGCAATGTCGTATGACTGTAGTCGCCGTCGCTAAGAAGGTGGAAGTAAGCACTAAGTAGTGGGTTGTACGACATAGACTGTGCAGTGTTCGCATATGCAAAAGAAGTCTATGAATTATACGGTGGGCAGCAGGGTGAATCAGGTGTTTGCTCGCTTAGGTTTACCCCTTGAAACGAAAGAGAGGGTATACGCAGTGGATAGGTAATTCTTAGGCGCGTATAGTAAAACCTCTAGCTTCAACGCTGCACCTCTACATTTATGCTGCATGGGCACTGTGTTATTGGTCCACTATTCAGCATCGTATATCCCTTCTTCTTTTAGCTATCGCTACCTTTGAGTAATGCGATAGGTTTTGCTATGGCTACGTAAATGCTAGGGGTAGGTCTGAAAGATACAGATATCTGCTAGAGGCAGCGCCATGAAAACGAGACAAACAGAGAAGTAGACAGGAGGACGCCAATGCAGGATAAAAGTACGGCGAGAGCAATCAGTTATGCGTTATTGGCAACGGCTTTTTTTATTGGATTCTTTAATCGATTTGCCCCCGCCACATTTGCTGCGCCCATAGGTAATAGCCTAGGGCTAGAGGCTACCGCCTTGGGTGGTTTGGCAGCCATGCATTTCTGGGTGTACACCGTGATGCAGGTACCAGCGGGTTTGGTGATAGACCGCTTTGGTATACGGTTACCTGCTGCGTTGGGCACGTTACTGACGGGTGTAGGGGCCATCA
The DNA here is from genome assembly GCA_004791645.1 of Alcaligenaceae bacterium 429. Lineage (GTDB taxonomy): Bacteria > Pseudomonadota > Gammaproteobacteria > Burkholderiales > Burkholderiaceae_B > Paenalcaligenes. The sequence goes on from SRSN01000014.1 coordinate 13,486, forward strand.
TTCTAAGCATGGCATCAAGCTATAGTGCAGCATTGCTAGGCCCGTTATTAGTAGGGCTGGGGATGTCGCTGGTGTTTGTGGCGGTGATGAAGAGCAATGCGATCTGGTTTGATGGACGCCAGTTTGGCTTGGTCACAGGGGTAACGCTCTTAATCGGTACCTTGGGTTCTATCGTGTCGGAAGCGCCGGCCAGACTCTTATTAGCATTGACTGATTGGCGTGTGATTTTCATGGTGCTGGGCGTGCTGACACTGATTGTGGCGGCCTTGATTTTGTTGAGTTGGCGAGCCCCAGCCGGGTATAGCGATGGCATGCAGCCTGCCGGGCAAGCAGGGCAAAACGTATTACGTCGTGAGCTATGGTTAGATGTACTAAAAAGCCGCCAGCTATGGCTGCTTCTGGTCGCGATTGCGGGTACCAACGGCACTTTCTATGCGTTTGCTGGTTTATGGGGTACCCATTTATTAAGCGATGGCTATGGTTTATCTGGGGCGTCAGCATCCTTGGTGTTAACGCTGGCATTGGTGCCTTATGGGCTATGCTCCCCCATCGTGGGCAAGCTCTCTGACAGCTGGCGCACCCGTAAGCACTTTATTTGGCTGTCGTCATTATTGAATGTTGCCGCGTGGATTTGGCTACTGTGGGGGCCAGAAGTGGATTTCGCTGCGAGCCTAGTGTGTTTCTTAGTCTTGGGATTATCAAGTGGTGCGCAGGTAACGGTAGCGTTTGCGGCAGCCAAAGAAAGTGTGCCTGCCGCTGTGGCTGGCTCGGCCATTGCACTGGTGAATATGGGCGTGTTTTTAGTGACAGCAATTGTGCAAACGGTATATGGCTGGTTAATAGCGTCGGCAGCTGCTGACGGCGCATCGGTCTACATCACTGCGTTATGGTTGCCTGTGGGGATCAGTGTGCTAGGTTTTGTAGCGGCGTTGGGGGTAAGGGAAACCTATCCTGAGCCAGAGGTAGAACACTAAGCAGTTGTGCGCATGACGGAGTGTTGCTGCCACCATAAAGAAAAGCCCCATTGCTGGGGCTTTTCTTTTTTGTGACGTGAATTACTCGTCTTGCGCTAAGAAACCACCGCTTTGGTGATGCCACAGACGGGCGTATACACCGTTTAGTTTCAGCAATTCGGCATGGCTGCCTTGTTCGATGATCTGACCTTGGTCCATCACAATCAGCCTATCCATCGCCGCAATGGTAGATAAGCGGTGCGCAATAGCGATTACCGTTTTGCCTGCCATCACTTCGTTCAAGCTGTCTTGAATGGCGATTTCCACCTCTGAATCCAGCGCGCTGGTTGCTTCATCCAACAGCAGGATGGGAGCGTTTTTCAGCATCACGCGAGCAATAGCAATACGCTGACGTTGACCGCCAGACAGTTTTACACCGCGCTCACCCACCATAGTGTCGTAGCCAGTTTTACCGTTTTGGTCGCTAAGTTGCTGGATGAACTCGTCAGCTTGGGCACGAATAGCGGCTGCGCGAATGTCTTCATCCGTGGCATCAGGGTGACCATAGGCAATGTTTTCACGAATGGAGCGGTGCAATAACGATGTGTCTTGCGTCACCATACCAATCGCACTACGCAAGCTGTCTTGCGTGACAGTAGCAATGTTTTGGTTATCAATGCGGATTTGGCCACTGTCTACATCGTAAAAGCGTAGCAGCAGATTAATCAGCGTTGATTTACCTGCCCCTGATCGTCCCACCAAACCGATTTTTTCACCGGGTTTGATGTTTAGTGACAGGTTGTCCAGCACTTGGCGTTCGCCGTTGTAGTTAAAGCTCACCTGATCAAAGGCGACTTCGCCGTGCTTAACTTCCAGTGCAGGGGCATTAGGGGCATCTTGTACCGAGGCAGCACGCGTCAGCGTACCTAGGCCGTCTTGCACCGTACCAATGTTTTCAAACAGTGATGCCATTTGCCACATAATCCAGTGCGACATGCCGTTTACACGCACAGCCATTGCCGTTACTGCGGCCACTGCACCTGTACCGATTTCACCGTTATGCCAGAGCAGTAAGGCGTAACCACCTGCACTCGCAATCAAGGCCGCAACCAGTATTTGGTTCACGATTTCAAACATACTGATCAGACGCATTTGCCTGTAGCCAGTTTCTTGAAAGTCTTCCATCGCCGAGCGTGCAAACAGTGCTTCACGTTTAGTGTGCGAGAACAGTTTGACCGTGGTGATGTTGGAGTACGCATCGGTGATTCTACCGGTCATGGAGGAACGAGCATGCGCTTGTTCTGCTCCTACTTTGCCTAAGCGTGGCACGAAGTACCGCATGGTTAAACAGTAGAGAACAATCCATGCCACAAAGGGAATAATCAGGCGTATGTCAAAACCAGCGGCCAAGGCCAGAATGGTTAAGAAGTACACGCCTATGCCCAGCACGATTTCAATGAAGGTGAATAGCACCTCTCGTACGGCCAAGGCGGTTTGCATGACTTTAGTGGTCACGCGGCCGGCAAACTCGTCCGAGAAAAAGGACATGCTTTGGCGCAGCATCAGGCGGTGGAAGTTCCAACGCAACCGCAACGGGAAGTTAATCGCCAAGGTTTGGTGCTGTATGAAGGTATGTAGGGCAACCAGCACTACACTGCCTGCCAGTACGGCACCTATGCTCCACAGCACAGTTTGCTCATGGCTAGATAGCGGCTCGCCTGCTTGCCATACCGACAACAAATCAACGACTTGGCCTAAAAACGCAAATAACCATGCTTCAAAAATAGAGACGCTGGCACTGAATATCGCCAATAAGGCTAGGTATTTGCGCGAACCCTGCGTGCAATACCACAGGAAAGCAGCCAAGCCCTTAGGCGGGACTTTGCTTTCCATTGGGGGGAAAGGGTCAACTAGACCCTCAAAGCGACGTAACACTATAACGCTCCGAAAGGGTAAGACGGAATTTTTAACAGCAGTCACCACGCGTATGGGGTGATGACTTAGATAGTTGATTTCAACCGAGCTGGTTAGCAAGGCTGTAAAGGTAAACGATAAAAGGAATGGCGGCCTAGCTACGTACCACGAAGGGGTACAGACCGCAGGGGCTCAGCAGGCCCCTAAAAAGGATTTTTGGAAATTAGACTAAGTAGTCTATATCCAGATGCATGAAAGATGCAAAAGAAATTCAGCAAAATGTCGTGTTTTCGCTAAGGCTAAAAGATGGGTGTACAGTACTGACGGCGGAGAATAAAACAGAGAGACATCTAGATGAAGAATTGGTCGTTGTCGGCATGGGTGGCCGGCTTTTTGGCTGTGTTGATTTCCTATTGTGGGCCGTTGGTAATTTTTATTCAGGCAGCGCACGTAGGTGGTTTTTCAGCAGAAATGTTGAGCTCGTGGATTTGGGCAATTTCAATCGGGTCGGGCGTGAGTGGTCTGGTGTTGAGCTTGTGGTTGCGTATGCCCGTTATTACGGCGTGGACGGCACCAGGTACCGCATTACTAATTAATTTATTCCCTGAAATTTCCATGGCAGAAGTGGTGGGAGCGTATTTCAGTGCTGCGGTGATTACGGCAGTGATTGGTTTCACCGGCTACTTTGAACGCATTGTGCAGTACATCCCCAAGGGGATTGCGGCGGCCATGATGGCAGGGATTTTGTTCCAGTTTGGCGTACAAGCTTTTCAGGCCAGTATGGATTTGCCTTCGGTAGTGTTTGCGATGTTGGGCGTGTATTTGATTAGCAAACGCTTATGGCCTAGCTACACGGTCATTCTGGTCGCGATTACGGGCTTTTTGATGGCGTATATGCAAGGCCATACGCAGTTGGATACCTTAAGGTTGGAATGGGGTACACCCATTTTCACCATGCCCGAGTTTTCGTTAAAAGTATTTTTCAGTTTCACCCTACCGTTGGTAGTGGTGAGCCTGACAGGGCAATTTTTACCCGGTATGGTGGTGATGCGTTTGGCAGGCTACAACGCACCATCACGCGCTGTGGTAACGGGCGCGGGGTTAGCGTCTATGGTGGTGGCATTTTTTGGTGGTATCACCATTGTGCTGGCTGCTATTACCGCTGCACTATGTACAGGTAAAGAAAGTCATGCTGACCCAGAAAAGCGCTATGTGGCGGGTATTGCGAGCGGCGTGATTTATCTCATTGGTGGTACGTTGGCGGGCAGTATTGTGCTGATTTTTTCGGCCATACCGGCGGCACTGGTGTCGGCATTGGCAGGGTTGGCATTAATAGGGGCTATCGTGGCCAACATACGTTTACTGGCCGATGACCTTACGTATATAGAGCCTTCGGTTATTACCTTTTTAGTGACCGCGTCTGGGATGTCGCTAGGTGGTTTGGGTTCAGCGTTCTGGGGCGTGGTGATAGGATTAATTGCGTATTGGGTACTCAGAATGGGCAGAGTTACCAAACGCATGTAAAACACAGCATCACACTGTTTCTTCTACAGTTCTGCTGCTTGCACGGGTCTTGTGCATTCCTGCACAAGGGGTATTTCGTTTTCTTTGATGGTTGCTGTGTTGAATAAACCTACTGCATCGCCTGTGTCGGTGCCATTATTTGCGATTGGTGTGTTGTTGGTGGCGATGGCGTCACTGCAGTTTGGGGCAACGCTCGCCAAGAGCATGTTTCCTGCAGTGGGGGCGTTGGGCACTACCACGCTGCGTCTTGCTGTGGGCGCAATGTTAATGATGCTGGTGCTACGCCCTTGGCGCACGCCTGTGTCGGGTAGTGGGCAGTTCAAAGCGTTACTGGCGTATGGCGTGTCATTAGGCATGATGAATATGCTGTTTTATACCTCGCTGTCTACTATCCCATTGGGTATTGCCGTGTCGCTAGAGTTTTTAGGGCCATTAGTGGTGGCCTTGGCAGGTTCTAGACGGGTGCGCGATATTGTCTGGGTGGTGATTGCAGCGGGTGGTTTGATACTGCTGTTGCCTAGCGTAAGCGGCGTAGACCTAGACCCCATTGGTATGCTGTTTGCGTTAGCGGCAGGTGGGTGCTGGGCACTCTATATTGTATTTGGTAAGAAAGCAGGGTCTGCCTACGGTACGTCTACGGCGGCATGGGGCACGTTAATTGCTACCTTGGTGGTGCTGCCTGTGGGTGTGTGGACGGCAGGTTCGTCCTTATTAAACCCTGCTTTGATTCCAGTCGCGTTGGCGGTGGGTGTATTGTCCACCGCGATTCCCTTTACCTTAGAGGTGATGGCGCTAACGCGCATGCCTGCCAGTGTGTTTGGCATGATGCTAAGTTTAGAACCCGCTTTCGCGGCGTTATTTGGTCTGCTCTTCTTGCACGAGCAGTTGCAAGGCCTACAGTGGTTAGGCATTGCGGCGGTGATTATCGCTTCTGCGGGGGCGGCAGTTAGCTCTAGACGCTAAACTAGCGTCAACGACAGGAAGGAAGATAGCCTGATAAGGAGGTCAGGCTACGGTTGCGTAGGATTAAGCAAACGGGCAATAACATACTTTTTTTGCACCTACTAGATGGGCAATACCCCTAAGGGCCAAAAAACGTAGAAAAACGTGGCATATACATCACGCTATACCCACGCTAAGCCCCATTTCATCGGCTCTATCAGCAAATGCAAGAAAACGCTTCGGGGCTATAAGCGTTTGCATATTCCACTTATTAAACCGTACCACCTTTCGGTGATATCACCCTTCCTTTAACTTTATGCGTGTGCTGCTAGACATCGCAGCATGTACAGGCTGTGGTTGTGGTCATCACAACTCAAGGGACAAACAAAACAAGCCCGAAGCCTGACCGACTCTCTAAACCTGTTTGACGGCCATAGGCCATTTCTGAGGATATGTAGGGAGTCTGAACGTATATTAAAAAAGGAGACCCTAGATGTCAGCTCAAACAGAGAAAAGTCAGCCGGTTGATTGTGGTGGTGTAGACGAGAAATTACCGCTAGGTAGTCTGGCTACGCTGGGCATTCAACACGTGATGGTCATGTATGCGGGTGCGGTGGCTGTGCCGTTGATTATCGGTGCTGCGCTGGGTCTGACCAAAGAGCAGATTGCTTTGTTGATTAATGCAGACTTGTTGTGCTGTGGTCTGATCACAATTATCCAAGCGCGTGGGGTAGGCGTGTTTGGTATTAAGTTACCGGTGATGATGGGTGTGTCGTTCGCGGCAGTGAGCCCTATGATCGCGATTGGTCTGGATCCTAATCTAGGGTTGACGGGTATTTTCGGGGCCACCATTTTGGCCGGTATTTTCAGTATTCTGATTGCGCCTATATTTAGTCGCATGATGGGGCTGTTCCCGCCAGTTGTTACCGGCATCATCATTACCGTGATTGGTATTACCTTGATGCGTGTGGGTTTGGAGTGGGTAGGGGGCGGTAAGCCGCAAATCCTAGATCAAGTAACCGGTCAAATGATTGCCAACCCAGAGTACGGTTCTATGCAGAACTTGGGTACGGCGCTGGTCGTGTTGTTGATCATCTTGGGGATCACCAAATTCGCTAAAGGCTTCTTGTCTAACGTGGCCGTATTGATTGGTTTGTTGGCGGGTTTCTTTATCGCACTGGCTCAAGGTCGCATTAACTTTGATGGTTTGGGCGATGCAAGCTGGGTAGCGATTGTTAAACCTTTCGCCTTTGGTGTGCCTACACTGAGCTGGAGCCTATTGGGTGCTGCCGCTATTTTGTCGTTGATCATGGTTGTGATCATGGTGGAATCGCTGGGTATGTTCTTGGCGTTGGGCTCTATTTGTGGTCGTCCACCTAGCCGTGAAGACTTAGTACGTGGTTTGTCTACAGATGGTCTGGGTACCTTGATTGGCGGTGTGATGAACACGTTCCCACACAGCTCGTTCTCGCAAAACGTAGGCTTGGTCAGCGTGACCGGTGTGCGTAGCCGTTGGGTGTGCGTGATGGGCGGTGTGTTCCTGATTGCCCTGGGCCTGTTCCCTAAAATGGCATTCATCGTGGCCTCTATCCCTAACTATGTATTGGGTGGTGCAGGGATTGTGATGTTCGGTATGGTGGCGTCCACAGGGATCAAAATCCTGATGTCTGCTGACCTGAACAGCAACCGCTACAACCCTTACATTGTGGCAATCAGCTTGGGTATGGGCATGATTCCTCTGGTAGCCGAGCACTTGCTGGACAAAATGCCTAGCGTACTGGCTCCGTTGCTGCACAGTGGTATTTTGTTGGCGGCGGTATCCGCGATCACATTGAACTTGTTCTTCAATGGCATCAGCCGCCCAGAGCGTCGCAAACAAGAAAGCAGCGCACCTGCTACAGCCACCGCGACTGAGACAGGGCCTAGACTGGTCACTCAGGAGCCAAGCGGCACACAACAGCTGGCTTCCCAGCACTAAACGAAAAACATAGAAGGCTGTCCGGTGGGCAGCCTTCTTGCTTTGGTGGCTAGCCTTCATAAGGGTTAACGCCCAGCCACATCTGTTTTGGTAATCAAAGGAAAGTAAATACGACGATTTTTTACACCAAAGGTGCGTCTACAACGGACAAAGATCTACGGCGCACTCTATAACGAAGGGGAGACAATAATGAAAACCTTAAGTACTACGCTGTTGGGAGCATCGGTAGTGGCGATGGCAGCGTTCAGCACGTCTGCACAAGCGATCACATGGAGCGACAACTTCTTTAGTTATCGCTATGGCACACAGTTTCACGAGCCTATGAATGATAAGGATGTGACGAAAAACATCCTCAGCTTCACGCACGTCAGTGGCTACAACTACGGACAAAACTTTTTCAACGTAGACATGCTGCAATCCAGCAAGGCTGATCCCTCTAGTGGTGGTAATAATGGCGCTACCGAGTTCTACGCTACCTATCGCCATCAGTTGTCTATGGGAAAGGTGTTTGATACGGACTTAAGCTTTGGCCCTGTGAAAGATGTGGCCTTAACGGCTGGGTTTGACCTGAACACTAAAAACACTGCCTTTGGCCCGCGCAAGCGGTTGTTGGTGGTAGGGCCTACCTTGAAGTTTGATGTGCCTCGTGGCTTCTTAGATTTGAGCCTGATGTACGGTAAAGAGTGGAACCACTGCGGGTTGGGTGCTCCGGCGTGCCCAGACAGTAATGCCTCGTTTGATCCGCAATTTATGGCAAGCCTAGCGTGGAATCTACCCTTTGATGTGGGTTCTGTACCCTTCAAATTCCAAGGCTTTGCTAACTACAACAGCCCCAAAGGCCGTGACTATGCAGGTATCAGCACTAAGTCCGAAGTACTTGTGCGTGCCTCATTGATGATGGACGTGGGTAAAGTGATGTTCGACACCAAAAACACCTTCTGGCTAGGCGTAGGTTACGAATACTGGCATAACAAGTTTGGTAACCGTTACATGGCCAATGGCAACCTAAAACCAGGTATTAAAACTACAGCGCCTATGTTGCAGGCTGAGTGGCACTTCTAAGTAGTTAAATTGCGGTAAAACGTGGATAAGTGAGTTCGCCCCACACACAGGTGCTTTCCTTGTGGTGGGGCGTTTTTTATGATTTGTGAACAGGCTTCAGTCTAGGGGCGGTGGCAGTCGCCCGGCAGAATCCAGTTGCGCTAAACGGGTACGACAGAAGTCTAAGAACAGTTGTGCGGGCTTAGTGAGTTGAGTGCGTTTAAGGCGGGCACATACTAGGCCAGAACGCGCTACTGGCTCTTTAATATCCACGCACACAATGCGCTTGCCGTCGTAGGTACGGTCAATGACGGGGCGCGTTACCAGCAGCGAGAAACCAAAGCCTTGGGCTACCATGCCGCGCACCATTTCAATGGATGGCGAGCCAAATACGATATTGGGGGTTAGCCCTAGATCGTGGAATAAGCTGACAAAGAAAGTGCGGCTAGGTTGTATGTCCAGCAAGATCATGGGCTCAGCACACAGATCAAACATGGAGATGCTTTCTTGCTGCGCAAAGGGATGGTTTTCGGGCAGCAATACATAGGGCTTTTGCGGCGGCATTAAGGGTTCTGTTTCGATGGTGCCGTCTAACTCATGCTCGTACAGAAACACCAAGTCAAACGTACCAGCAGTAAGCCCTTGCACCAAGTCTTGTTGATCGCCATCGCGCAGACGCAGATTCAGCCCTGGGTGACGATCACGGAATTCGGCCAAGAGCATGGGCAGATACAGCGGTGCCACGGTTTCAAAACAGCCAATGTCTATCTTGCCGGTAACTACATCGTTATCAGCCAGCGCGTTTTGTTCAAACTCGTAAGACATGCGCAGCAGCTCTTCTGCTTTGCGGTAAAAACGTTCGCCACTAGAGGTGAGGGTTACGCCTTGCGCGTGGTGACGAATGAATAATTGCACCCCAAAACTGTCTTCCAGGTTTTTGATAGCGTTGGAAATGGAAGGTTGGGCAATATGCAGTTGGCGTGATGCGCCTGCGACGCTACCGGCTTGTACGGTGGTCACGAAGTATTTGAGTTGTCGTAATGTGTAGAAAGCCATGCGGCCCTCCTGCTTGGGGTGCTTGTCCTTGCACCGGTGTACTTGCCACTATTGTAGGGGGTGAAAAGCGATGCGTGAGGGATTTTTACGTTAAATACCGGCAATTGAGTGCTCATAACGCAATGTTGAGGGCGGTTGTTGGTGCTGGGGTTTTCCCTAGAAGCTTAAAAGATTGAGTTTTTTACATATCTCTGAAGCCCAATCGTGGCGCGGCTTAGCGTGACTAGTGATATTTAGCTTATGGCTTGACAAGCTTTTTAGTAGTTAAGGATTCAAGCATCCCTGGGCTAGCATCACAACCTCATCAAGTCATCACACGAGGAGGGGTCATGACAAGACGTTTCTTGAGCCTATTTATTGGGCTGATCATTCCCTACGCCAGCGTCATGCTGGGTATTTACCATTTTCGCTTTAGTACCGAGTTCATCTTAGGTTTTCCGCCTTTGTATTTCTGGGTGTTCTTGTGGTTCTTCCTGACCACCATCTGTATTTCCACAGCGTGGTTATTGGATAAAAAAGACTACCAAGACGAATAACAACAATCGCTAAGGAATACTCATGGCAGCTTTTATTTTCATTTCAATCATCCTGTTCTCGTTGTTATTGGCCTTGATGGTCAATCGCAATGCTAAGAAAGGGGACGTGGCTGATTTTCTGGTGGGTGGCCGCTCGTTTGGCGTGATCATCCTGTTCTTCTTGGCCGTAGGTGAAATCTACAGTGTGGCAACCGTGATTGGTTTGCCCGGCAGTATTTATGCTAAGGGCGTGAACTACGGTATTTGGTTCATGGCGTTCTTGCTGTTGATCTACCCTGTGGGCTACTTTTTGGCGCCCAAAATCTGGAAAGCCGGTAAGCACTACGATGCAATGACCGCGCCCGATTTGTTTAAAAGCCATTTCAAAAGCCGTACCTTGGAACTGGTAGTGGCAGTGTGCTACCTGATGTTCTTGATCCCTTGGGCACAAATGCAATTCCAAGGTTTGATCGTGGCATTGAATGCGCTGGGCTATGAAATCGATCCTGTGATTGCTGTGATTATTGCGGGTGCGATTGCCTTTATCTACATCTCTATTTCTGGTGTGAAAGCGCCCGCCATGATTGCGGTGTTGAAAGACATTCTGCTGTTTGGCGCGATTGTTGGTGTGGGTTGGGCGGCATTCCACAAAATGGGTGGTGTGGAAGAACTGTTTACGGCTGCACGTGATCAAGGTGCGTCCATTGCGTACGCTAACCAAGACGAAGTGGTGTTCTCTATGTCCACCATCGTGTTCCAGTCCATGGCGTTCTACTGCTTGCCATTCATGATCACGATCTTGTTCACCAGCAAGTCCGAAGGCGGTATTAAGCGCGCTAAACGTTTTATGCCTCTGTACATGCTGATGTTCCCGTTCCTGATCGCAGCAGCCTACTACGCCATGGTGAAGATTCCGAATCTGCCAAGTCCTAACCACGCGTTTATCGCAACGGCTATTGATGTATTGCCAAGCTGGGCGGTAGGTTTTGTGGCCGCTGGTGCAGCGTTGTCTGGCTTGATTCTGATCTCGGTAATTTCCTTGTCGGTAGGCGGTATTTTCACCCGTAACTTGGTGAGCAACGTGCCTCTGCAATCACAGAAGCGTTTGTCGCAGATTGTGATTCTGGTGTACCTGATCATCTCCATGATTCTGACCGTGGTATTGCCAAGCTTGATGCTGAACCTGATGAACACCGCTTACGCCGGTTTTGGCCAGATGTTGCCAGGTCTGCTGTCCGTCGTGTTCTTCAAACGAGCGACTGCGGCAGGTGTATTGAGCGGTTTGTTGGTAGGTATTGCAGCCGTGTTCGCCATGTACTTCAGTGAATTCAACCTGTACGCCATCAACATCGGTTTGATCGCCTTGGTCTTGAACTCCATCACCGTATTCGTGGTGAGTGCATTGACACAGCGTAGTGCTGTAGCAGGTTTGAGCACCAAAACTGCATGATTTTCCTAGCGTGTCAGGCCAGTACATGGCCTGACCGCCAACACTGATAGAGCAGTGCCGTCATAACTCTAATTTTGAAATTTAACGCAGCGCAAACCTATCCGGGCAGGTGAGGTGGCAGCTGTAGCAGCGACATAACGCTGCCGGACTATATCCGTTCAGAAGGAAACCGAAAAATGACTATTGAATCCATTGATACGCTGGTGATTGGTGCCGGCCAAGCTGGTGTTGCGGCCAGCGAGCATTTGAGCAAATTGGGTGTGGCACACGTAGTGCTGGAACGTGATCGTATCGCCGAGCGCTGGCGCACAGGCCGCTGGGATTCCCTAGTGGCTAACGGCCCAGCCTGGCACGACCGCTTCCCCGGTATGACCTTTCCTGGCATCAGCCCTGATGCGTTTGCCAGCAAAGATCAGGTTGCTGATTACTTTGAAGCCTACGCCAAACAAATTGATGCGCCTATTCGTACTGGCGTAGAAGTGAAAAAAGCGGTGCGCAACGAAGGCCGTCCAGGCTTCCGTGTTGAAACCTCCGCTGGTGTGTTTGATGCGTTGAACTTGGTTGTAGCAACTGGCCCTTTCCAATGCCCTGTGATTCCTGCCATTGCGCCTAAAGATGAGCGCTTGCACCAGATTCACTCGGCGGCATACCTGAACCCTGAGCAGTTGCCTGAGGGTGGTGTGTTGGTGGTCGGTGCGGGTTCGTCAGGTGTGCAGATCGCAGAAGAATTGCTGCGTTCTGGCCGTGATGTCTACCTGTCAGTAGGCCCACACGACCGTCCACCACGTAGCTACCGTAACCGTGATTTCTGCTGGTGGTTGGGTGTGTTGGGCTTGTGGGATGCCGAGAAAGTTACCCCCGGTCGTGAGCACGTAACCATTGCTGTGAGTGGTGCAAACGGTGGTTACACCATCGACTTCCGCAAACTAGCTGCCCAAGGCATGAAACTGGTGGGCCTAACTAAATCATTTGCAGACGGCAAAGTGTCTTTCCAAAACGATTTGGGCGACAACATTCGCGCTGGCGATGCCAACTTGATGGCCTTGTTGGATGCGGCGGATGAGTACGTTACTCGTAACGGTTTGGATTTGCCTGAAGACCCAGAAGCACGTGCGCTGTTGGCCGACCCAGATTGCATGGTGAACCCTGTGCTGGAACTGGACCTGATCAACGCTGGTGTACGCACCATCATTTGGGCAACGGGCTACGCCACAGACTACAGTTGGTTGGAAGTGGACACCTTTGATGAAAAAGGCAAACCGCTGCATCAGCGTGGTGTGTCTACTGAAGAACGCGGTGTGTACTTCTTGGGTTTGCCGTGGCAGTCACGTCGTGGTTCCTCCTTTATCTGGGGTGTATGGCACGACGCTAAGCACGTAGCAGGTCACATTGCTACACAACAAACCTACCGTGCGTACCACGAAGAAAACCCCACAGCCCAAGCAGTAACCGCTGAGTAATTACCTAATAGTGCATTCCATTGATGAGGAATAACGCAATGCCTACACATACTCGTATCCGTATGTTCAACACCAAAGACACGTACCCTAACCAGACGTTGGACAACGATCTGTGCCAGGCCGTACGTGCTGGTAACACTGTTTATGTTCGTGGCCAAGTAGGTACGGACTTCGACGGTAACTTGGTGGGTTTGGGCGATCCTGCTGCGCAAGCCGAGCAAGCGATGAAAAACGTGAAGCAGTTGCTGGAAGAAGCCGGCAGTGATCTGTCACACATTGTGAAAACTACTACCTACATCATCGACCCGCGCTACCGCGAGCCGGTGTACCAAGAAGTGGGCAAATGGCTGAAAGGCGTGTACCCCATTTCAACAGGTTTGGTAGTTGTAGCACTGGGCCAGCCCCAGTGGTTGATGGAAATTGATGTAATCGCTGTGATCCCTGAAGGTTGGGAAGCCAGCAAAGCCTAAGTAAGGAGTCAGACCATGACCTTCTCTATTATTGGACGTTGTGCAGAAACCGGTCAGTTGGGTGTGGCCATTAGTTCCTCCAGTATTGCCGTGGGTGCGCGATGCCCATGGGTACGTGCTGGGGTGGGCGTGGTAGCCACTCAAAATGTGACCTTGCCAGCGTTGGGGCATCGTGTGTTGGATCAGTTGCAGCAGCACAAGCTGGGTGCGGCCGATGCGTTGAAACAGGCGTTAACCACAGATGACTGGAACGACTATCGCCAAGTAACGGTGGTGGATGCACAAGGGCGTACAGCCTTGTTCAGTGGTAGTGAAGCATTGGGGATTTATCACGCCGTTGAAGGGCAGCAATGTGTTGCGGCCGGCAACCTGCTGTCCAGCAAGGCGGTGATTGAAGCCATGACCAAGGCGTTTGAAACCACCACCGGCATGTTGGCAGATAGACTGCTTGCTGCCATGCAAGCAGCGATGGCCGCTGGTGGTGAAGCAGGTCCTGTACATTCCGCAGCACTAAAAATTGCTGGCGATGTAAGTTGGCCTATGGTGGACCTGCGTGTGGATTGGGCAGACGAAGCGCCTATAGATAAGTTAGAAGCGCTGTGGCATGCCTACAAGCCGCAAATGCAAGATTACCTAACCCGCGCGTTGAACCCTACAGCAGCACCTAGCTACGGGGTCCCTGGGGATGAGTAATCTCTCTAGCCGTGACATCTTGGAAAAACTGATCTCCTTTGCGACGGTCAGTAGAGATTCCAACTTGCAGCTCATCACTTTTGTGCGTGACTACTTGGCGAGTCACGGTGTAGAGAGTGAGTTGTTCCATAACGACGAGGGCACCAAGGCCAGCTTGTTTGCCACCATCGGCCCTAAAGACAGGGGCGGGGTGGTG
>SRSN01000150.1 GCA_004791645.1 Alcaligenaceae bacterium 429
TGATACGTGACAAGAAGTAGAGCGGAGGCGTAGACGGTGAAGTGCAGGACATAAAAAAATGCAGCCGTGGCTGCCTTTTTTACCCATGCAAAGCAGATTAGCTGCTTTTGCGTGTGCCAGCTGTGCGAGCAAAACGGGCGCGGAACTGTTCAACGCGGCCTGTTTCAACGATACGAGTTTGAGCACCTGTGTAGAATGGGTGGGACTCGGATGTTACGTCACACTTAAACAGTGGGTATGTTTTGCCATCGCGTTCAATTGTGTCACGTGTGTTAACAGTAGAACGAGAGATGAAGCTGTTACCTGTTTGTTGATCCAGGAATACAACGTCGCGGTATTCTGGGTGGATGCCTTTTTTCATGATGCCTTCCTGTTGTTCGTAAACGGATCGCCAACAGATGTATAAAATGATCTGCCACGTGCCCTAAATAATCACAAAATTCTAGCATTGACTGCTTTTTTAATAAAGTACAGCCAACAAAAAAAGCAGTTTATACCGAATAAGAAATACAGGATGTTGTTTTACGGTGATGGCTGGCTTGTTACAACAAGTGGTTTTCAGCCATGGATGTGGCGTATCCGGGGGTAATAATTAAGTGATCCACTAGCTGGATGTCTACCAGTTGTAGGGCTTGTTTTAAATGTTGCGTCAATGAGATATCGGCTTGGCTGGGCGTGCTGATTCCTGAGGGATGGTTGTGCGCCAAGATAATGGCGCAGGCGTGGTGTTGTAATGCCGCGCGTACGAGTTCTCGTGGGTAGACCGAGGCTTGGTTGATTGTGCCTTTAGCGATTTCTTCGGCAGTGATCAGTTGTAGCTGGTTATCTAGATAGAGTGCTAGGCAATGCTCTATAGGTTGGTGGCCTATACGGGCGATGCAATATTGTTTGACGGTTTGTGGTTGATTAAGGGTGGGACCGCGCTGTAACTGTTCTTGTAAGGCACGTCGGCTAATTTCACTAATGGCCAAGACCTCGCAGCTTTTAGCCTGACCTATGCCGTGTAGCGTTTGTAGTTGGTCTGCGCTACTAGCTAGTAGCCCTTGGAAACCATGGAAGTGCTGTAACAGAGCGTGGGCCAAGTGCAGCACATTTCCCTGCCTTGAGCCAGTGCGAAGTACAATGGCGAGCAACTCAGCATCCGAGAGTGTAGTGGCCCCGTGACGCAATAGTCGTTCTCTAGGCCGTAAATTATTTAAGGATTTGACGCTTGATGCCATGAGTAGCACTAAAATAGCAGGTTGATTGTTGAATTACAGATAGGATGACAGGCTTTGGACGCTCAAACCGATGCCAGTGATGTGATTGTCCGTGAGGACTCTTACCTGACACTGCACTATTGCATTCAGATTATGTCGGGTCCCGCCGCGGGAACCATGTTCGCCAACACCTTTGATGGCCACCCAGCTACCTTGCAGATGGGAGTAGGGCAATGGTCTGCCGGGTTAGAAGCCGTGCTGCTAGGTAAGCCTGAAGGCGCCACCTTGCATGCTGATTTAACGCCTGAAGATGCCTATGGCGAACGTAATCCTGCTTTGTTGCAGTGGATTAGCCGCGAAATGCTGGCCGAGAATGTCGCGCAAGACGAACACTTTGCACCTGGCGATATGGTCGAGTTTAAAGCGGTTAATGGCATGCGCTATTCTGGCGTGTTGAAGCAGCTGGATGAACATGCTGCCTTGTTTGATTTTAATCACCCCTTAGCGGGGGCGAAAATCCGTCTGGATGCAAAGATTTTGGGAGTGTTATGACTACTACACAACACGAGTCACTGACTGAACTAGATATAGTCTTGGCACAGCCGCGTGGCTTTTGTGCTGGGGTAGATAGAGCTATTGATATTGTGGAACGAGCCTTGGAATTGCATGGCCGTCCCATCTATGTGCGTCATGAAATTGTGCATAACCGCTACGTGGTAGAAAACCTGCGTAACAAAGGCGCGATTTTCATTGCTGAGTTGGACGAGGCACCAGCTGGTTCCATCGTGGTGTTTTCTGCCCATGGTGTGTCGCTGCAAGTACGTGAAGAGGCCGAGCAGCGCGGGCTGAAAGTATTTGATGCTACCTGTCCATTAGTGACCAAAGTGCACGTGGAAGTCTCTCGTATGCGTAAAGATGGTCGCGAGATCATCATGATTGGTCACAAGGGGCATCCCGAGGTAGAAGGTACATTGGGTCAAGCAGATAGCGGTATGTACCTAGTAGAAACAGTAGAAGACGTACTGGGCCTAGAAGTTACTAACCCTGATAACTTGGCGTTTGTGACCCAAACCACGTTGTCGGTGGATGATGCGGCACAAGTGGCTCAGGCTCTGCGTGAGCGCTTCCCGAACATTGTAGAGCCGAAGAAAAGCGATATTTGTTATGCCACACAAAACCGCCAAGATGCAGTGAAATTTATGGCACCACAATGTGATGTGGTCTTGGTAGTGGGTAGTGTGAACAGTTCCAACTCTAATCGTTTACGTGAAGTGGCAGAACGCAAGGGCGCACGAGCCTACTTGCTGGATGACCCTGCAATGATTCAACCTGAGTGGTTGGATGGTAGCAAGCGTATTGGTGTGACCGCAGGTGCGTCGGCTCCCGAAGAGTTGGTCGCTAAAGTGTTGGATCGTTTGCAAGAACTAGGTGCTCGTTCGGTGCGTACCTTGGATGGCGTGGAAGAAACAATTTCTTTCCCTCTGCCTCGAGAGTTGTCCCGAAAAATCGAAACCAAGTAACGAAATTTTAAGTTTCAAGATGTTGCTCTGATTGGGCCATGGTTTCAAAGTGTTAAATAACTCAAATCGTGGCAGAAAACATCAGGGTTTATACTGGAATTTCGTTATGATGATACAGTTTTGAATCTTTAATCTAAATTATTGCTCCATCAAGGTGATCAATGAGTAAAACTAAAATAGTCGTAGGTGCGGTGGTCGTATTGGGTGCGGCATACGTAGGCGCAAGCTGGTATGTAGGTTCCAAAACAGAACAAGTCATCACTGAACAGCTAGAAAAAGGCAATGCTAAGCTGGCTCAACAAGTGGCTGGCTCCGACTACATGCGCATGGAAAAAATCAGCTACGAGCGTGGCGTGTTTTCCTCGTCTGCTGTGTATGCTCTGAAAGTAAGCCTGAACGGTAAAGAAGGTGAGTTCCGCTTTGCTGATAAGTACAGCCACGGTCCATTCCCTATGGCCGCACTGTCTTCTGGTATTTTCTCGCCAATGTTGAGCTACAGCCAGACCATCTTGATGAACGAAGCTGATGGTACTGAATGGTACAAAGTGGCTAACGGCGAAGTGCCTGTTAAAGCCGACAGCCAAGTGAAATTTAGCGGTGCTGTAAAAAGTCATCTGGTGTTTGCTCCTATCAAAGTAGAGTCCAAACGAGGTGTGTTGCTAGAGACTTCTTTGGCTAACGTGTACTTGAACATTGGCAAAAACTACGTCAGCACAGATAGCGTTGCTGATTTGGCATGGGTTGGTATCAGCGAAGCCGGCAAAGGCGAACGCATGCTGCTGAGCGACATCACTTTAGAGGCTGCTAGCACCGATAAAGAAGACGTAGTTTCTAGCACGTATAAAGGTACAGTAAAGCGCACAGAGTACAGTGCAGCGGCTGAAGACGTAGTGGTAGTGTTGGATAACCTGAGCTTTGATGGTGAAGGCGTTCAAACAGGCACAATGCTGAACGAAGCCACTGTGAACTACGGCCTGAGCAAATTGCAGATCAATGGCGGCGACTACGGTAGTTTTGATTTCGGTTTTGGTCTGAAAAACATCGATATCAAAACACTGCAAGAATTGGGTGAAGTAAGCGATGAGTTGGATGACAACCCAGAAGTTGCTGAAACTTACTTGCTGCGCTTGTTGGAAAGCAAACCAGAAATCAGTATCAAACCTGCTTCCTGGAAAAACACAGGTGGCGAGAGCGTAGTTAACGCGTTGGTGGCTTTGCAACCAGCCTTGGATGAAGAAGATCCATTGGCGGCTGTGAACAACCTGACTATCGATGCTTCTTTGTCCCGTAGCATGGTTAGTGCAATCTTTGGTACCGAAGAAGGTTTCATGCGCTCCATGATCGACATGGCGTTTGACGAAGGCTCCAAAGAATACGCAGGCATGGGCTTGGTGAGCTACGACGGTAAAACCACCAAAATGGATCTGAAATATAACTCCGCTGACGGTACAGTGGTGTTGAACGGCAAAACAATGAGCTTTGAAGAGTTCTTTATGCTGTTGATGGAATCCGGCTTGGGCAATCTGTTGATGTAATCTGTTAAATACAGATGCTTAAAAAACCTGCTGGTAAGTTTTCCAGCAGGTTTTTTTATGGGTTTAGGGTGTGGTGTCCACAAGTGAACTGCGCTCAGTCTAGCCAGATAGAGTGTGTTCTAGCATGACATGACGGTAGTGTAACGACGGTTAACACTCGTATTTCATCAAGGTGAGTGATGAGTAAAAAGAAAATAGTCCTAGGTGCAGTAGTGGTATTAGGTGCCGTGTATGTGGGGGCGAGTTGGTATATAGGTACCAAGACAGAAGCCATGATTGCAAAGCGTTTGGTGTCCGTGAACGAGAAACTGGCGGAGCAAATCACCAATGACAACGAATTTGCTCGCTTGGAACAAGTCAGTTATGAGCGCGGTGTGTTTTCATCGTCAGCGGTATATGTGTTGAAAGTGAGCACAGAGAAGCGGAGCAGTGAAATGCATTTTGCTGCAGAGTACAGTCATGGCCCATTCCCCATCGCGGCATTATCGGCAGGCGTGTTCTCGCCAATGCTGAGCTATAGCCAGATCATCGTGATGAACGAAGCAGAGGGTACTGAGTGGTATCAGGCAGCAAATGGCGAGGTGCCGGTTAAGGCTGATAGCCAAGTGGGGTTTAACGGCACTGTAAAAAGCCACATCACTTTTGCATCTGTGAAGGTAGAGTCAGCTAAAGGCACAACGTTGAAAACTTCAGCGGCTTACCTCTATGTGGATGTGAGCAAAGACCTTAGTTCAGTGAATGGTTCACTGGATATAGACAAGCTAGGGATCACCGATACGTTGCCAGGTAGAAGTTTGCACTTTGATGGTATTCACGTGAGGGTAGAGCGCACAGAGCAAGAGAATGGCGTAGTCTCTGGGCAGTATGAAAGTAGCAGCAAGCGTTTTGAGTTCAGTTCCCCTACAGAAAGTGTGGCCGTGGTAATGGATAATTCCGCTGTCCAAATGTCTGGAGCATGGACCGATAAGCTCATCAGTCATGCGGCAGTTAACTATGATTTAGAGGCGGTACAGCTTAATGGTTATGATTTTGGCGGTATCACGCTTGGCGTTGAGTTGAAAAATCTAGACCTACAAGCAGAGCGAGCATGGAAGCAGGCCAGAATAGAGTTTAAGGATAATCCTGAAGTACTTAAACGGTATGCACAGGATTTCCTGAAAACTAGCCCTGAGGTATCCATTAGCCCGTTGGCTTGGAAAAATAGTGGGGGTGTAAGCGAGGTCAATGCCATGATTGCTTTTCAGCCCATAGAGGATGAGGCAGCGCCTTGGCCTATGATTAAGAATTTGTCATTGAACGCTTCATTGTCTAGGGAGATGATTGGTTCGATAGTTAAACCCACAGAAGCCGTGATGCGTACCATGGTAGATAGAATCTTTACTAAAGGGGCGCAACAGTATGCCAAGTTGGGTTTGGTTCAGTACGACGGAAGCAATGCGACTATAGTGCTGAACTACAACTCTGCAACAGGTAGCGTGGTGCTGAATGATAAAACCATGAGTTTTGAAGAGTTTTCTCGCTTGTTAAGAGGCTCTGACTTGGGCAAAGCGTTGAAATAAGCCCTTGGTAGTGAAAATAAAAAACCTGCTGGATAGTATTCACCAGCAGGTTTTTTTGGGCTCGATTACGGCGTTGCGTAGTCAGTTAGCGATCAAGGTAATTAGTCAAAAGACACCAAACCTGCCTCTTGTAGTAACTGAGCTGTTTCGTACAGGGGTAATCCCATGACACCGCTGTAGCTACCGTCTAAATGTTCTACAAACGTTGCCGCTAAGCCTTGTATGCCATAAGCGCCAGCTTTACCCATGCAATCGCCACTAGCGCAGTAGGCACGAATCTCATCTACAGAGAGCGTTTTAAAGCGTACGTGGCTGGTGGAAATGCTACGAAACTCTAATTGGCCATGTACCAGCACAATAGCTGTATGTACTTGATGAGTATGGCCTGATAAGCGCGCCAGTATGCTGGCGGCGTGTTCTCGGCTATCTGGCTTACCTAAGACCTCACCCTGCAACTCTACGGTGGTGTCGGCACATAAAATAGCTTGTCCTGGAACGATGAGTTGTTGAGCGTGTAAGTGCACCGTAGCACGTTGCGCTTTTTCTTGAGCGGTACGGCAAACATAGTCTAGAGGGGACTCATTGGCGTAGTGTGGCTCGTCCTCACCTGGGGGAGAGGGTATGTCTACCACGTTATGAGCAATACCGGCTTGTTGCAGTAGCTCGTGGCGTCTAGGGCTGGCAGAGGCCAGTAGTAAAGGGTGTGCGAGTTTATACATGCGGTTAGTGTACTTGCAGTATTTGCATGCCGTTCGTGCCACCTTGCGGGTGATACAGATCGCCTTGCGTCAAAATTACCCAGTCTCCTGATTGCACAATATGGTGCTCAATCAAGCAGTTAATGGCTGCTTGATTGACGGCCTCAGGGGCATGGGCAGCAGCATCAAAAGGCATGCTGTAAACACCTCTGAATAGTGCTGCACGGTTTTGGGTGGATATGTGTCGGGTAAAGCAAAAAATGGGTACGCTGGAACGTATGCGTGACATGATTAACGGTGTTCTACCGCTTTCACTTAGGCTGATGATGGCCTTGATGCCAGGGAAGTGGTTAGCAGCGTACATGGCAGAGAGTGCAATGGTGTCATCGCAGCGGTCAAAACGTTCCCATAAACGGTGTTGTGAACGTTTGTTGACGGGCTCTTGCTCAGCACCCACACAAATGCGTGCCATGGCTGCTACGGCTTCTACGGGGTATTTACCGGCGGCGCTTTCACCCGACAGCATGACTGCATCCGTGTGATCCAGCACAGCATTCGCGACGTCCGATACTTCGGCTCGTGTCGGAATGGGGCTGCTCACCATAGATTCCATCATCTGCGTAGCGGTAATGACCAGTTTGTTCAGGGTGCGAGCATGTTGGATGATACGTTTTTGAATGCCTACCAAGCGAGCATCGCCAACTTCAACACCTAAGTCACCACGGGCTACCATCACGCCATCGCTGGCGGAGATAATGTCATCTAGCGCTTCGTCATCGGCAACGGCTTCAGCGCGTTCAATCTTGGCAATGATCCATGCGTTGCTGCCCGCTTGTTGTACTAGCTCGCGTGCTTGTTGCATGTCGCGGCCGTAGCGGGGGAAGGATACAGCGATGTAGTCCACTTCTAGTTCGGCTGCCAGCAGAATGTCAGCGCGGTCTTTGTCGGTGAGGCTAGGGGCCGAAATACCGCCGCCACGTCGATTAATGCCTTTATGGTTGGATAACTCTCCACCCGCCGTTACGGTGGTGTAGACCGCATTATTTTCGACTTTGTCTACCTGCAGAATGATTCTGCCGTCATCCAACAGTAATTCGTCGCCGGGGGCGCAATCTTGCACTAATGGCGGGTAATCAATGCCTACGATATTTTCATTACCGGCGTCGGCAGGGTGGTCATTAGACAGCACAAAGGCTTGGCCATTTGTCAGCTCTACGCGAGTATTGGCAAAGCGGGCAATACGAATCTTTGGGCCTTGCAAATCGCCCATGATGGCGACATAGCGTTGATGTCGTGTCGCAATCTCGCGTACTAGTTTGGCTTTGCGTCGGTGGTCGTCTGCGCTACCGTGTGAAAAATTCAGACGGGCTACATCCATGCCTGCCAGAATCAGTTGTTCAATAATGGTGGCGGACTCTGAAGCCGGCCCTAGGGTGGCTACAATTTTGGTACGACGTTTGGACACAAGCGCTCCTCAACTGCGATGATAGGGATGACCAGTGAGCATAGACCATGCTCGGTAGAGTTGTTCTACCAGCAAGATACGCACCATAGGGTGCGGTAAGGTCAGCGACGAGATGCGTATCTGCTGCTGACATTGTGCCTTAAAGCTAGGGTCCAAACCATCTGGGCCACCAATGATAAGCGCTATATCGCCTGTCTTATCACGCCAGGTTTCCAGTTGAGTTTTGAGGTGTTCGGTAGTGAGGTCTTTACCGCGTTCGTCCAGCGCAATGCACCATGCTCGTTCAGGGATAGCGGCTTGAATGCGTTTAGCTTCAGCTTGCATCATTTGTGCAGGCGTTTTG
The DNA here is from genome assembly GCA_004791645.1 of Alcaligenaceae bacterium 429. Classification (GTDB taxonomy): domain Bacteria; phylum Pseudomonadota; class Gammaproteobacteria; order Burkholderiales; family Burkholderiaceae_B; genus Paenalcaligenes. Next base: position 8,320 of record SRSN01000150.1, read on the forward strand.
CCACTGGTGCGAGGTTCGGGTTTGATTTCTTTGAGTACGACAGCGTAATCAGCAGGCATGCGGCGCGCATAGTCGTCCCAAGCCTGTTCTACCCAGGCCGGCATACGCGTGCCTACAGCAATAACATGGATTTTCATGAGCGAATATGACTGGAGCATCCGCTAGGGATGCTCCAAGAGTAGGGATTAGTCTTCGTCAGACTGATCGTGCTGGAAGGGTTCGTGCAGTACGGGACGTGTGGATTCTGGTAGCAGAGTCACAGCCACGGGTTTGTCACCCCAGATTTCTTCCAGGTTGTAGTACTGGCGAATAGTAGGCTGCATACAATGCACCACGATATCGCCCAAATCTATCAGCACCCATTCACCGGTGTCTTCACCTT
>SRSN01000151.1 GCA_004791645.1 Alcaligenaceae bacterium 429
CTGGCTTGAAAGCGATCTACCTGTCTGGCTGGCAAGTTGCTGGTGATGCAAACGGCGCAGGCGAAATGTACCCTGACCAATCGTTATACCCCATCAACTCGGTTCCTCAGGTTGTTCGTCGTATTAACAATGCCTTGATGCGCTGTGACCAAATTCAGTGGTCCGAAGGTATGAATCCTGGTGATCAAGGCTATATCGATTATTTGGCTCCTATTGTTGCCGATGCTGAGGCTGGTTTCGGTGGCGTATTGAACGCATTTGAGCTGATGAAATCCATGATTGTGGCTGGCGCATCTGGCGTTCACTTTGAGGATCAGCTGGCCGCAGTGAAAAAATGTGGTCACTTGGGCGGTAAAGTGTTGGTTCCAACCCGCGAAGCTATCGCTAAATTAGTAGCTGCTCGTTTGGCTGCCGATGTTCTGAATGTACCTACAGTATTGGTTGCTCGTACTGATGCAGAAGCGGCTGATCTGATCACTAGCGATGTAGATGACAACGACAAACCGTTCATCACAGGTGAGCGCACGGTAGAAGGTTTCTTCCGCACACGTCCAGGTGTGGATCAAGCTATCTCGCGCGGTTTGGCTTACGCTCCTTACGCTGACTTGATCTGGTGTGAAACATCTACGCCGAACTTGGAGTACGCAAAACGCTTTGCTGAAGCCATTCACCGTCAGTTCCCAGGCAAAATGCTGTCATATAACTGCTCGCCTTCCTTTAATTGGAAGAAAAATCTGGATGATCAGACTATTGCAAAATTCCAACGTGAGTTGGGTGCAATGGGTTACAAATTCCAGTTCATCACCTTGGCTGGTTTCCACGCACTGAACTACGGCATGTTTGATCTGGCACACGGTTATGCTCGCAACAACATGACCGCTTTCGTTGATCTGCAAGAGCGTGAATTTGCAGCAGCAGAACGTGGCTTCACAGCAGTACGCCACCAGCGTGAAGTAGGTACAGGGTACTTCGATGCCGTAACACAAACTATCGAGGGTGGCCAGTCTTCTACTACCGCATTGGCAGGCTCCACAGAAGCTGCCCAATTTGCTAAAGCCGCTGAATAAGGCTAGCATCAGGGGTTGATACAAGCCGTAGCATCTTTGGATGTTACGGCTTGTTCTGTATCAAACAGAAGCGAGACGTTGGCAGACCTTCTGATACCTTTGTAGTAGAATGCACCCGACTAGTACCTCATATCATGTATTCAAGCTTTCGCCGATAACGGTTAGCATGCATGTAAACGGTTAATAAGCAGTTAACGCTTATCTATTCTCTTTATGCGCGCATACTCTATATTTACTATCCCTGCGGGTCTTTCCGACGAGCAGCGCAGTCAGCGCAAACACATGCTCGCGCGACTTGGATTGGCGTGGTTGGCCATGATGCAGGTGATGATGTTTGCTTTTCCAGGGTATTTGCGCTCAGAGTCAATGGAACCTGACAGTCTGGTATTGATGGATAAAGCCATCCTAATCATGAACTGGGCCGCGTTAGTGCTTACCGTTCCTGTCATGATTTACTGTGCTCAGCCTATTTGGGCTGGCGCATGGAACAGTCTTAAAAAATTCAAAGTTGGGATGGATGTGCCCGTTGCTTTAGGCATTATCGTGGCATTCATACCCAGCGTTATCAGCACTTGGCAAGGGCAGGGCGAAGTCTATTTTGATTCTGTCAGCATGTTTGTGGCGTTTCTGCTGACGGCCCGCTATTTGGAATTCTGTGCTCGACAGTCTATTAGTCGTGGTCAGTCTTTTGATCGCGTGGAACAGTTTCGTGCCAGTATCTCGGTGCGTGCTAACTCATTAGCCTTCTGGTTTGTTCTTATTCAAGTGATCTTGGCCTTGGCCTTGGGTGTGGTGTGGTTCTTCTACCAACCAGATCATGCTGTAGCAGTGATGGTGGCGTTATTCGTCATGAGCTGTCCCTGTGCCATGTCCATGTCCGTTCCTACAGCCGTTGCCGCCGCCCAGGCGGGATTGATGGTGCAACCTGCACAGTCTGAAGCAGACATCTCTGCTCTTATCCAACGCACAGAACATATCTCCAAACAAAATTTATACGGTTCTATTGTCTGGCACCTGTTGATGACCCCCCTAGCTGCTATAGGATTGGTCTCTCCTTGGGTTGCTGCTGTTTCTATGCTGCTGTCCTCACTATTGGTGGCCCTGAATTCTTGGCGTATTTATCGTCAGCGTATCTCGGGTAATCACCTGTCTGGTAGTGAAGTCACTGCATAACAAAAAAGGTGGTACACCATGCTTGAGTCACTGTTTCTCCTGATACCGATCTCGTTGCTGTTTGTGATCCTGATGGGGGTGGCATTCTGGTGGGCCATTTTTGCCGGACAATTTGAAAACTCCCAATCCGCTGGCGAATCAATACTAAACGATGATGACAGTACGCACAGGGATGCGGAGCGCACAAAGAAATAGTGTGAGTTTGTGAGGATCTGTGCCAGTTGGTATAAATCCACACAATCACCACACTAATAATAAGTTCCCTGATTAAGATCAGGGAGCAACGGCCGAGCATGAGCGATCATGGCTCAGGAGATTAATTTTGTAATGTTAGTGTTATAGGGGAAGCAAATGGGCACTTCCGAGACAGTCGGGAAACAGGCCGAAGTCTTCAACTACGGCGTCGTGCGGCAATTTGCCGTCATGACAGTGGTTTGGGGAATTATCGGCATGAGTGTCGGCTTACTTGTTGCCTTGCAACTAATTTGGCCTGAACTTAACTTCGAAACGCCATGGTTTAGCTATGGCCGTCTGCGTCCAGTACATACCAACTTGGTGATTTTCGCCTTTGGCGGTAACGCACTGTTCGCAACGTCGTACTACGTGGTTCAACGTACCTGTCAGGTGCGTCTGTACTGTACAAAGCTGGCTTCTTTCACCTTCTGGGGTTGGCAGCTAGTGATGTTGGGGGCGCTGATTACTTTGCCTATGGGTTTCACCAGCAGCAAAGAATACGCAGAAATGGAATGGCCGCTGGATATCCTGATCACTATCGTCTGGGTGTCTTATGCTGTGGTGTTCTTTGGCACTATCGTTAAACGCCGTGTGCGTCACATCTACGTGGCGAACTGGTTCTACGGTGCTTTCATTACCACGATTGCCGTACTGCACATCTTCAATAACTTGGAAATTCCTGTTTCCATGTGGAAGTCCTACTCCGTCTATGCCGGCGTGCAAGATGCGATGGTGCAGTGGTGGTATGGCCACAATGCTGTGGGTTTCTTCCTGACTACCAGTTTCTTGGGGATGATGTACTACTTCGTACCTAAGCAAGCTAACCGTCCGGTGTACTCCTACCGTTTGTCCATCGTTCACTTCTGGGCATTGGCCTTTACGTACATGTGGGCTGGTCCTCACCACTTGCTGTACACATCCTTGCCTGACTGGACACAGTCCTTAGGTATGACATTCTCGTTGATCCTGTTGGCTCCATCTTGGGGCGGGATGATCAACGGTATCATGACCTTGTCCGGCGCTTGGCACAAACTGCGTACAGATCCTATCTTGAAGTTCCTGGTAACTTCTCTGTCCTTCTACGGTATGTCTACCTTTGAAGGCTCCATGATGGCGATCCGTACTGTGAACTCCCTGTCCCACTACACTGACTGGACTATCGGTCACGTGCACTCTGGTGCGCTGGGTTGGGTAGCGATGGTGACCTTCGGTTCCCTGTACTACATGATTCCTCGCCTGTATGGCCAAAAACAGATGGCTCTGCCAAAACTGGTAGAGATTCACTTCTGGGTGGCAACACTGGGCGTGGTGCTGTATATCGCTGCGATGTGGATTTCCGGGGTGATGCAAGGTTTGATGTGGCGTGCAACTGCTCCTGATGGCTTGCTGACATACAGCTTCGTTGAAGGGGTGAAAGCAACTTATCCGTTCTATGCAATTCGTGCATTGGGTGGCTTTATGTTTGTTTGCGGTATTGTCATGATGGGCGTGAACGTCTTCTTGACTGCATGGGGCAAACCTCGTGTGAACCCTGTTGTTCCGCTGACTAACCCTGATGCTATCAGTCCGACTAACGTTGGTCCGGCTGTTGTTACGGAATAAGGAGCAATCAATGTCCTCATCTGAGAAAAAAGGTTTTACACACGCCACGATTGAGCGCAACGTTGGTTTGTTGATTGTGCTCAGTATTCTGGTGATTTCCTTTGCGGGTTTGGTGCAGATCGTGCCGCTGTTTTTCCAGCACTCTATGACTGAACCCACAGAAGGCGTGAAGCCATACGAGCCTCTGCGTTTGGTAGGTAGAGATATCTACATTCGCGAAGGCTGCGTAGGCTGTCACTCCCAACAAGTGCGTATGCTGCAATCCGAAGTACAGCGCTACGGTCCTTACTCTCTGGCCGGCGAGACTGTGTACGATCACCCATTCTTGTGGGGTTCCAAACGTACTGGTCCTGACTTGGCCCGTGTGGGTGGCGTGTACACCGATAACTGGCATCGTATTCACTTGCGTAATCCTCGTGATACAGAACCTGCTTCCAACATGCCAGCCTACCCTTGGCTGCAACATAACAGCGTAGAAAATGACGACGTGCGTGCACGTATGAATGCTCTGCGTATTATCGGCGTGCCTTACACCGACGAGCAGATTGAAAAAGCACCTCAGCAATTGGTTGGTAAAACCGAAGAAGATGCGCTGATTGCTTATCTGCAAGGTATGGGTGTAGAAGGTCGCGCAGCAGCTGAACAAGCTGTAGCCGAGGGGAGACGCTAATCATGGTTGCATTCTTGAATGGTCTGATGACAATACTTGGCATTGTGACGTTCATTGGTATTGTGATCTGGGCGTGGTCGGATGGCCGTAAAAAAGCCAACCATGATGGGTCTATGCTTCCTTTCGCATTACCGGATGAAGCTGACGAGAAGGGAGGTTCGAATGAGTGATTTTTTTAATCTAGGCTGGGGGATTTATATCTCCGCTATTGCTCTGTTGGGCATTGCCTTCTGTCTATGGTTGTTGTGGACTCAGCGTGCCTGGCTGTCTCCTTCCATGGAAGAGCAAGAGTCGTCCCATGTGTGGGACGGCAATATCACGGAGCTCAATACTAACGTGCCACGCTGGTGGACCGTTATGTACGTATTACTGTGTATTTTTGCACTAGGCTACCTGATTATGTACCCAGGTCTGGGTAGTTATCAGGGGATGTTGAGTTACTCGTCCGCCAAAGAAGTGCAAGCACAGCAAGAGCAAATTAACGAGCGTTTAGCACCAACGTACGCTCGTTTCCGTGAAATGCCCTTGAATGAAATCGCTGACGATGCAGAGGCTCGTGCCATTGGCCAACGTTTGTTCTTGAACAACTGTGCTCAGTGTCACGGTTCCGATGCTCAAGGTAGCCCAAGCTTCCCTAACCTGACAGACAGCTCTTGGATGTGGGGTGGTAAGCCTGAGGATATTCTGCACACTATTACTGAAGGTAGACGCGGCATCATGACAGCACACAAAGGTGTGTTGACCCCAGGTGAAGCATCCGACATCGCTCAGTACGTGCGTTCCTTGAACAGTTTGGCTCATGACCAATCACGTGTACCGTCCGGCAAAAAACTGTTTGAACAAACATGTTTTGCATGTCACGGTGCCGATGCTAAAGGCAATCAATTGTTGGGTGCTCCTGACCTGACTAGCGGTAACTGGCTGTATGGCAGTTCGGAAGCCGTGATTGTTGAAGGTATCTTGAACGGTCGTGATAACCAGATGCCAGCCCAGAAAAACCGCCTGACCGAAGAGCAAATTCGCTTGTTGGCTGGTTGGGTTTGGGGTCTGAGCAACAGCAATGCTAAGTAAGCATTGTGATGTGATTATTGTAAGTTGAGGTGTAGCATGAGTAGTGACGCTCCCCATCGTCAACCAGACGAAGGTAATACAGAGCAGGTACCGGAATGGTGGCCACCTAGTTCCCCCAAACCGGTGACAGCTAAGGCGTCCGCTCATGCTGTTAAGATCGACGACGTCAATAAGAAGATCTACGCTAGATCAGTAAAAGGGGTGTTCGCCAACTGGCGAATCGCCCTAGTATTCCTCACCCAGATTATTTATTACGGTCTGCCTTGGTTGCAGTGGAATGAACGCCAAGCCGTATTGTTTGATCTGGGTACGAGGAAGTTCTACATGTTCGGCATCGTGATGTGGCCACAAGATATTATTTATCTGACTGTGCTGCTGATTTTGTCGGCATTCTCGCTGTTTCTCTTTACAGCGATGGCGGGGCGTCTCTTCTGTGGTTACGCCTGTCCGCAAACGGTATATACCGAAATTTTCATGTGGGTTGAACGCAAGGTGGAAGGCGACCGTATGGCTCGCATCCGTCTGGATGAAGCTCCTTGGAGTGCTAAAAAGCTGCGTCTCAAAGCTACAAAACACTTCTTGTGGATTGTGATTGCTCTTTGGACAGGTTTTACATTTATCGGTTACTTCGCTCCTATCCGTGAGCTTGGTGCACAGATTCTTGATTTCACGTTAGGCCCATGGCAGTGGTTCTGGTTGTTGTTCTACGGCTTTGCTACGTGGGGTAACGCTGGCTTCCTGCGCGAGGCTATCTGTAAGTACATGTGCCCGTATGCACGCTTCCAAAGTGTGATGGTGGATGACGACACCTTTGTGGTGAGTTATGACCACGTGCGTGGTGAGCCTCGTGGTAAACGTTCCAAGAAAGTGGATCACAAAGAAGCAGGCTTAGGGGACTGTGTAGACTGTACCCTCTGTGTGCAGGTCTGTCCGACCGGTATCGACATTCGAGAAGGGCTGCAATACATGTGTATTGGTTGCGGAGCCTGTGTCGATGCCTGTGACGATGTGATGGAAAAACTGGATTACCCTAAAGGGTTAATCCGCTACACCTCTGGCCGTGCTATTACCGAGCGCTTAAGCCAGGATCAAGTGCGTAGGCATATGTTTAGGCCACGTATCTTGGTGTATATTGCAATTCTGAGTCTTATTACTGTGGCAGCGATTTACTCGCTGATGGCCCGTAATGATCTACATATGGATGTGATCCGAGATCGGGGTGTAATGGGGCGCGAAGTTCCGGGCGGTCATATAGAGAACATTTATAGACTGCAAATGATGAACAAATCAGAACAGCCTATGCGCATCGAGTTGGGTGCGGAAGGTTTCCCTGGTATCACCATTAGTACAGTGAGCGGTGGCAGTGCAGAAATCGTCGTGCCAGCAGCAACGAACGAACTGATTCCTGTGCACGTACAAGTTCCTGTGGAGGCGGGTTTGAAAGAGGGTATGCACGATATCGTGATTACTGCCCGTAAACCTGGTAGCGCTGAGTCTGGTGAAGAGCTCATCAGTGAGAAAACACGTTTTTATGTGCCTCGCTAGGGCGCACACGATAAAGGACCCATCATGTCAAATGCAATAGATCAGGATTTGGATACGCAGCCATGGTTTAAAGAGCCTTGGCCGTGGATCCTTATGGCAGGCCCATTCTTGGCTATGGTTGGTTGTGCTGTGACCATCGCCTTGGTGCTGCAACCTACAGGGGTTAGCGAAACCATTAACGATGGTGGTCAGAAGCGTGGCTTGGTCGTAACGCGAGACAAGGCACCGGAGACACCTGTAGTGGTAGAGGCTGAATAAGGCCAAACGACTATGTAGCAATAAAAAATCCCACGTTGTGACGTGGGATTTTTTTATGATGCTTATGCGTTGCTGTGTGGCGTGGCTTGAGTAGAGGGCTACGGTTTAGCAGTCCACTCCAGCCATGGCTTGCAGAGCAGGTAGGTCTAGAATCATGACTTCGCGTTGTTGGATACGCAGCAAGCCTTCGCGAGCAAAGCGCGAGAACAGGCGGCTAACGGTTTCCAGTGTCAGGCCCAAAAAGTTACCGATTTCCTCACGGCTCATGCGCAAAATGAACTGATAAGGAGAGTAACCCAAGGTAGATAAACGCTGGGACAGGTTGATCAAGAAAGCAGCGAGACGCTGTTCAGAGCGTAACGCACCCAAGTTCATGATTAGAGTATGAGAGCGGTTGATTTCCTTGCTCATCAGGCGACGCAGTTGTTGTTGCAAGATAGGTAGCTGTAATGACAGCTTATCTAGCTCGTTCAACGGCATCACACAGACTTCACTGTCTTCCAGTGCGATAGAGTGAGAGACATGGCGGTTATTCAATAATCCGTCCATGCCGATGATCTCGCCTGGTAGCAAGAAGCCAGTGATCTGTACTTGGCCGGAGGCGTCTTCCAGTTGTGTCTTGATGCTGCCAGTGCGTAATGCATAGATGGCATCAACTTCATCATCAAGGTGGAACAGGAAAGAGCCTTTGCTCAGACGTATACGTTCCTTGACCAGATCATCCAGCTTCTGCAGGTCGTGGTTGGACATCCCCAGCGGCAAGCAGATTTCATTCAGCATGCAGGATGAGCAACGTATAGCATCGTGACTGACAGAGATTCGTTTTTGCATAGAAAGCGGCTACGGTTGAAAACAGTTAGGTACAAGGACCATGGTTAGAGCTTATTTTCAAGCGCAGCATAAAAGTTGCACTTCGGAGTGAAGTGCCATACTCAGTATTCTAGCGTATTTAAAAGCTCTTTTTGAAACATCAAGGATTTTGCTTTTTCTTTTATTTTAGTAAGTTGCAATAAATGTAAGAA
>SRSN01000152.1 GCA_004791645.1 Alcaligenaceae bacterium 429
ATATATATTGATTAAGACTATGTGGAAATATCTGCATGGCGTTTCACATGTGTGGTGTGTTTAAGGAAAGGCAATGCATATCAATTGGGAGGCGTTTACGCCTTGGGCGTCTTTGGCTGGCGGCGCATTAATAGGTGCAGCGGTCAGTATTTTGCTGTTGATGAACGGTAGAGTATTGGGAGTAAGCGGCATCGTAGCGGGGCTATTTAAAAACTCAGGTGTGACATGGCGGTGGTGGTTTATTGCCGGTGTTTTTGCTGCACCTTGGTTGTATGGTTTGATAGGTGGTGCGTTGCCACAGCCGTCAGAGCAATCTGTACTGGGTATTGTGGTGGCAGGGTTATTAGTAGGCGTAGGTACTAGATTGGGCTCTGGCTGTACCAGTGGGCATGGGGTGTGTGGGCTAGCGCGTTTATCGAAGCGCTCGTTGGCGGCAACAGTGATGTTTATTGTGGCAGGTGGCGCAACGGTATATCTCTTGCGTCACGTATGGGGAGGGCTGTAATCATGGGAGCGCTAGGTGCATTAGTAGCAGGGCTACTTTTTGGCGTGGGGTTAATGCTATCGGGCATGGGGCAGCCTACCAAAGTGCAAAACTTCTTGGACTTTTTTGGTCAGTGGGATCCCTCGCTGGCATTTGTGATGGTAGGGGCAATTGCTGTCGCTTGGTGGCCTTTTCACACTGCTAAACATGCAGTCAGTCCACCTGTTGCTGCGGTGGCGTTTGAGCTACCTACTTCAACGAAAATTGATGCGCGCTTGTTGATAGGGGCTGCTTTGTTTGGCGTAGGTTGGGGTCTAGCGGGCTATTGTCCGGGGCCAGCCTTAGTGTCATGGAGCGCGCTTATCGGCACTGCATGGTGGTTTGTACCTGCCATGTTGGTGGGGATGTGGCTAAGTGATCGTTTCTTAGCTAAATAAGTAGGTGCATCGCTCGCAAAGCAGCAGGGCTTAACCTAGATGGCTTTGCGAGTTTCTTTCTTCTAGCGGCAGTTTGCTGAGATTTTCCAAAATGCCGCAGTCACTAACCTGCCCAGGGTGCTGGCACTGTTGGTACAAATCACGCAATTGCGTTTCCAAAGATTGCAGCTCTTGAATGCGTATGGTCACGTGCTGCAAGTGTTCTTGTATTAAGTCATTGATGGGGCTGCAGTCTGGCGTAGGACCAGCTTTGCTGTAATCCAGCAGTGTACGAATCTCTTCATGTGTCATGTCCAGGCTGCGGCAATTACGTATAAAGCGCAGTTGCTCTACATGTTTGTCGGTGTAACGGCGGTAATTGTTGTCACCCCGTATCGGTGGCGGCAGCAGTCCTATACGTTCGTAATAGCGTATTGTTTCTGTACCGCAACGGGCTAATTGAGCTAATTCACCAATTTTCATGATGTTTGTCATCCTGATAAAGAATGAGGGCTTGACCTTAAAGCCACTACAAGGTGTGTACTGTTCAAAACATTGTGAGAAAGAGGTTTTGTGTATGACACGTTTACCGCATGAACATAATCATGATCATAACCATGATCACAGCGATCATGAACATAATCATAGCGATAGAGCTGAACAGCAGCCTACATCGTGCTGCGTGCCCTCAGATTTGACAGCCTCTGCGGTTGAGAAGTTTGCCGGTGCGGGTGATAACCAGCAACAAACTATTTTGCGTATTGAGCAAATGGATTGCCCTAATGAAGAGGCTCTGTTGCGCAAGGCATTAACACCACGCGCAGAGGTTGCTGGGTTGGAGTTCAACTTGATGCAGCGGCAATTAAGTGTAGTGCATCAACCTGGTTTTCGCGAGGCTCTGATTAAGATCGTATCCGGTTTAGGGATGAGTCCTGAACTGTTGGAAAGTAAGGGCGCAGCTCTATCGTCGCGCTCATCTGCTGATACCAAACCCTCATGGTTTGCTGCTTGGGGGCGTATTAGCGCTGGGGTTGGCTTAGCCTTGGCGGCAGAGGTTGCCGCATGGTCCTCGGCTCCCTTCTGGTTAGTAGTGACGATGTCCGTAGCGGCGATCTTGTTGTCTGGTTTGAGCGTATACCGCAAAGGCTGGATCGCCATTCGTTATTTGGACTTGAATATCAATGCCTTGATGAGCATTGCGGTAACGGGTGCCGTATTGCTAGGTGAGTGGCCTGAAGCCGCGATGGTGATGTCGCTATTTAGCTTGGCGGAAATTATCGAAGCTAGATCGTTAGACCGAGCACGACAAGCGGTAGACAGTCTCTTGGCCTTGGCACCCGAAACCGTAGAGGTATGGAATGATTCTGATGGCTGGGTATCTGCACATCCCTCAGAAGTGGCATTAAATACACTGGTTCGCGTAGTGCCAGGTGGCAGGCTGGGGTTGGACGGCGTTGTTGAAACCGGTCAATCCGCGGTGAACCAAGCATCCATTACGGGCGAAAGTTTGCCGGTTAGTAAAAGTGCAGGTGACAGCGTGTTTGCAGGCACTATCAATGGTATGGGTGAGCTGCAATACCGCGTCTCCTCGGCTTATGACCAAAGCTTGTTGGCTCGCATTACCTATGCGGTACAAGATGCGCAGCAAAACAAAGCGCCTGTACAGCGTTTTGTAGATAAGTTTTCGCGCATTTACACGCCTATAGTGGTGTTGTTTGCGATTGCGATTGCTGTGATCCCTCCGCTGTTCATGGGTGGTGTGTGGGCGGATTGGCTGTACCGTGCTCTGGTGTTGCTGGTGATTGCTTGCCCATGCGCCTTGGTGATCTCTACGCCTGTAGCAGTGGTGAGTGCTTTGACACACGCCGCTAGACAAGGGCTGTTGGTGAAAGGTGGGGCGTATCTGGAAAAGCTGCGTCAAGTGCGTAATTTGATGGTGGATAAAACAGGTACGCTGACTGAAGGTAGACCTGTATTGCGTGACCACTTCATCCGTGAGGATGCAGAGCCTAGCACCACCTTAGCGGTGGCTCATGCGTTGGCAAGTTTGTCTGATCATCCAGCATCACAAGCCTTGGCCGAGGCAAAGTTGTCTGATGACCGTTTGGCTATGGTTGGGTTTGAGGCCATTCCTGGTAAAGGCGTGCAAGCGGTACTGGTAGAAAAAACCTACAGTTTGGGTAGCCGTGCGTGGGCTGAGGCACAAGGTGCAGTCGATAACTCCACGGCATTGCAAGAGTGGGAGCGGCGTTGGCAGTCTGAAGGGGCAAGCTTTGTGTTCCTGTATGACGGCAAACAGATTGTGGCTGCTTTTGCCATCAGTGATCCAGTGAAAGCGGGTGCGCCAGCAGCATTACAAGAACTGAAGCGATTGGGTGTAAACGTGTACTTAGCTTCGGGTGACAATCCTTATGCGGTAGGTTCGGTTGCCAACACATTGGGTATTGCACAGTACAAAGCTGAAATGCTGCCAGAGCAAAAGTTGGAGTGGTTGCAGCAGTTGCAACAACAAGCCCCAACAGCGATGGTAGGTGACGGTATTAATGATGCGCCAGCCTTGGCTAAGGCTGATGTGGGTTTTGCGATGGGGGCGATGGGGTCTGATATCGCTATTAAAACCGCCGATATTGCCATCCTGAATGACGATTTAGCAAAACTACCTGCTAGCTGGAAATTGTCTCAAGAGCTACACGTAGTGTTGGTACAAAATATTACAGCAGCACTAGCCATTAAAGCCGTGTTCTTAGTATTAGCGTTGTTTGGTAATGCGGCCATGTGGATGGCGGTATTGGCTGACGTAGGGGCAAGCTTGCTGGTGATTATGAATAGCTTGCGTATCTTAAAGAAGTAAATTTCATCGCATAAAAAGCCGCTGTATCGCAGAGTAACGTTCTGTGATACAGCGGCTTTTTGTGTCTTGCTGCATTGCATATTATGATAGTGCGATGCATATGCTCACGTTGATTCTTAGTTCTGAGGTTCATACATGATTGCCATTTTAGAAGCCAAACGGGCTGGTTTGCTGGAACGTAAACACTGGTTGCCCAACATCGTGGCGGGGATCATTGTGGGGATCGTGGCGCTACCCTTGGCAATGGCATTTGCGATTGCATCAGGAGTGAAGCCAGAACAAGGTATTTATACGGCTATTATTGCCGGTTTGGCTGTATCGCTTTTTGGCGGTAGTCGGGTACAGATTGCAGGGCCTACTGGTGCCTTTATTGTGATCCTGTCGGGTGTGGTCGCCCAGCATGGCATAGATGGTTTGCAAATTGCCACTTTGATGGCCGGCGTCATGCTGCTCATCCTTGGTTTCACGCGTATGGGGGCGGTGATCAAATTCATTCCAGCGCCTGTGATTGTGGGATTTACCGCAGGGATTGGGATCATCATTTGGGTAGGGCAGTGGAAAGACTTCTTCGGGTTGCCTACGCCTGATTCCAATGCCATGTTTCATGAACAGCTTTGGTTTTTAGTGCAAAGCCTACCGTCGTTAAGTGTCACCACTACTTTGCTGGCGCTGCTGTCTTTGTTTTTGGTGATTATTACCCCGCGTATCAAACGTATGGAGCGCGTGCCAGGCCCGCTGGTCGCGTTAGTTGTGGCTAGCTTGATTCAAGCCGTTTTTCAGTTCGAGTCAGTGGCGACCATTGGTTCGGCTTTTGGTGAAATTCCTAGAGGCTTACCGGGCTTTCAATTACCTGAAATTACGCTCAACAGAGTATTGGATTTAGTGGGGCCTGCTTTTGCGATTGCTATGCTAGGGGCGATTGAGTCCTTGTTGTCTGCCGTGGTGGCTGACAACATGAGCCATACGCGCCACAACTCGAACCAAGAGCTGGTGGGGCAAGGTCTTGCTAACGTTTTAGCACCGTTGTTTGGCGGTATTGCAGCAACTGGTGCAATCGCTCGTACTGCTACCAATATACGTAACGGTGGCACCAGCCCTATCGCCGGCATTGTGCACGTGTTGGTATTGGTTTTGGTGCTGCTGGTGTTGGCCCCTTTGGCGGTATACATTCCATTAGCCAGTTTGGCGGCCATCTTGTTTATGGTGGCGTGGAATATGAGCCAACCTAAAACGGTGTATGCGCTGGTGCGTGAAGCGCCTTGGGCGGATGTTTTTATCTTGGTGGTGACACTGCTGATCACGGTATTTGCCAACTTGGTGGTAGCCGTGAATATAGGGGTGGTGTTGGCGATGCTGCACTTCCTCAAACGTATGTCAGATAGTGTGTCCGTAGAAAAGATAGAGAAAAAACGTTTACATGGTTTGGTGGGGCCAGAGCTGCTGTCTCAATACAATAGCGATGAAGAAATTAAGGTGCTGTCGGTTGAGGGGCCGTTCTTCTATGCGGGTGTAGATGTATTTGAGCGCCGTATAGAGAACCTGAAGCCAGTGCCAAAGGTGCTGCTTTTGCGTATGCGCTATGTGCCTTTTATGGACGGTACAGCATTGCAGGTGTTAGAAAAAACTATTCTAGATCTACAGCGTTTAGATTGCCGTGTGGTGATGTCAGAGCTAAACCCGCATTTACGTAGGCAAATAGCCAGAGCCGGGTTGCTGCGTAAGGTACGCCAACAACTCTTGTTTGAAACCGTAGAGCAGGCACTGCAAGCGGCACATGAAACCTTGCAGGAAAAAGAGACAGTGAGTGCAGAGGTGGAGTCTGCTGACTAATTCCGCTAGACAATATAAAAAGGCAGGCGTGATGCCTGCCTTTTTTGTGGCGGATGATATCGCTTTAGCTACAAGCCGTTTATATCTAGGCGGTATTCTTTGTCTTTACCGCGCGTTCTTCGATCGTGTTAGCACTTAGGAAACGCGTCGTGAGTAGCGTAGTGTAAAACCTTGGTCTGTCATGCTGAAATACCGTATGGCATCCATCCAGCCCAATAGCACGGCCAGCGGCGGGTAAATGGCACACAGTAATATATACAGTATCCCACTACCGTACTTACCTAGATAGAAACGGTGCACGCCTAACCAGCCTAAGAAGAACGCCAGCAAAATAGCGGTTTTACGCTGAGAGGGTTCGTGTTCGCCTTTTTCTTTGTCGCGACGGCTTAACCAGTAATAAGCGGGAACGGTCAGGATAAGTGCAAGCACCACTTTAAAGGGTTGGGCACTGACGTAATTGGCAGTGAGCACATAGAGGTCATTAACGTTCTGCACTAATGAGCCTGTTAGCCAACTAATCCAACTAAAAAATGACGCGAGAATACTTTCGCCAAAGCTTAGCGCAAGTAGGATCACGAGAAATAGGGCGATAGCGACGAGGATTTTCTGAAGCATAAGCAAATATATAGTTAGAGGGTTCGCGTACGGCGTACCGCTTGCTCCCAGTGTTCAAATCGTTGGGCGCGTTCACTTGCCGAGGTACGGGGGGAAAAGCGCCTATCAATGCGCCAGTGTTGACTAAGCTCTGCTTGAGAACTAAACAGCCCACACCCCAAGCCAGCTAAATAGGCTGCACCTAATGCTGTGGTCTCTATCATGGCGGGGCGTACCACATCTATGCCCAGTAAATCAGCCTGTAGTTGCATCAACATATTGTTGCTGCAGGCACCACCATCTACCCGTAACTCTTTCAGCACAATAGCATTTTTCTGTGCGTCATGAAGCATTGCTTGCAGTAACGCTGTGCTTTGAAATGCAATACTTTCTAAAGCTGCATAGGCAATGTGCGCCATAGAGGTGTTGCGGGTAAGCCCCGTGATACTGCCACGAGCATCGGGGTCCCAATAAGGGGCGCCTAAGCCGGTGAAAGCGGGGACGAGAATCACGCCGTCAGAATCAGAAACTGTTTCGGCAAGTGCTTCTACTTCATGGCTAGCGGAAATGGCTTTTAGACCATCGCGTAACCACTGCACCACAGCGCCACCAATAAATACACTACCTTCTAGTGCGTACTGTGCTGAGCCGGAAGCAGGCTGAGCGGCTTGCGTGCACAGTAGCCCATGTTCAGAGTTCAGTGCGTGGTGGCCGGTGTGCATCAGCATGAAGCAGCCTGTGCCGTAGGTGTTTTTCACCATACCGGCTTCAAATCCAGCTTGTCCAAATAGAGCTGCTTGCTGATCGCCTGCAACGCCTCTAATAGGAATGGCTGTACCTAGTAAAGCCGGATCAGTGTGGCCAAAGTCATCGCTGGATGCGCGTACGGTAGGCAGCAGGGCAGGAGGGATATCAAAGAGTTGCAGTAATGTAGTGTCCCAGGTTTGGGTATGTATATTGAACAGCATGGTGCGTGATGCATTACTGACATCACTTAGGTGTTGTTGCCCGCCTGTGAGTTTCCAAACTAGCCAGCTATCTACCGTACCAAAGGCCAGTTCGCCTTTTTCTGCTCTAAGGCGAACGTTTGGCACGTTATCGAGAATCCAACGCAGTTTAGTTGCCGAAAAGTAGGGATCTAAACGTAACCCTGTGCGAGCCTGAACCTCATCTTCTTTGTCTGCGTCCAGCAATTCCTGGCATAAAGGTTGAGTGCGCCGGTCTTGCCAGACAATGGCGGGGTATATAGGTTCACCCGTGTGCTTATCCCATACCAGTGTGGTTTCGCGCTGGTTAGCTATACCTATAGCGGCAATCTGTGAGGCTGAAATTCCACTTTCTTTCAGTACACGGGTAGCAGTCGCTAACTGTGATTCCCAAATGGCCAATGGGTCATGTTCCACCCAACCAGACTGAGGGAAGTGTTGGGCAAACTCTTGCTGCGCTTGAGCAACGCAACGACCTTCTCTATCAAACAAAATACTTCTAGAGCTGGAAGTACCTTGGTCTAGGGCAAGTATGTAAGTCATGGTCCTAAGAGGTGCCGCTTCTTGATAAAAGGGCTTTTATCATACGGCCGTACTAGGTTTTGTGCCATGCGTAGGTGATCTTGCGGTTGTTTCTAGTCTAGAGCGTAGTTGAGAAGAGGTTGGGAATGGCAAGTAAATAGGGGAGGGAGAAGTCATTACGCATAAATCGAATATGAAATGTACATACATGCATGAACCACATAAACGAATGTAACAAAACAATGCAAAAACAAGTGTTGTGTCTACTGGCGAGTGTAATGTTATGTTGCTTTTATTACATCGAAATGTAAATTTACTGACATTATTTGATTTTTGTCATGCTCAAAGGGGGCTTGCAAGTAGGACTTTTCATTGGCTTCTGTTAATATTCGTTAAGAGTTATACGTAAAATGCATAATACGCAGCTCAATTATTAGACTTTTATGTATAAATGCCGAAAATTTGCGATTTTATGTATTGTTTGATTGCTTTTGTTTCGGTTTATTGTTTTTTGTTACTTTTCTGATTATGTTTTCGTTGTGTCAGAAATGTGTCATTTGTTGTTTTTGCAAGGGAAGGCGTCATGTCCGTCATGGAAAACACGTTGTTAAGCGATATTCAGGAAGTAAATCTGTCTTATCTCATGCTGGCGCAGCGCCTCTTGCGTGAAAATTTTGCGGCAGGCATGTATAGATTAGGTTTTGACGCCGATGTGGCTGAAACTGTTTTGCGTCTGTCGCCTGCCCAATTGGTCAAGTTGTCTGCCTCCAATACCTTGTTGTGCGCATTCAGAC
>SRSN01000153.1 GCA_004791645.1 Alcaligenaceae bacterium 429
ATGCTAAATTAGATAAAACTAAAATACAAGACCCACATCATGACAGCCTCACCAGACTCCATCGCGTTCTTACAAAAAGGTGCCAGCCAAGCGGCAGCTATGCTGCGTACTGTCGGTAACGAACACCGATTACTGATTCTATGCTTATTGATAGAACATCAAGAAATGACGGTAGGCGCATTAAATAGTTACGTAGACTTAAGCCAATCGGCACTGTCGCAACATCTGGCCAAGATGCGAGAAGAAAACCTGATCACTTACAGACGCGACGCCCAAACCCTGTATTACCGCATCGCCGATCCAAAAATTGAGCAGTTAATTAGTACCCTGAAAACCATTTTCTGTCCGTAAAAAACGGACCAAACCCATTACGTACCTGTGTACAACTGGAGTCCATATGAAAACCAACGTAGGCGGTATAGATAGAATTTTGCGCGTCGTTATAGGGCTAGTCTTGGTGATACTTGCCAGCAGCGGCACGGTAGGCTGGTGGGGTTGGCTGGGCTTGATTCCACTGCTAAGTGGCTTGTTCCGTGTTTGCCCGTTGTACTCGATACTGGGTATTAATACGTGTGGGGCATGCCGTAAGTAAGAGAGTTAGCTGGCTGACAGCTAGCGTATATGTAAGCCACTTCTTGATGATTTGAGAGTGGCTTATTTTTTGATGTGGTGTCTTGCTTTACTGCAGTTTCCAGCGTGTGTGATGAGTGCTGCATCAACACACTCACCATCAGTTGCTGTAGCTAGCACTGCGAAAAGTATTTTTTAATTTGTACACCAAATAAAAAAACACTTTCCTCCGTTTTCCCTCCATCGCTTGCCACGGTTTTTAGTGTGGTTAGCGTTGCGGCTAATGCGTACTTCTGTGACAAACAAAAGCCGTATATTTACCAATTGGATCAAGCCCTGCCAACGCCCCAAAAGAAAGGGCTGTAAGCATCATCACATTCAGAACAATCGGGGGTGGAGGGAAACTTTTTTGATTTGGTGTCTCAAATCACAAAAAGCTTTTCCGCAATCCCCAGCGTATGCGATGAATGCTGTTCCCCCCCTACAGACTGCTATAGCCGTAGACGGCAGAAGAAAGGGCTGTAAACCTCACACACTCAAAACAACCGGGGGACGGAGAGGAAACTTTTTTGATTTGGTGTTTCAAATCACAAAAAGTATTCCTGCAGTTCCCGGCGCGTGCGATGAACTCTGCCGCAACGTGTTCACCAGCAGCAGAAGCCCCCTCGGTTTGACGTGCAATGAATACAGCATATCAACCTACTCAGCACTACTCATAAAACACAAAACCAAAAAAACCAACAGCCATAAAAAAACCGCCCGTAAACACGAGCGGTTTTCTTTGCGAATAGACCAGCGTTATTCTGCTGCCACAACTGGAGTAGCCGTGGCTGCCTGACGGCGGTCCACAATCACACCTAGCAGCACAATCACCAACGCCAAACCTGTGGTGTAGAGCACTTCTGTACGGTATGTACCCTCAATCACCATCACAATCAGCGCACTGATAATAGTGACAATCACCGCGTAGGTTAACCAAGGGAACAACCACATCTTGAAGCTAAGCTCGCGCTTTTCTTTGATCAGCTTACGACGCATACGCAATTGCGAGAAAGCAATACACAGGTACACATACAACGCAATCGTACCGGTAGCTTGCATCAGCACATCGTAAATATCCATCGTCTCAGTTGCCGTCAAATACACAGCCACCAACGCAAACACACTGGACACCACCACACCTACGTACGGTGTACCGGTGCTGCGACCTACTTTCTGGAATGACTTAGGTGCATCACCACGACGTGACAAGGAATACAGCATGCGAGATGAGGTGTAGAGCGCCGAGTTAAAGCAACTGCACACTGATGTCAGCACCACAAAGTTCACGATTTCGCTGGCATGAGGGATACCCAATGCATTCAAAGTAACGGCATACGTACCTTCTGTGGATAACTCCAAGCCTGGGCTGTTATAAGGAATCAAACACACCACGATGAAAATCGAACCCACATAGAACAGTGAAATACGCCATGCTACGGAACGTGTGGTCTGCACAATGGCCTTACTAGGGTTCTCGGATTCTGCCGCCGCAATGGTCACGATTTCCGCACCAATAAACGCAAACATCGCCCCCAGCAACGCCACCACCACCGCCCCAAAGCCATTAGGCATGAAACCTTGTGATGTCAGGTTAGACCACCCTTGGGTAGTGCCAGAAGGCCATAGATGCACGATCGCCAGCGAGCCAATGATAATAAACAGCACAATGGCAACTACTTTGATCAAGGCGAACCAGAACTCGAACTCACCGTAATTGCGCACGTTCATGAAGTTAACAACCATTAACCCCGCAGTCACAATCAGCATGTAGCCCCAGATAGGAATCATAGGGAACCAACCGTGCAAAATCGCTCCAGCCACGTAGGCTTCCCATCCCATCAATAACGACCAGAAACTCCAATACAGCCAGCCAATCGTAAACCCAGCCCAGTGACCAATAGCTCGGTCGGCATAGGTAGAAAAAGACCCTGTATCAGGCTGAGCAACGGCCATCTCGCCCAGCATTCGCATTACCAAGATTACGAGCGCTCCTCCGCCCATATACGCCAGAATGGCAGCCGGTCCAGCATTCGCAATTACTTTCCCGGATCCTACAAATAACGCTCCACCAATGACTCCTGCTATAGATAGCATAGTCAAGTGACGGGATTTCAGCCCGCCCTTTAACTTATTTTCTTCTGCGCAACTCATTTTTGCCGCCTTTTAAAACGGATTAACTCTTAATGCCCATTAAGTGTTTGACAAGATAGTCATGGAATGTGTTTTGCCCTCCTTTGCAGACAATTGAACTAGTAATAATTATTTTTTAATGGCAAAACTATAACGCCATATGTCTCAACAGTACGTTTTTTTGTCTAAAAATTTATGATGTAAGACAAGAAAACGGGGCTTAAACCCCGTTTTCTTAAATACTTCTAGTCCTATTAGTGACTAACGTGACTCAGATCTTCTTTAACCGAATCAAAGACTTCAGTCACACTGCGCTGCGGCTCTTTGCCCATCACGCTCACTATCACGATTGCGATAGCACCCAAGATAAAGCCTGGGATAATCTCGTACAAGCCGAACCAAGCGTAGTGATTCCAAATCAGTACCACTACCGCACCCACGATCATGCCTGCCAGCGCGCCGTTGCGAGTCATTCTGCGCCACAACACGGACAGCAAGATCACTGGACCAAAGGCTGCACCAAAACCTGCCCATGCATAGCTCACCATAGACAGCACACGGCTATTTGGATCCCATGCCAAGATAATGGCCACAATGGCTACCAGCAATACCATCGCACGACCAAACCACACCAATTGCGCATCTGTAGCATCGCGTTTGATGAAGGTTTTGTAGATATCTTGAGTCAGTGAGCTTGAGCACACCAGCAACTGCGCCGACAAGGTACTCATCACCGCCGCCAAAATAGCGGCCAACAAAATACCAGCAATCCATGGGTTAAACAGCAACATGGACAACTCAATAAACACACGCTCAGAGTTCGCATTCACGCCAGCAGCTTGGCCTGGGTTCGCGGAGAAGTACGCAATACCGAAGTAACCCACTGCTACGGCACCAGCCAAACACAGAATCATCCATGTCATACCGATACGACGTGCGTTAGGGATAGTTTTTACCGATTCTGCTGCCATGAAGCGCACCAGAATGTGAGGCTGACCAAAGTAGCCCAGACCCCATGCCAACAAGGAGATCACACCCACGAATGAGGCGCCCTGCCACAAATCAGCATGCAAAGGGTTAATAGCAATCACTGCAGCGTTTGCATCCGCAAAGCCACCAGCCCCCAAGATCACCACCAGAGGGGTCAAGATCAGCGCGGTAAACATCAAGGAAGCCTGAATGGTGTCTGTCCAGCTCACCGCCAAGAAACCACCAATGAATACATAAGCAATGGTGCAGAATGCGCCCACAAACATCGCTGTGGTGTACGACATACCGAACATGCTTTCAAACAATCTGGCACCTGCCACCACACCGGATGCGCAATACAGCGTGAAGAACACCAGAATTACCACGGCTGACACAATGCGCAGCACGTTGGATTTATCGTCGAAACGATTTGAGAAAAAGTCGGGTAATGTCAGCGCATTCCCAGATCTCTCGGTGTACACACGTAAACGTGCGGCCACGAAGCGCCAGTTTAGATACGCCCCCAAGGTTAAGCCAATGGCAATCCAGGATGCGGAGATCCCGTTGTCATAGACCGCGCCTGGTAAGCCCATCAGCAACCAACCGCTCATATCCGAAGCCCCAGCGGCAAGTGCCACCACGAAAGGCCCCAGTCGGCGTCCGCCCAAAATATAGTCGGACAAGTCATTTGTAGCCCTGTAGCCCAGCCATCCGATCAACAGCATCCCTACGATATAGATTACGAACATGGTCGTAATCTGCATATTGGCTATTTGCATAGCATTCTCCCTTTTGAGGCAGACAAGGGGTGTAAAACCCCTTGTCCCTGCACATTGCTATCCGTGCATATCGCTTGTTGTAGTAAAAATTAGACTACTGCCATTAGCGTGGCATTCCCTCCCGCAGCCGCGGTGTTTACGCTAAGAGAACGTTCTGCTACCAGCAGCTCCATCCTATAGAGCTGACCATTAGCCAACTCTGCACTGGTACGCCCCTGCGCTTGTAACACTGGGCCATCCTGCTCCGCTAAGAACTGCGATAGCGATTTCAGCGCATCACAATCCCCCTCGAATACCACACCCCCTACGCGACGTGTCATCGCGTCTTTCAGAGAGTCCACCACAACCACCTGCTTACGAGCAGCTTCAGGCAGTTGGGTTAAAACGGGTTCCAAAACTTCTGCAGCAACACCTTCACGCACGATCAGTGCTTCGTTACCACATGCCAAGCTAGTCGCTACCTGTACCAACAAACCATGTTTGGTGGCTGGCACACACACGACTGCACCACGGCCTTGTAGGCTGTAGGTGTTCGTTTCGCCGGTAGGGCCTGGCAACTCAACGCGTGTGTTGAACAACGACACAGCAGACAAATGTTTCAAGCTTTGGCTTAGATCTTTTTCGCCATGTTTGTCGGCCCACTGCTGCAGGCTTTCCAAGGCTTCGTTGCTAGCAGTTTTTTGTGCTTTACCACCCAGTACCAACTGGTCTGGACGCTGGCTTAACAAACGATTCAAGTAAATAGGACCGCCCGCTTTAGGACCTGTACCCGACAAGCCTTCACCACCAAATGGCTGTACACCCACTACCGCACCCACAATATTGCGGTTCACGTACATATTGCCGGCGTGTACTTGGGCTACCAAACGGTTGATGGTTTCATCAATACGTGAATGCACCCCAAAGGTCAGGCCGTAGCCAGTGTCATTGATGGCTTTCACCAATGCATCTTGCTCGGAACGCTTGTAGGTCATGACGTGCAGCACAGGGCCGAACACTTCACGCTCTACATCAGAAAGGCTCTTGATCTGGATGATGGTTGGCGGCACAAACGTACCGTGCTGGCATGCATCGCCCAACGGTAACTGCTCCACATCAAAACCACGGCTGCGCATAGTATCAATGTGGCTGCGGATATTGCCTTGTGCTTCAGCATCAATCACAGGACCCACATCGGCGTACAACACGTCAGGGTTACCTACTCGCAGTTCACGCATCGCGCCACGCAACATGGTGATCACGGTGTCAGCCACGTCTTCCTGTACACACAAGATACGCAGTGCTGAACAACGCTGACCAGCCGAGTCAAAGGCCGAGTTCAGTACGTCAGCAATCACCTGTTCTGGCAATGCAGAAGAGTCCACGATCAACGCGTTTTGACCACCGGTTTCAGCAATCAGCGGGATAGGTTGACCATTGTTATTCACACGCTGTGCCAAGGTAGTAGAAATACGTTTAGCCACTTCGGTAGAACCGGTGAACATCACGCCTTGAACACGATCATCGCCCACTAACATCGCGCCCACATCGCCCTCACCAGGCAACAGTTGCACAACATCGTGTGGCACACCCGCTTCGTGCAAGAAGCGAATACCTTGGGCTGCAATCAAGCCAGTCTGTTCAGCGGGTTTAGCCAACACGGTATTACCGGCAGCCAATGCCGCAGACACCTGACCCAAGAAAATAGCCAGCGGGAAGTTCCAAGGGCTAATACACACCACAGGGCCCAAAGGACGGTGGCTGTCATTAGAGAAATGCTGGTCGATACGGTTAGCGTAGTAGCGCAAGAAGTCTACCGCTTCACGAATCTCTGCTACAGCGTTAGCAAAGGTTTTACCCGCTTCACGCACGATCAAACCGATCATGGTGGTTTGCTGGGCTTCCAACAAATCAGCCGCACGCAGCAAGCAACGCGCACGCTCCTCTTCGGTTGTGGACTGCCAAATTGGTGCTGCCGCGACTGATCGTGCCAACGCGGCATCCACTTCAGCAGCAGAGCTGAAAATCACTTTACCCACTACATCGCGATGGTCTGCAGGGTTTAGTACAGCTTGTTCACGCGCTTCATCTACCACAGCCAATGTAGCTGGGCTGGCGTGCCAGTTGTTGGTAGTGCTGGACAACAGCGCTGCCGACAACGATGCCAAACGGTGTTCGTTGGACAAGTCCAAACCTTGGGAATTCTGACGATTCTCGCCCTGCGCTTTGTACAGCTCTGCTGGCAGCGGAATCATAGGGTGAGGTGCGCCTACTGGGCTGATGCTTTCAGCTTCATCAATAGGATCACGAATCAGCTCATCAATAGAGACGTTTTCATCAGCAATACGGTTCACGAACGAGGAGTTCGCACCGTTTTCCAGCAAGCGTCGTACCAAGTACGCCAACAGTGTTTCGTGTGTACCTACTGGTGCGTAAATACGGCAAGGACGTGCCAATTTACCTTGGCTAACAGGACCAACCACTTCTTCGTACAGCGGCTCACCCATACCATGCAAGCACTGGAACTCGTACTGACCCAAGTAGTAGCTGGAGCCTGCCATTTCATAAATAGCAGCCAACGTTAAAGCGTTGTGTGTTGCAAACTGCGGGAAGATCGCATCCGGTGCACTCAACAGTTTTTTCGCACATGCCAAGTAAGCGATGTCGGTGTAAATTTTACGGGTGTAAACAGGGTAGCCTTCCAAGCCATCAACCTGCGCACGTTTAACTTCCGTATCCCAGTATGCGCCTTTCACCAAACGCACCATCAAACGGTGGTTAGTGCGTCTACCCAAGTCGATCACGTAGTCGATCACGTATGGAGCACGTTTTTGGTAGCCTTGAATCACAAAGCCAATACCGTTCCAACCTGCCAGATCTGGGTCCTGACACAGAGCCTCTAACAGATCCAACGAAATTTCCAGACGATCCGCTTCTTCCGCGTCGATGTTCAGACCCACATCGTATTGGCGTGCCAACATCGTCAACGCTTTAACACGTGGCAACAGCTCGCTCATCACACGGTCGTACTGAGCACGTGAGTAACGGGAGTGCAGCGCGGACAATTTGATGGAGATACCGGGGCCTTGGTAAATACCTTTGCCGCCTGATGCTTTACCAATCGCGTGAATGGCTTGCTCGTAAGAAGCGTAGTAGCGTGCCGCGTCTTCTTCGGTCATCGCTGCTTCGCCCAACATATCGTAGGAGTAGCTAAAGCCTTTGTTTTCCCATTTTCTGCCATTTGCCAAAGCATCAGAAATGGTTTCACCACACACAAAGTGCTCGCCCATCAAACGCATCGCCATGTCCACACCTTTGCGGATCAATGGCTCGCCACCTTTGCTGATCAATCGACCAATGGCGGAACTCAAACCTTTTTCGCTGCTGGTACTAACCAGCTTGCCGGTCAACATCAAGCCCCATGTTGCGGCATTCACAAACATAGAGCCAGAGCTCAAGTGTGACTGCCATTCGCCTTTGCTCACTTTGTCGCGAATCAATGCATCACGGGTGGCGCGGTCAGGAATACGTAGCAATGCTTCGGCCAAACACATCAAGGCCACGCCTTCTTGGCTAGACAACGAGAACTCGTGAATCAAGCTGTCTACACCACTGCCTTGACCTTTAGCGCGCAACGCTGTCACCAGCTTACGGGCTAACTCGCGTACTTTAGCTTGGTCTTTGCTGCGTGCTTGGCTAATCAAGCCAGGCAAACAGTCTTCTTCGGCGCGACGGTAGGCGCTAGTGATCGCAGCACGCAACACGGATTGCGGCGCAATAGATTGGGCAAATTCCAAGAACGGCTGTGTAGGCTCATTGTCGCCCACGCTCAAACCGGCTTGTTCCAGATCCACCCCTTTCTCACCCTCTGTCTGGGCAAGATAGGCTAAGGG
>SRSN01000154.1 GCA_004791645.1 Alcaligenaceae bacterium 429
CCTGCACTGGCACTCCAGTGGCTTCCAACTCACGGCGTAATGCTGCCGTGGTCAACATGCACTCGCGGTGGTACGGATCGCCCTTTTCTGCACAACGACGTGGCAAACCATGAAAGCTCAGCAGCAAACGCTCTGGTTTGCCCTGCGCTTCCCAGTAGGTAGTAATGGATTTTGCTAACGGCTTTATGTACGCAGGATGATCACAATAACTACGTATAAAACGTAGCTCAGGCTGATTACGCATTTTCGCGGCATAACGCGTTACAGCATCTACCGCCGTGGCTGTGGTACTTGCCGCATACTGTGGATACAACGGCACCACCAAGATGCGCTCACAACCCTGTGCACGCAGTTTATCTACAGCACTTTCTACGGACGGGTTGCCATAACGCATCGCCAGTTCTACTTTGACGTGTTGGCCAGTTGGGTCCAGACGTTGCTGCAACCCATCTGCTTGGCGCTGGCTATACACCAACAGCGGAGCCCCTTCAGGCATCCAGATCATTTGGTATTTTTCCACCAACTTACGTGGTCTGAATGGCAAGATTGCACCACGTAAAATCAATTGCCACACGGGCTTTGGAATCTCAATCACACGCGGATCCGACAAAAACTCTTTGAGGTAACGTCGTATGGATCCGGCATCGGGTTGATCCGGAGTACCCAGATTCATCACAACTATGCCTACTGGCGTAGCTGGACGACTGGCAATGTGGGCATCCAACAAAGACGGATCCGATGGTTCAGGCAAATAGGTAGTTAACAGCATAGTACGCCCTATGCGCCGCACTGAACCCTCTAGTGCAGCGCCATTCTGGTCAATTGTTCTGGTTACAGCTCAAGGCATTGGACAATAACTTGGCGGTGATGTCCACGATAGGAATCACCTTGTCGTAAGCCATACGTGAGGGACCAATCACCCCCAAGGTGCCTACCACCTCGCCATCCACACCATAAGGCGCTGTCACCATGGAAACGTCGTCTAAAGGCAACAACGTGGAGTCACCACCAATATAAATTTGTACGCCATGCGCATGACTGGATGCATCCAATAAATGCAGCAATTCAGTTTTCTTTTCAAACAGCTGGAACAGGCGGCGTAAACGGCTTAAGTCGTCCGTCATTTCGCTCACGTCCAAGAGCTTACTTTCGCCGAAAATCACCACATCCTCTTCAATGTCGGACTCAGCCGTACTAGCTGCTACCGCTGCCTGCATCAACTTGGAAATGTCTACTTGCAAGCTGGACAGCTCGTCTGCTAGCGACTCACGCACTACAGAAAACGATTTGCCTGAGAAGTGCTGATTAAAGAAATTGCTAGCTTCGGTAAGCTCTTCTTCGCGATACTCTCGTGACATGAACAAAATACGGTTTTGCACATCACCGTCGGGCGATACCATGATTAGTAGCACCCGTTTTCCCGAGAGACGAATGAACTCAATATGTTTGAAAGTTTGAGCACGACGCGGCACCATCACCACACCAGCAAACTGCGACAAATTAGACAACAACGCTGCGGCTGATGACACCGCACGCGCCGGCTCTTCCATAGGTAAATGTAGTTGTAAGGGCTCGATGTGAGGCACCTCGAACTGCGGTACTGCCAAGAGCCTATCCACAAACATACGGTACCCTTGAGGCGTTGGTATACGCCCCGCCGATGTATGCGGACTATGAATGAGCCCTAAGTCTTCCAGATCAGCCATCACGTTGCGTATGGTGGCTGGTGACAAGTCAAAAAGCCTAGATAGGGTACGTGACCCAACCGGCTGACCGTCAGCAATGTAACGCTCAATTAATAGCGTCAATAATGCACTTGATCTATCGTCCAGATATTTTGCCATGCTTATTTCATACACTCACATCAGGATCAAACTGCAGCATCAATGCCCTAAACCCTTACACAATTCTATAATCCAGTAATTCAGATTATCCTATTCCTATTCCATCATAAGGCAATTTACCTCATGCATTTCAAAACGGTCGCCCTCGTGGGTCGCTATCATGACTCGGGACTTGATGCCCCGCTGCGAGCCGTTGCCCACACGCTGAAGCAAGCGGGTTGCTCGGTCATTATAGAAAGCGACACAGCGCGCTACACCGGTATACAGGATATCCCCTGTGTCAGTTTTGACGAAATTGGCCAACAAGCTGATCTCGCTATCATCGTGGGCGGTGACGGCACGATGCTGGGTGCCGCACGTCAATTGGCACACAGTGGCGTCCCCTTGATTGGGATTAACCACGGGCGACTAGGTTTCATCACCGACATACCCTTGCCACACGCTCACGAAGCGCTCACCAGTGTCATCAACGGTCAGTACGAAACTGAACACCGCAGCCTGCTGGAAGGCCGCATCATACGCGATGGTGAAACATTGGTTTCTGGCATCGCGCTCAATGATAT
This sequence comes from Alcaligenaceae bacterium 429, assembly GCA_004791645.1. Taxonomy (GTDB): domain Bacteria; phylum Pseudomonadota; class Gammaproteobacteria; order Burkholderiales; family Burkholderiaceae_B; genus Paenalcaligenes. The sequence goes on from SRSN01000154.1 coordinate 2,408, forward strand.
CGTAATTAACCGTGCTGGTCGTGGTGGCATGATTGAGCTGCGTGTAGAGCTGGATGGTGTGTTTATGCACCGCCAACGTGCTGACGGTATTGTCGTAGCCACACCAACCGGTTCCACTGCCTACGCACTGGCCGCCAATGGCCCTATTCTGTACCCCACACTCAATGCCTTCTTGCTGGTACCTGTAGCGCCACAAACACTGTCTAATCGCCCTGTAGTAGTGCCTGACAGCAGCACATTGAGTTTAACGATTACCGCATTGGGCAGAGTCGAATCGGGTGCCAGCGTTCACTTTGACATGCAAGCGTGGTCTGACTGCCAACCTGGCGACTGTGTAGAGATTCGCCGCGCTCAGAAAACAGTTTGTTTTATTCACCCCACCGGCTACAGTTTCTTTTCTACTTTGCGTCAGAAATTGGACTGGAACCGTATCCCACAACCCAACGACGCCAACGAATAATCCCTGCTTATGCTGCGATCCCTGCATATACGTGATTTTGTCATTGTGGATGAAGCCCTCATCGATTTCGAAGGCGGCTTCACCGTTTTTTCTGGTGAAACAGGTGCCGGGAAATCCATACTTATAGATGCGTTATCGCTGCTGCTTGGTGCGCGCGGTGACACTCGCGTCATACGCGAAGGATGTGAGAAAACCGATCTCAGTGCGCACTTTGATCTGGATGACGACATTCGGGAATGGCTGAAAAATAACGATTTGGAAGACGGCGAAGATTTACTGCTACGCCGTGTCATCGACACCCAAGGACGCAGCCGCGCCTACATCAACGGTACCGCTGCCACGTTGGGACAACTGCGTGAAGTGGGTGAGCACCTAGTCGACATTCATGGCCAACATGCTCATCAAAGTCTGCTCAAAAGTGCGAATCAATATGCTTTATTAGATTCCCAAGGCGGGCACCTAGAACTTTCCAAGCAAGTCGCTACAGCATGGAATACTTGGCAATCATTGCAGCAACGTTTGCGCCAAGCTCAAGAACAATCTGCTGGCCTACAAGCCGAACGCGAAAAACTGCAATGGCAATATGATGAGCTGCAAACCTTAGCATTACAGCCAGGTGAGTGGGAGCAAACCGGTGTAGAGCATCAGCGTTTAGCACACGCTCAATCGCTTCTAGATGGTGCAACGCGTGCCTTAAATCTACTGGATGGTGAAGACCAAGCTGCACAACGTGCCTTGTTTTCAGCCACTCAAGAAATCACCAAGTTACTGCACCATGACCCTGCCGCATTGCAGCCTATTCTGGACACCTTAGAATCCGCACGTATTGCGAGTTCTGAAGCCATTTCAGATTTGAACAGCTATGTCAGCGCGGTAGAGCTAGACCCTGATCGTTTGTCAGTACTAGAAGAGCGTATGGCAGACATTTTCAGCATGGCACGCAAATACCGCTGCGAACCTGAAGAGCTGCTGGCGCTGTTTGAGTCTATTACCCAACAACTAGAACAACTGACCGAAGATGCCGACTTAGAACAGTTGGAAGCTAAAGTCGCCCAAGCCAAAGCCAACTACGACACGATAGCCACTCAACTTAGTGCAGCGCGAGCGCGCACCAGCAAACAATTAAGCCAGCAAGTCAGCCAAGCCATGCAGGAGCTTTCCATGCAAGGTGGCCAATTTGCCGTAGAACTCAGCGCATGCAAACCCTCTGCACATGGCAATGAACAAGTGGAGTTTCTCGTAGCGGGTCATGCCGGTGTACGCCCCGCTCCCTTAGCTAAAGTCGCGTCTGGTGGTGAGCTGGCAAGGATATCCCTCGCCTTGGCCGTAATTGCGAGCCAAGCCGCTCAAGTACCTACCTTAATTTTTGACGAGGTAGATACCGGCATTGGTGGCGCTGTCGCCGAAGTCGTAGGTAAGTTGCTACGCGAATTGGGACAACGCCATCAAGTCCTGTGCGTGACCCACTTACCGCAAGTAGCTGCTCAAGGCCAACACCACTTACAGGTCAGCAAGCGCAGCCAAGACGGTCAAACCCGTTCACACATACAAGCGCTGGACAGCAACGCTCGTGTGGAAGAAATTTCACGCATGTTAGGCGGTATAGCCATCACCGATACCACACGCCAGCATGCTAAAGAGATGCTATCTCGCCCATAAGAAAACGGCTTGCGCATTACTGTGCAAGCCGTTTCATATTACTTATGGTACTGACTACCGCAGCTTAGCGAGGCATGCCTCGGCCAGTAGCGCGACCAGTGCTGGTGCAATCGTTGCACAAGCCATACAACACCATGGTGTGGCTTTCCAACTCGAAACCTAACTTATCAGCAATTTTGTGCTGACGTTTTTCAATTTCAGGATCAGAGAACTCAACCACTTTGGCACAATTGGTGCAAATAAAGTGATCGTGGTGATCCCCATCGTTCAATTCAAATACCGCTTTACCACCATCAAACTGACTGCGTGCCAAAATACCAGCTTGCTCGAATTGAGTCAGCACGCGATACACGGTGGCCAAGCCAATATCCACATCATCAGCAATCAGCAAACGGTACACATCTTCTGCGCTTAAGTGGCGCAGTTCTTGGGTATCGTCGTTGCGGCGAAAAATATCAAGAATCTTGAGGCGTGGGAATGTCGCCTTAAGCCCCATGCTTTTCAGTTCGTTTTGATCGTTCATAGCTAAAATTAATATCTGAAAGGGGGAAGGGTTCGTGGCCCATCTGGCAACTAGCACCGACGGATTCCGAGATGAATTACATCGTAGCATAATGCACGGATGTCCTACCTCATATCCCTTATAATAACGATTTTATTTAACAAGAGCACGGTAAGCTGATGAAAGCAAAAAACTACTCTTCTGTCCTACGCACCGGCGCAGCCATGTGTTTTACCGCACTATTACTGAGCGCTTGCGGCGGCACAAAGTGGGGATTTCCTTACAAAGCAGACATTCAGCAAGGTAACTGGATTACCTCTGAGCAGGTAGAGCAACTGCGCGTCGGCATGACCCGTGAGCAAGTACGTTACGTGCTAGGCACCCCTACTCTGCAAGATATCTTCCACTCTGACCGTTGGGATTACCCTTACTACAACAAACCTGGCTACGGCGACGTACAGAAACGTTTGTTTACTGTTTGGTTTGATGGCAACACCTTGGTACGTTGGGATGGTGATCACCAACCTAACCACGAACCATTCCAAAACCCAGCCACAATGGGGCCAGATACACCTAGCGCTATTAAGCAAGACGTAGATGAAGCCCCATTAGAGGCAGAAAACCCCAATGTGACAGACGGCTACCGTAGCCCTGATCAATAATTTCTGGAATTTGTATGCGTATCGCCATTGCTGGGGCAAGCGGCCGTATGGGCCGCATGCTGATTGAAGCTGTACTGAACAGCAACGACCTCACTCTTACTGTTGCCTTAGACCACGCTGGTTCTAGCTCCATCGGCCAAGACGCTGGTGCTTTTTTGGGTCAGAACACAGGGGTGCTAATTAGCGACAACCTAGATCAGTTGGCAAATGCTGACTGCCTGATTGACTTCACGCGCCCTGAAGGCACCTTGGCACACTTGGATGCATGCGTACGTCACAACACTCAGTGCGTGATTGGCACTACCGGTTTTTCTGAGGAAGAAAAAGCCCGTATCCAACAAGCCGCCGAAAAAGTTGCCGTAATGTTTGCGCCCAACATGAGCGTAGGTGTGAACGCCACACTGAAACTATTGGAAGTTGCCGCAAAAATGCTGCAAAGCGGTTTTGACGTAGAAGTGTTTGAAGCCCACCACCGCCATAAAGTAGATGCGCCATCAGGCACTGCATTGGCAATGGGTGAAGCCGTTGCTAAGGCGTGGGACAAACCGCTAGACGAGATCGCCGACTGGGCACGCCATGGTCACACTGGTGCGCGCAAAGAAGGCAATATTGGTTTCTCGGTAGTACGTGGTGGCGACATCATTGGCGATCACACCGTATTTTTCTGCGGTGAAGGTGAGCGTATTGAAATTTCTCACCGTGCTAGCAACCGTACTATTTATGCGCAAGGCAGCCTGCGCGCCGCCCGCTTTTTGAAAGGCAAAACACAAGGCCTATTCAACATGCAGGACGTATTAGCAGGCTAATTGCCTAGGTTAGGCGTACAGCACTGGCTCTTGTTCCAGCTGTACGCCAAACTTCTGCTGCACATCACTCTGAATCTGCTGCGCTAGGTTCAACACATCCTCCAGCACCGCTCCGCCACAGTTAGTCATCACTAACGCCTGACGTGGATGCATGGCTACTGCGCCTGCTTCGCGCCCTTTCCAACCAGCTTGATCAATCAACCACCCAGCTGCCAGCTTATAGCGGCCATCGGCTTGCGCATACGCCACCACATTAGGATGCTGTGTACGCAGTACAGCGTACTGCTTAGCCTGAACCACTGGATTCTTGAAGAAACTGCCAGCATTGCCCACTTTAGCGGGGTCAGGCAACTTGGTACGGCGCACCTCGCACACCGCATCAAAAACAGCCTGCGCAGTAGGAGCAGCTTGGAGTGAGACATGATCACGCAAATCGGGATACTGCAACAATGGCTGCCACTGTCTGGGCAATCTAAAGCGCACCGCAACAATCAGCCATGTGCCCGGCTGAGCGCGTTTAAACATACTGTCTCGGTACGAAAACTCACACTCTTCTGCACTAAATTCGTACAGTGCACCCTCTAGCAAATTCCATGCCAATACGCTGTGCACGCGCTGCTCTAGCTCTAGACCATAGGCCCCAATATTTTGTACTGGTGCCGCGCCTACTGTGCCAGGAATCAAAGCCAAGTTTTCTAAACCATACCAACCCTGCTCTAAGGTGTAGGCCACAAAGTCGTGCCACACCTCACCCGCGCCAGCTTCCACCAACCAGAAGTTATCGTGCTCACACAATAAACGTATACCTTTGTTGGCCACTTGAATGGTCAGCCCAGGCAGGTCGGGATGCATAATGACGTTGCTGCCACCACCTAATACACGATGCTGCGCATACTCTTTGATGGCTGCACTCAGCGCCGACAACTGAGATACCTGCTCAAACCTAAACAGCGTCTGCGCCACACAAGGCAGTCCAAAGGTATTACAACGGGATAGATCTTGGTTATTCAACATAGTTAGGTGTGTTTGCTTGTCACGTCAGCAGAGGAAGTACAACCTTGAGTATAAAGCAGGTACTGTCCCCACTTCGCTGCATAGCAGGCCTTACACACATTTATTTCAAATCATTTCTCAAAATTGCTTGACACTATTGAGCAAAAACAGCTATATTTACTTTCTCGCTTGATTGAACACCAAACAATTAAGCAGCCAAACAAACAGCAATGTATGCGCGGCAGTGATTAGAAAAGTAGTTTCAAAGTTCCAGCAAGATACTTGCAAAACAAAAGAAACCAACTTACAATTCTAATCTTTCCTGAGAAGGAAAATATGCGGGAATAGCTCAGTTGGTAGAGCGCAACCTTGCCAAGGTTGAGGTCGCGAGTTCGAGCCTCGTTTCCCGCTCCAAATTCTTTAAAGAGCCCAAGCCATTGTTTGGGCTTTTTATATCAGCTAAGTTAGCGCTAGTTAAAACCTGAAAACAGGCAACAGTGTTAGCAAAGCAGGCAACGCTTAAATGCGGGAATAGCTCAGTTGGTAGAGCGCAACCTTGCCAAGGTTGAGGTCGCGAGTTCGAGCCTCGTTTCCCGCTCCAAATTAAAAAAGCCCAAACTTCGGTTTGGGCTTTTTTTCGTCTCTCGCTCTCTTCTAGCACACACCACCTTGAAAGAGCCTACATCTATTCATGTAGGCCTCACCCTCTTTCACCTTCTGCACTTCCCTTATTCCTCATCTCTTATACACAACAATTC
>SRSN01000155.1 GCA_004791645.1 Alcaligenaceae bacterium 429
CCTATAAATATTATATGAGGGGATGATAAACCCCTTAGAGATTGCCAAACCCAGTCCACAACGGAGACAACATGGACAACGAATTAGAGGGTATGCAAGTCAAACACTCCCCTAACGGGCCGCTACGTATGGCTGAGCGTCTACTGAATGGGGTGTGCGTCATAATCCTGACATTGATGGTGATGGTCACCACCCTTGATGTGCTAGGTCGCTATATCTTTCACGCACCTATACATGGCGCTTATGAAAGCAACGAGTTCTTATTGGCCATTCTGATCTTTTCAGCATTGCCCCACGTCACTTTGCACAATCAGCACTTAACGGTTAGTTTGCTGGATTCCGTGCTAAGCAAACGCGCCAAACAGTTCCAGCGCATGATCATTGCTCTGATCTCTGGCGGCGGGCTCGCTATTTTGAGCTACTACCTCTGGCTACATGCCATGCAGCTTGCCGACTACGGTGACCGCAGTAACGCCTTGGATATTCCCATTGCACCTGTTGCGTACCTGATTTCGGTACTGACAGGCCTTGCGTCACTTGCTGCCTTGTCGCAACTGTTCACCCGCCACCGCCAACCCTGATACACCGGACTCCATCATGCTTATTTCCTTGCTTGGACTGATCATCCTGCTGATCAGCCTGTTTGTTGGCCTACCCATCGCTTGGGGGATGCTGCTGGTAGGGACGCTGGGTTTCAGCTTCTATACCGACTTTGAAGCCGCTTACACCATGGCCGCCCAAACAGCGTTTGACACTGGCTTAAGCTACAGCTTTACCGTGCTGCCACTGTTCGTACTGATGGGTAATCTGGTGAATGCCTCCGGCTTATCCCGCGACATGTATACCGCTGCTAATGCCTTTATCGGTCACCTACGTGGCGGCTTGGCGATGGCCACCATTTTGGCCTGTGGTGCTTTTAGTACGCTGTGTGGTTCCAGTATGGCAACGACTGCGGCCATGAGCCGTGTGGCCATGCCCAATATGCGTAAATTCAACTACGACGACAGACTGGCTGCTGGCAGTATTGCCGCTGGCGGTACGTTGGGTGTGCTGATTCCCCCAAGTGTGATTATGGTGGTGTACGGCATTCTGACTGAAACCGACATTGGCAAACTATTTGCGGCAGGTGTGATCCCTGGCGCCTTAGCCATTTTGATGTACTTGCTGACTGTACTGGTTTTGACGGTCATTAATCCCAAACTGGGTATGCCGGGTGCTCGCAGCACATGGAAAGAACGTCTGCATTCTATTAAAGGTATTTTCACCATCACCGTGCTATTTTTGGTGATTATGGGCGGTATCTATGGCGGTATTTTCACCCCTACCGAAGCCGCTGGTATTGGTGCTTTCTGTACCTTCTTGATCACCCTAAAACGACGCGGTTGGAAGCCTAAGCTGTACCTCACCGTGTTGCTGGAAGCATCACACACCACGGCCGTGATGTTTGCACTGGTAATTGGTGCCTTGGTGTTCAACAACTTCCTGACCGTTGCAGGTCTGCCTAACCACCTGCTGGGCTTTATTAACGGCCTAGATGTATCACCACTGACCGTCATCTTTATTATCTGCCTGATCTACTTGGTACTGGGTTGCTTCTTAGAAACCATGTCCATGGTGATGCTAACCGTACCTATTTTCTACCCTATCGTTAGCTCCTTGGGCTTCGATTTGGTGTGGTTCGGGATCATCGTGGTGGTAGCGGCTGAAATCAGTCTGATTGCTCCCCCGCTAGGCCTGAATATTTTCATGATCAAAAACGTCATGCCAGAGCTTCCATTACGCACCATTTTCTACGGTACTGCCCCGTTTGTTCTGACTGACATTCTGCGCATGGTGCTGCTGATCTTATTGCCAGGCATGGTGCTTCTGATCCCCAACAGCATGTAGCACTACCTAGTTTGACCCTTAGTTTTTAGTTACAGCACAAGCAAACCAACCATCATTAATCTGGAGTACTTATGACACTATTAAAAAAATTAGGGCTCTGTATGGGCCTGAGCCTAAGCGCCATTGGCCTTTCCAGCAATGCTCATGCTGAAACACAAGTACTGCGCTTTTCCAACTGGCTGCCCCCAGCACACTACATCGTTACAGAGATGCTAGAGCCATGGGCAGAGAAAGTTTCTGAAGTCACCGAAGGCCGCGTCAAAATCGAATTCATCAACCCTTTGGGCAAACCACAGGCGCACTTGGACTTGGTGCGTAATGGTATTGCAGACATGGGGATGTCGGTACACAGCTATACCGCTAGCCGTTTCCCAATGATTGAGTTTGCGGAAATGCCCTTCACCACCGATAACGGTGAAATTAACTCGGTAGCTTACTGGAATACCTACAGCCAGTTCATGCTGGGTGCCAACGAGCACCGTGGCGTCAAACTAATGGGCTTGTGGACCAGCCCGGCCACCGTGATCTTCACCACCAAACCAGAAGTTAGCAACATTTCTGACCTGTCTGGTTTGAAACTGCGCTCCCCTAGCCCACTGTTTGATGCCATCGGTAAAGCCATGGACGTTGTGACGCTAAACGCACCCGCTTCCGAGAGCTACGAAATGCTGTCGCGTGGCGTGATTGATGGCTTGTTCTTCCAGTACGATCAGATCGAGAACTTCAAGTTAGACAAACTGATCAAAAGCGCTGTAGCCGTACCGGGTGGTTTGGGTAAAAGCAGTCAGTTTATGTTCATGAACGAACGTAAATGGCAGTCATTAAGCGAAGCTGACCGTGCTGCAATTGAGCAGATCTCTGGTGAGTACATTGCGCGTGATTTTGGTGGTAAATGGCAAGCATCTGAAGATGCCGCGATCAAAACGCTGACCGATGCTGGCTTGAAAACCTACACAGTTGAAGGCGAACAATTGGCACAGTTGCGTAGCGAGTTGTCTTTCATCGAAACAGACTGGATTGCTGCTGCCGAGAAGAAAGGTATTGATGGCAAAGCAGTATTAGAGTTCTACCGCGCTCAAATCGAAACACTGAGCAACCAATAAGTTTTTATAGTTCCTGCGTTAGCCGACAACCGTTTTGGTTGTCGGTTTTTTTTCTTTTGTGTCATATAGATAAGCAGAATTCATCGCACATGCAGGGGGACTGCAGAAATACTTTTTGTGATTTGAGACACCAAATCAAAAAGGTTTTCCTCCGCCGCCCCGAGGCTCATAGTTAGTGATGGGTTTACAGCTCTTTCTTATTTGACGTTTGCTGTTCCCAAACAAAGAAGAGCGTCAGATAAAAGAAAAGAAGCAATGTCTGCTTACGACCCAAAGCGGTCTTAGGTTTCGCAAAAATTGGAGTTTGGTAGCAGTCGCTCTACGTTTGAGCATAACCAGTGGTCAAAAGCACAGCTTTTTGATTGTCCGGTGGATGAAAGGATTGGGCGTCAGAATTGAACGAACTGGTAACTTGCCGCTTGAACAGCGGTAGAAGCGAACCCCGCATCCTTCCGCATGGCGAGCACAGTAGATACGTATGCGGACTTCAACTGCTCTTGCGATATGGACTCTTGGTTCGCTGAGTGCTGACGTTGCAGCTCGATGAATCGGTTTAGTTCGTTGAGCACATCATCCGACACCCACAGCCATGCAGCAGCGTACGCTGCATGAAACTTGCTCTTCGTTTCACCTGAACTATCGTGTCCCTCGATGAAAACCCGAAGAGCATGGCACATTTCCTCGTAAACCTTTCGACGACGCTCTGTAGCTTGAGCCTCAGACATGAGATTTGACTTCAGTCGTTCAACATCAGCTGCGTGGGCTGCCTTTATCTTTTCAACCACGCTAGTTAGATGGGCAAGGTCTTCCTTTGATGCGAGATTTTTTGCTTTCTCCACTGCGTATGCAGGCATGAAGTTACGCCAGAGCAACCAAACGACGGCAAGCCCCACAATAGTGGAAACCGAAAGGATTAGAGAGATGAGTTCCACAAGCTTATACCTAGATCTTTTTATACAGTGTCATAAAACCTGACGGAAGTGACGCCAGCATTTTGACAGTTCCGACGTGCCTGCCGCAAAGCGGCCGCTTATGTATGACTGCTACTGGCCGATATCAGACATATTCTATTGTATGACGAATACTATTTGTTCAGCACCAAAGCGTTGAAGGCGACGTAACTCTCGCATATTCAGCCGCTTTAATAGCCGACATGACGCAAGGTTGTTCGCTTGGGTTTCTGCAACGACTCGCTCCATTTTCAAATCGCACAGGGCAAACTCAAGAACGACTTTACATGCCTCTTCCGCATAGCCCTTGCCCCATGCGTAAACGGCAAACTGGTAAGACAACTCAAAACACTCTTCATCATGATGCTTGGATAAATATACCAACCCAAGCTTCTCTTCCGTGGCTTGCACTACCACTAGCCAAACCATCGTATCGACCTCTGAAGAAAACAAAGAATCGAGTACACCCTCTTGCTTATATAACGGTACGATACCACCAAGGTAAAGACGCACTTTTTCGTCATTCAACAAGCTGCTTGCGAAATCTCTATCACTGGGTTGCAACGTACGCATTAGTAGACGATGAGTTGTTAGGTTCTGCTGTCTATTCATTGATACACCCTGCCAGAACAGCCCCCTTCTGGCCGTAAAGGGGCTGCATATAACTGAAGATAGATAAACCTATCTCCAGCGTACCTTACGCCACGCCTCTTGCGCCGCTGGGTTTAAAAACGTCCATGCTACAAAGCGGCTTTTCTTTTGCCCCTGCGTCATTTCCACGGTCTTTACCGTAAACGCATTAGCCTTTCGCAAGGCATGCAATAGGCCAGGTAAATTAGACTCTTTGGACACCAAGGTACTGAACCAAAACACCTGCCTGCTTACGGCCCTACTCTCTTCTATCATGAGACGTATAAAGGCCGCTTCACCGCCCTCGCACCACAACTCCGTACCCTGCCCACCAAAATTCAGCACAGTATTATTGTTTTGCTTTGGTGCCGCCTTGCCTAAGCCGCGCCATTTACGAGTAGAGCCACTTAGCGCTTCTGCCCGCGACGCATGAAATGGAGGGTTGCACAACGTCAGGTCAAAGTAGTCGTTTGTGCTGAGCACGCCTTTAAATATGTGCTTCTGCGATTTTTGCTGACGTAATGTGATAGCTGCAGATAAGCCCGCATTTGCATTAATAGTGGTTCGCGCCACTGTCAGCGCATTCGCATCAATATCTGAGCCCACAAACTGCCAGCCATATTCTGCGTGACCAATTAAGGGATAAATCGTGTTTGCGCCCACGCCAATATCCAAAGCACGTACTGCAGTGCCTTGCGGAATCACACCCTTATTACTGCTTGCCAGCAAATCAGCCAAATAGTGCACGTAGTCCGCACGACCAGGTATAGGCGGACACAGATAATTCGCAGGAATATCCCACTGCTCTATACCGTAAAAAGACTTTAATAAAGCACTGTTCAACGCTTTCACGGCCTTAGGATTAGCGAAATCAATGGTTTTATCGCCATGCGGATTCAAGGCAACAAAAGTCGCTAATTCTGGCGTGTCTTTGACCAGTGCATCGAAGTCGTAACGACCTTGATGGCGATTACGTGGATGCAGCAAAGCCACCGTTTTGCTAGGTTTTGTGGGTGTAGAAATGGGATTACCTGATTTTGGAGATGACATCGTGTTTCAACAGGAACCCTTATCGGTTTTCAGAGTTCGTTATGGTAAGTAGAGGCATATGGCGGACATTATAGAATTCATTTATGTTTTGGTTGCTGTTGAGTCATAACTGATGCACAGAGTGCTAAGCAAGAGAGGCAATGTCAGATTACGACCCAAAGCAGTCGCCCACAAATCTCCTCTCACAGGTTCAACAGGGCTTGGATGCTGCCCTTGTTTAACCTGGCTTTGGAGACCAGCTCACGCAGCGCAGGCTCGGTCGCATCACCAAAGCGGCGCACCACATCATCGTAGGTGGCTATAGCCGCTTCACTCTGGTTCTGTTCACCTTGAGTGAAGCCCTTGTTGACCATGGCCATGGCAACCAGCTCGCGCAGCGCAAGCTCGGTCGCATCACCAAAGCGGCGCACCACATCATCGTAAGTGGCTATTTCCGCTTCACTCTGGTTCTGTTCACCTTGAGTGACGCCCTTGCTGACCATGGCCGTGGCGACCTGCTCGCGCAGCACAGGCTCGGTTGCATCACCAAAGCGGCGCACCACATCATCGTAGGTGGCTATAGCCGCTTCACTCTGGTTCTGTTCGCCTTGAGTGACTCCCTTTCTGACCATGGCCTTGGAGACCAGCTCACGCAGCGCAGGCTCGGTCGCATCACCAAAGCGGCGCACCACATCATCGTAGGTGGCTATAGCCGCTTCACTCTGGTTCTGTTCACCTTGAATGACGCCCTTGTTGAACATGGCCATGGCAACCTGCTCGCGCAGCGCAGGCTCGGTAGCATCACCAAAGCGGCGCACCACATCATCGTAGGTGGCTATAGCCGCTTCACTCTGGTTCTGTTCGCCTTGAGTGACGCCCTTGTTGAACATGGCCATGGCAACCAGCTCGCGCAGCGCAGGCTCGGTCGCATCACCAAAGCGGCGCACCACATCATCGTAGGTGGCTATTTCCGCTTCACTCTGGTTCTGTTCACCTTGAATGAGGCCCTTGTTGAACATGGCCGTGGCGACCTGCTCGCGCAGCGCAGGCTCGGTCGCATCACCAAAGCGGCGCACCACATCATCGTAGGTGGCTATAGCCGCTTCATCATCGGCAACACTTGCAGCTTTGAGCCAAAAAAAGGCAGCACCCTCTAAGTCCCTGGCGGTGTACGCTGCGTAGGCACGAGCGCTCCAATCATCGAAAGAATAGCTGTCTTCGTTAAGGGCTTTCAGCCCACTGCCGCTCTGAGCAAGCTCTTTTGTTGAGTCGGTCAGATCAGATGAAGTTTGGGCCCCATTTTTGCTAAATGATTCTTGTACAGTGTTGAGGGATTTTGTGATATCAGCAGCGCGTGCTTCAACCCCTTGCGCGTGCCCATCCATTTCCGTATGTAACTGAGTGGCTTTCTGCCTCATTGATTCAATTTCTTGTTTCAACTGCTCTGCCCTTTCGTCAAACCACGCTTTTGCACTAGCTTCCGCAACATCCTTTGCTACATCCTCCGCCGTATCCTTCGCCGCATCCTTGGCCTCCGACTTAGCATTGCGATACCCAAGAAATCCACCCAAAACCAGCAATACTGTGATGAGGGCATTCAGCAAAGCGATCATGATGCCAAACTGGTTAACACTTTGACCCAACTGTGCCAACTGGTCATCTACACGCTTGTCAACGGCTGCGATCTGTTGACGGATGGCCTCAATATCTTTGACTTGAAGCTCCTTTTGTGACTCCAACTTGCTTTGCTGCAATTCCAACTGGTTATCTACACGCGTGTCAACGGCAGTGATCTGTTGGCGGATAGCCTCAATATCTTTGGCTTGAAGCTCCTTTTGTGACTCCAACTTGCTTTGCTGCAACTCCTTGAAAGCATGCAAATCGTCTTTCGAGGCAAATAGCGAAGTCTCAGTCGCTTGCGCCACAACTGTGCAGCACAAAAAAATGCAAATAGCTAGCAGCCTGCTCATTGGACTCGCTCCGTTGGTCAATTTCATGCGTTTCCGTTGTTTGTAATTTTTTGTCGCGAATGCTAAAAAAGTTATTGATTTTCTAGGCTGGGCGGCATTGCTCTCAAGCTGTCAACGCTGCATAATGACTGGTGCCAAACGAGAGTACTACCCAAGCAGGTAACCAGAGACTCATATCAGCCTGTAGCTGTCCCGCGTGGATCGAAGCCCAATGTCTGCTTATAGCCGATTGCGGACATTATAAGGTTACCTGCAGATAATAAGCAGCCCACAAAAAAGCCGCCTAGAGAGGCGGTTTTTGTTTTATGTGGCAGAGATAGTTAGTCTGGCTGATCAGCCTTTAGCTTGTTGCGTATATCAGCTAGCGACCCTAAGCAGCCGCTCAATCTTGTATGCATGATTGAGGGAAAAGAGACCACGAGGGCTGTGACTCCAAATGAGCATGCTTTTGCTTAAGCGCTGCAAAAGGTGAGTCCAATGTTCCCAGAGCCACACATACCCAATCGTCCCAATCACCAGCTTGCTTGGACCAGAAAAGGGAGGAACCGCAATGCTTACAAAACTGTCTGAGCACAGTTTCTGAGGATGCAAAAGAC
>SRSN01000156.1 GCA_004791645.1 Alcaligenaceae bacterium 429
AACTAATATAGTCAATATTTGAGATTTAAATGAGGTGGTTTTACGACCTCCTGTACAGTGGAATTACAAAGTTAGCACTTGGCTAACACTAATACAGGAGACTTTGTCATGGCTGAGATTACACGTCGCCAGTGGTTGTTGGCGGCAACGGCGGGTATGGGTGTGCTTGCATCCCCTTTATTGAGCACGCGCGTTTTTGCAAGCAATAAGCTGGTGGTAGCTGCTTTGTTTTGTGGTTATGTTGATGATAATGGTTTTATGCAGGCAGGGTATCAGGGGCTGCAAAAAGCAGAAAAACAATTGCCAATCACGGCTTACTATATGGATAGGGTTGCCAATGAAACACAAGCTCAAATAACGGCTTTACGAGAATTGGCACAACAACACAAGCCAGATCTGCTTATTGCGCATGGTGGGCAAAACACCGAAGCAGTGATAGCTGTTGCTCAAGAATTTCCGCAGATATTATTTGCGTTGACGCAAGGGGCGGTAGCGACGGAAAACATCAGTAGCTACGATGTTTACCAAGAGGAGTCTGCTTGGTTGGCAGGAGCCTATGCGGCATTGATGACCAAAACAGGAGTGGTGGCGCATCAGTCTGGTATACGCGTCCCACCCGGTCTGCGAGCTCGAGCCTCGTACGCAGCAGGGGTGAAATATGCAAATCCCAATGTGCGATTATTAACGAATTTCTCGGGCTCGCAGGATGATGTGGCATTGGCAGAAAGAGTGACGCAAGCACAGGCAGAAGCTGGTGCCGATATCATTTATACGATGTTGAATAAAGGTCGTAGTGGGACAACAGAAGCGTGTAGGGCTCTAGGGATCAAAGAAATTGGTAATGTAATTGATTGGGTAGCGCAAGACCCACAGGTGTTTATTGGGTCGGCGTGGGCAGATGTGGGTATAGGTGTATTCGATGCGTGTGCGGATTTAAGTATTGGAAAGTTTGAGGTCGATAAAGTTATTAAGGTGGGCTTGCAGCAACCTGAAGCAGTGAGGTTGATTATGGCCGCAGATACACCTGATGCGATCAGAGACAAAATCATGGGTTACCAGCAAGATATTTTGGCGGGTAATATTTCCGTAAAGGCTGAGTTTGATGGCGTAGAGTTTGCTATCTAGCTGTGAAATGGCTTGAGTGATATTGCAGCCATAAAAAAACCCGCTTTATGCGGGGTTTTTTTAGGCTTGTTGCGGAGGAACTGTGCTGGAGAACGATGGGCGTTCTAACAGTTTCTCGTGCAGACGATCTAGGTTTGGGAAGGACTCGCGCCAGTTGATGCTGGGTAGTCGAAGATCCAGAAAACCCAATGCACAGCCTACAGCAATATCAGCTAAGGTGAAGCTGATGCCAGTGCAAAATGGCTGCTCGCCTAATGCCGTGTTCATGTGCTCAAGAGCGGCATGAATTTTGCCTTCTTGTCGGGTAACCCAATCTGCATAGTACAGCTCAGGTGGACGACGATTGCGCTCTATATGAATAGCAACAGCTGCATCAAGCAGACCGTCAGCAATAGCTTCCCAGCATTTGGTAGCCGCACGCTCACGACCTGATTGTGGAATCAGTCTACCAACGGGGGAAAGCGTATCCAGATATTCAACGATTACGCGTGAATCGAACAGGGAACTATCGTCGTCAGCCAACAGGCAAGGAATTTTGCCTAGGGGGTTATAACGACTAATGTCGGAATCAGCTGACCATACGTTTTCCAGTATGAGCTCATGATCCAATTTTTTTTCTGCCATCACTACCCGAACTTTGCGGGTATAGGGGCTTGTTAGAGAACCGAGAAGTTTCATAGGTATTACATCAATCTAATCCGAGAAAAGTATAGCAGGAAGGGACGCGAAAACATGTTAAATCACCTGTCTGGGCATACAGCATCGAGTAACTAATGGAGAGTGTGGTTTATATGTCTAGAAAAGCACCCTGAACGTATATCATCTTGTGAATGTCGATGCTTTCGGGTAGACCGAGTTGGTGGTTGTGGGATGAGTAGCCAAAGCCATGCTCAGGCAATGGTAGAATAGCGTTTTGCTATTTTTCGTTGACATCACACCATGCAAATTGCTGATCATCTTTCTGCGCTGAATGCGCTTTCTCCTTTGGATGGGCGCTACGGCTCTCGCTGTAATGCTTTACGTGGCTTGTTGTCCGAAGCTGCTTTTATGGCGCATCGTGTTGAGGTAGAGATTGCGTGGTTGATCGCATTGTCACAAGCTGGGTTTGCTGAGCTGCCTGCTTTTAGTGCTGAAACACAAGAAAAACTGCTGAAGCTGGTACGTGATTTTTCCGAAGCAGATGCGACACGCATCAAAGAAATCGAACGCACCACTAATCACGACGTGAAAGCGGTAGAGTACTGGCTGAAAGAACAAGTAGCAGGTGATGCTAACTTGGAAAAAGCAGCAGAATTCATCCACTTTGCATGTACGTCTGAAGACATTAACAACACCTCACATGCATTGATGCTGACACGCGCTCGTGAGCAGGTGATTGTCCCTACATTGAAACAAGTACACGCTTCTATTAGTGGCTATGCGCACCAGTTTGCTGATCAGCCGTTGCTGTCTCGTACACATGGCCAGCCAGCTAGCCCATCTACTATGGGTAAAGAGTTTGCCAACGTCGCTTACCGTCTGCAACGTGCTATCACTGCGATAGAGGCGGTTGAGCCTTTGGCTAAAATGAACGGTGCGACCGGCAACTACAACGCCCACTTGTCCGCTTACCCAGAAACAGACTGGGCAGCGTTTAGTGCCAAAGTATTGGCATCGTTGGGTCTGACACAAAACCCACTGACTATTCAGATCGAACCACACGATTGGATGGCGGCTTTGTTTGACGCTATTGGCCGTGCGAACACCATTTTGCTGGATTTCAACCGCGATATCTGGGGTTATATCTCGCTGGGTTACTTCAAACAAAAATTGAAAGCAGGTGAGATCGGTTCTTCCACCATGCCACACAAAGTTAACCCAATCGACTTTGAAAACTCTGAAGGTAACTTGGGTCTGGCAAATGCGGTGTTGCGTCACTTGTCCGAAAAACTACCAGTATCCCGTTGGCAGCGTGACCTGACCGACTCCACTGTATTGCGTAACTTGGGCGTAGGTTTGGGTTACAGCATCGTGGCGTACGATTCGTGTTTGCGTGGTTTGGGTAAATTGGAGCTGAATGCTAAAGCAATTGATGCAGACATCGATGCATGTTGGGAAGTGTTGGCTGAGCCTGTGCAAACTGTGATGCGTAGATTTGGTTTGCCGCAGCCTTACGAGCGTTTGAAAGAGCTGACACGCGGTGCTGGTATTACCGAAGCGGCGTTGCGCACGTTCATTGAAGGCCTAGAATTGCCTGAAGAGCCTAAACAGCAATTGCTGGCACTGACTCCACGTACCTACATCGGTATTGCCGAGAAGTTGGCAAAACTGGCTTAAAGTCAGCGTATCAGCCTAGTTGCAGCATAGAATGCAGCCAAGGCCAGAAAATAAGCCCTGTCTAGTACAGGGCTTATTGCGTTTAAGGCTGAGGTAAATATTTGCCGCAGCCGCGTAGGGTGCGTCCTTCAGTGTTGAGGATGCTGGTGTATTCGTACTCTTCATCGCTCATGGTGTCAGAACATTCTTGCTTGATAACCGTTAATGTCCAGTCACCGTTAGGGCCTTGGCCTGTGTAGCGTGTTTGGGTAGAGCCTATGGGTTTTTGTACGGCGGAACTGGAATAGCGTATGTCACCATAATCTAGTGAGATGTTTGCATGGCCGTTTTGAAGGTCTATGTGCCAACCTGGCTCATTACCTTGTGCTCTGAATGTACGGGGATCGATGATGTCGGGAGTTGTTGTGGAGCAAGCACTAAGCAGTAATGCGGTACCAGCTACACATAAGGACAATAGTTTCATTAGAGCATGCTCCATAAAAAGAGAGGTTGCTGCGTATCATACGCAGTACGTTGTGGGCGCGCCAAGTCTAGAACCGCAAAAAAGTGTCAATGCTCTATCTAAAGGGTAGAAGGCGTAATCGTGCAGTGCGATGAAAGAGTAAGAATGGTATTCTTATAGCTTGGCATTTCTATGACGTAGGGCTGGGTAGAATAGTTCGCCTACACGTCTTTTTGCGGGTTTCCTGTTTTGTTGAACCATATTACTTCCAGTAAATTACCCATGCCGTGGGGCGTGTTTGATCTGCATGTTTTTGTTGATGATCAAACGAATAAAGAACACTTGTTGATCGCTTTTGGTGACATTAGTACACCAGAACCTGTGTTGGTACGTGTGCATTCTGAGTGTTTAACAGGCGATGCTCTGTTTAGCCAACGCTGTGATTGCGGCCCTCAGTTGCGTAAAGCGCTAGAGCGCGTAGCCGAAGCCGGTCGTGGTGCGGTGCTGTACTTGCGACAAGAGGGTAGAGGCATTGGTTTGGTGAACAAAATCCGTGCCTACCAATTGCAAGATCAAGGTGCTGATACCGTACAGGCGAACGAACAGTTGGGCTTTGAGGCCGACATGCGCCGCTACGATATCTGTAAACCCATGCTGGATCACTTCGGCATTAAAGATCTGCGCGTGATGACCAATAACCCTCGTAAAACCAAAGCCTTGGAAGAGCTAGGCTATAACGTGGTAGAGCGCGTACCGCATCAGATCGTAAGTAACCCGTTTAACAGTGGGTACTTGCAAACTAAGGCTGAAAAGCTAGGCCACTTGTTGGCTTCTGACGCGACCACAGAATAAGCCGTGTCTGCATTACTTAAAAAGCCCTGTATTAGACAGGGCTTTTTTTATGGGTGATGCGTATTCCCAAAGCGTTGCAGTGCTATGCGGCCAAAAGCTAGCCACGCAAGTGTTCAGTAGGCAAGGCAGTAGTGTATTTTACTTGGCTTAAGGCGAAGCTAGAGCGGATGCTGGCGACGCTAGGTATTTGTGTCAGGCACTCTAGCAATAGCGCTTGGAAACGCTGTAAATCTTGGATGACCACACGCAGCATGAAGTCGGCATCGCCACTCATTAAGTAGCATTCCATCACCTCGGGTCGTTGGCTGATGGCATCCGTAAAGACTTCTAGTGATTTCTTATCTTGGTTTTTCAGAGTGACGTGTACAAATACGTTTACCGCTAAGCCGAGCTTTAGCGGGTCTACCAATGAGACAGAGCCTCTAAGCACACCGGCTTGTTTAAGGTCTGCAACACGACGCCAGCATGGCGAGGCTGATAACCCTACACGTTCGGCTAATTCGGCATTACTTAACTCAGCATTTTTTTGTAGTTCATCCAGTATGCGCAGGCTGGCTTTGTCTAG
Organism: Alcaligenaceae bacterium 429; assembly: GCA_004791645.1. Classification (GTDB taxonomy): domain Bacteria; phylum Pseudomonadota; class Gammaproteobacteria; order Burkholderiales; family Burkholderiaceae_B; genus Paenalcaligenes. Next base: position 5,301 of record SRSN01000156.1, read on the forward strand.
CACTATATCGTTCAAGGTTAATTGTTCCTGTATTTGGTTTTTATAAGGATAGATATACCGATATTAAGGCTAATCACAGAAAATGAGAAGATTAATTTCGCATGCTTATAGGTAGACTATTCGCTGGTTTATCGCCTTATTAATCAACTGTTTAGCTGTAGTCATGAGCACCGCGCATCCTAGTCTTTTGTCTTCTAAAACTGCTACCCCATTAGCTGGGGCAGGAACCGTAGCATGGCTATTGCTGATGGTGGTTTTATGGGGGCTAAGTTGGCCAGCCACAAAGCTGGCATTGGATGTGGTGCCACCCTTGTGGCTGGCGGCCTTACGTTTTGGTAGTGCGGCCGTGTGTTTGTTTGCGGTGGCTGTGGTGCGTGGCGTTTTTAGGCTGCCTACACGTGCTGACTGGCCAATAGTTGCCAGTGTGGGGTTGTTGCAGATGATGACCTTCACGGGCTTAGGCATGATTGCGATGACGCATGTGGATACGAGCAGGGCAGTGCTGTTGGCGTACACCACACCGTTGTGGGGCGTATTGGCCAGTTGGTTATTGTTCAAACACGCTCCCACACGGTTGCAATTGCTGGCATTGATCGTGGGGTTGGTAGGTATTGCAGCCATTTGCTCCCCTTGGGAGATGGATTGGCAGGCGCCAGGTGCGGTGATGGGCTCTGCATTCTTGTTGATAGGGGCTATCTGTTGGGCCGTGGTGATCTTGCATGTGAAGCAACATAGTTGGTCGGCTTCACCGTTGGCATTGGCACCTTGGCAGATGCTGTTGGCGACAGTCCCCTTGGCTGCGTTTGCCTTTGTGCTAGAGGGGTCTCCCACAGTCATTATTTTTGATCAACGACTAGTAGAGTTGTTGTTTTTTATAGGCCCTATAGCCACGTCTGCCTGCTTTGTGATTTCAGCTGAATACGGGCGGCGCATCAGTACATTTGGGATGTCTAACTTTACGTTAGGTGTACCGATTATTGGGATTGTGGCGTCGGTATTGTTGCTAGGAAATACTTTGTCTACGCTGTTTGTAGTTGGGCTCAGTTTAGTGTTTGCCGCTATGTTGCTAGCTGCTGTTGCCATGCGTAGAGGACATAGCCGCCAAACTGCATAATAGGGTGGCAATGTGGTGGTGCATAAAAAAAGCCTTAGGTATGAACCCAAGGCTTTTTTTGATGGCAGAAGCTAGGCCGATTACGCAGTAGCCATACTGTCTAAGACAAACAGGCTTTGCTCTTTAGCGGCTTGCAAAGCAGTCGCTGCAGCATCTGGGCCCATTGCGGTGCCTTCCGCGTGTACGAACTGTACATCGGTAATGCCGACGAAACCGAAAATAACGCGCAAGAAGCTTTCTTGGTGTTCCATGGCCATGCCTTGCTCAGACGTGGAATACACGCCACCTCGAGAAGAAGCCACAATCACTTTCTTCCCGCCGGCTAAGCCTTCGGGGCCATTTGCGGTGTAGTGGAAGGTGCGTCTAGGTTGCAAAATTCTATCTACCCAGGCTTTGAGTTGGCTAGCGATAGTGAAGTTATAAAACGGCGCGCCTATCACGATCACATCGGCAGCCAAAAACTGGCTAACCAACTGCTCTGACACAGCGTCTTCTCGTACGGCTTCTTCCAATTGAGAAGCTGGCATATCAGGTGTGCGGAAGCCTATTGCTAGTTTGCTTAAATGATTGGGAGCTGAGACAGCGAGGTCCAAGTAATCCACGCGAGTATCAGGGTGGCGTTCTAGCCATTGCTGAACGATGAATGCACTCAGTTGGCGCGATACGGATTTTTCGCCGTTGATGCTGGAGTCAATGTGAAGCAGTGTTTGCATGATGTAGGAAACCAATAATGATAGATGGCTTCATTATGCAATTTTTCTAAGTGATGATTTATATCTGCAATAACAATTGGAAATTGATTTTATTGCAACAATAAAAAACCTCTAGTGAGGGTTGGCCTTTGCAGATAATAGCTGCTATGATGACGCTCGTCATTGGGGAGTAGCCGCTCTTCTTCTAGAGGTACATGTCAACACACTTGCAAGTTCACTTGCATGGCATGTGCAGCGCATAGCCTGGCAAGACCTTTGACTACACCATCCCCGGAATGGCCGGAGGGGTGGCGTAGTCAATCGTCCTAAATCCGGCCAGGAATATGTATCATGCAGGCTTTTCTTGTTTCTACCGGTATTGTGGCTTTAGCCGAAATCGGTGATAAAACCCAACTCTTGGCATTCATTCTTGCCGCACGATTCAAACGACCTTTTCCTATTATTGCCGGTGTACTGGTAGCGACACTGCTGAACCATGGTTTGGCTGGCGGTCTGGGTGCTTGGTTATCTGATGCATTGAACCCCCGGGTACTTACATGGATTTTAGCTATTTCATTCTTGCTGATGGCAGGCTGGATGCTGATTCCGGATAAGCTGGATGAAGACACTCGTATTACTGCCAAGCATGGTGTATTCATTACTACCGTCTGTACCTTCTTTTTGGCTGAAATGGGTGACAAAACCCAATTGGCCACAGTTGCGTTGGCGGCTCAATATGAGGCCTTCTGGTCTGTTGTGATTGGCACAACACTAGGCATGATGATTGCCAATGTACCCGCTATTTTTATTGGTCAAAAATTGGCTGAGCGATTGCCCGTCAAAATGGTGCATGCGGTAGCCGCCTGTGTGTTTTTGATTTTGGGTGTAATCGCCCTATACAGTGCGATACAAGGCTAAAACAACCTTAAAAAAGATAGGGGATTTGCTCCCCCTATCTTGCGATATCTGAGGCTTATTTGCGGTTATTGCGTACTATTTCCAACGGAAAAGAATGTAATTGCTGTTAAGCTGTTTTTTTTGAATAAACTTATATT
>SRSN01000157.1 GCA_004791645.1 Alcaligenaceae bacterium 429
GGCAGCAATAATACGTCGCCACTGTCTAGCTCTTTAAGCAGTTCACTGATTTGAGCTAGCGTGTCTGATTGATCGTCGGGATCTAGCAAAGGCCAGATGCAGCCATGTATGACTACATCGCTATCGGTCACGCAGAAACCAATACGATATTCTTCTATCTGTTCCTGCCCACATGCCGCGAGTATGGCAGTGAGTTGCCCTTTAGGAACTTGGGCAACGGTTTGTAGCCATGTCACCGTAGCTTTGAGATTCAGCGGGCGCAAATGCTGCTCAGCTACGCGGTTATTGGCGTGGAAGGCATTAGGCAGCCAGTACTCGGTTTGGCAGCCAGTAAAGAGTCCAGCAAAAAGCTCTTGGCTGTGTTGTTGCCATGTGTTGAGGATGGCTACTTGTTTGGTGAGCGCGCGTTCTTTACTTTGTTGCCATGCAAAGAGCGGCAAACCAGAGGGGGCCGCAATTACCGCCAACACAAATCGAGCATCCGCTAGCAGTGTAGGGTGCTGTGACCGTGGGGGCAGTTTGGTGGTGGATTTTCCGTGCAGCCCTAATGCTTGTTTGGCTAATGACTCCAACAACTGACGCGCTTGGTGCAAGTTGTGGGGCACATCCTCAAAACAAAGCAGTTCTGGGTGCAATGCTACACGCACTTTGGGAGCTAACACGTGCTGATGCAACTGTTGTTCCAAAGCGTGTGTAAGCTCGGAATCCATAGGGCCTTCAGGTAGGCTGTAGCGAGTCCATGCCGTAATAGGGATGCTGATGAGCAGTGCATCGTAGCGCTGCCCTTGGGCATCTTCTAGCGAGATGGATTCGCTGCAACCCTCAAGCAGGCTGGCGATGATTTCCAAATGCTCAGTTAGCTGGTGCTCATTCAGGTATTGAAACAGCTGTTCAATAATAGAGCTTTCGTCAGAAAGCAGCAGTGTTTCTATGCATTGTTCGGCCATGTGTTCCCAGTAGGAGTCTTCTACCTTGGACACAGAGTGGCTGAGTGCATCCGCACACTGCAACAAGCGTTGGGCATGTGAATGCAGATGCTGATAGTCAGGTAACAAGGATGGATGCATGCCAAAAGTATGAGACCGGTAACAATAGAATCAGTTTACCCTTGAAGTAGTGCGTGTAGGCTGTCTTGTGACAGAACACAAACAGAGGGGCTGCATAAATGCAGCCCCTCTGTACACTTTAGAGCAAGTGTGTTGCTTAAATGCCGACGGAGTCAGCAATTTCCTTGTACTCTTCGATTTGGTCGAAGTTCAAGTAATGGTAGATCTTGTCGCTGTCTTTTTCCAAGATACCCATATCAGCCAAGTATTCCTCACGGGAAGGAATGCGGCCCAGACGGGAACATACAGCGGCCAGCTCAGCAGAACCCAAGAACACGTTGGAGTTTTTACCCAAACGGTTAGGGAAGTTACGTGTACTGGTGGACATTACTGTTGCACCTTCACGTACTTGAGCTTGGTTACCCATACACAGCGAGCAACCTGGCATTTCCATACGAGCACCAGCCGTACCCAGAACGCCATAGTGGCCTTCTTCTGTCAACTGAGCCTGATCCATTTTGGTAGGAGGCGCAATCCACAGACGGGTAGGGATGTCACGTTTGCCTTCCAATAATTTGGACGCAGCACGGAAGTGACCAATGTTGGTCATGCAGCTACCGATAAACACTTCATCAATGGCTGTGCCGGATACGTCTGACAGTGTTTTCACATCATCAGGATCGTTAGGGCAAGCAACGATAGGCTCGTGAATTTCGGACATGTTGATGTCGATCACAGCTGCGTATTCAGCGTCTGCATCAGGTTCCATCAATTCAGGGTTAGCCAACCAGCTTTCCATGTTCTGGATACGACGGGCCAATGTGCGCTCATCTTCGTAACCGTTAGCAATCATCCACTTCAACAGTGTGATGTTGCTGTTCAGGTATTCGATGATAGGCTCTTTGTCTAGACGTACGGTACATGCTGCAGCGGAGCGCTCAGCGGATGCATCGGACAATTCAAATGCTTGCTCAACTTTCAGGTTAGGCAAACCTTCGATTTCCAGAATACGGCCAGAGAAAATATTGATCTTGCCGGCTTTTTCTACTGTCAACAGGCCTTGCTTGATGGCGTAGAAAGGAATGGCGTTAACCAAGTCACGCAGTGTCACGCCAGGCTGCATTTTGCCGCTGAAACGTACCAATACGGACTCAGGCATATCCAAAGGCATTACACCTGTGGCTGCCGCGAACGCTACCAGACCGGAACCTGCTGGGAAGCTGATACCGATAGGGAAACGTGTGTGGGAGTCACCACCTGTACCAACGGTGTCAGGCAGCAACATACGGTTCAACCACGAGTGAATCACACCATCACCTGGACGCAGAGATACACCGCCACGTGTGCTGATGAAATCAGGCAATTCGTGGTGAGTTTTTACGTCAACAGGTTTTGGGTAAGCGGCTGTGTGGCAGAAGGACTGCATCACCAAGTCAGCAGAGAAGCCCAAGCAAGCCAAATCTTTCAGCTCGTCACGAGTCATTGGGCCTGTTGTATCTTGGCTACCAACGGTAGTCATGCGAGGTTCGCAGTATGTACCTGGACGAATACCTTGGTTTTCTGGCAGACCGCATGCGCGACCAACCATTTTCTGTGCCAAGGAGAAACCTTTGCCGCTGTCTACAGGAGCTTGTGGCAGACGGAACAAATCAGTTGCTGGCAAGCCCAGTGCTTCACGAGCACGTGTAGTCAGACCACGACCGATGATCAGAGGAATACGACCACCTGCACGTACTTCGTCAAACAATACGTCGGATTTCACTTTGAATTCGGCGATAACTTCACCGTTTTTCAAGGCTTTACCTTCGTAAGGACGCAGTTCAACTACATCGCCCATTTCCATTTTGGAAACGTCCAACTCGATAGGCAGCGCGCCAGCATCTTCCATGGTGTTGTAGAAGATAGGTGCAATTTTGCTGCCCAAACATACGCCACCAAAGCGTTTGTTAGGAACGAATGGGATGTCATCGCCTGTGAACCACAGTACGGAGTTCGTAGCCGATTTACGGGAAGAACCTGTACCAACTACGTCACCCACGTAAGCGATCTGATGACCTTTTTCTTTCAAGGACTCCAAGAACTGGATGGGGCCCACTTTACCTGGCTCGTCAGGAGTAATACCTGGACGTGGGTTTTTCAGCATGGCCAATGCATGCAGAGGAATATCAGGACGGCTCCAAGCATCAGGTGCAGGAGACAAGTCGTCAGTGTTGGTTTCGCCAGTGACTTTGAATACTGTCACTGTCATGCTTTCAGGCACTTCAGGGCGGCTAGTGAACCACTCAGCGTCAGCCCAGCTCTGTAGCACTTCTTGAGCAAATTTGTTGCCTTTGTCGGCTTTTTCTTTCACGTCGTGGAAAGCGTCGAACATCAGCAATGTGTGTTTCAGTGCTTCAGCTGCGGTAGGAGCCAGTTCGGCGTCATCCAGCAATTGCAGCAATGGAGCAATGTTGTAGCCACCCAGCATGGTGCCCAGCAGCTCACAGGCGCGTTTGCGATCGAAAAGCGGGTTGCTTTCGGAGCCAAATGCAACGGCTGCAAGGTAAGAGGCTTTAACTTTAGCGGCATCGTCCACACCCGCTGGTACGCGGTGGGTGATCAAGTCCAGCAAAAATTCTTCCTGGCCAGCAGGAGGGTTTTTGATCAGTTCGATCAGATCAGCAGTTTGTTGTGCCGTTAGCGGCAGTGGGGGGATGCCCAACGCGGCGCGTTCGGCAACGTGTTGGCGATAAGAATCCAGCATGTTGCAGGCCTATTTAAGTAAAGGGTGGGACAAGAGGCTTGTAATGCCTCTATTGTAGGTGGAAGCAGGGTTCAACGCAATGGTCTTATATAAGACATAAGACTTCTGATATGCGCTTGTTTGCTTTACAACACAAGATCTTGGTATTCAGGGTGGCGCTGTACATAAACCGCGGCATAACTGCATTGCGGTATAACGCGTAGCTGTTGCTCTCGGGCGTAATTCAGCGCGGCTTTCACTAATTCGCCGGCGATGCCTTTGCCACCAACAGCACGAGGGACAACTGTGTGTGTAATGGTCAGAGTGTTATCCCGTAGCTGATATTCAAGCGTGCACAGATACGAATCTTCTAAAATTTCGAAACGTTGTTCGGCGGTGTTATGAGTGACATTACGCATGTTGATGCAGGGAAAAAGTCAGTGGTTTGACGACTGTAACATGGCTGTTGTAACAGCAGCGTAGCGCAGTAGAAGTGGTAACGTTTTGTAGTGATTCTAGATGAGTTTTCTATGGCGTATCGCTATAGAAAATAAGGCGTTACGAGGAAAAGATAGGTCTCGTAACGCCGACTATTTTCAGACCTTTACGTAGGCCTTAAATCACATACATGTCTACGTACTCATGTACGGGCATGTTTTCTAGTGCTTTTTGGTCCAGTGATACCTCCAAAATTCGCTGTTGTTGCTTGCTAGGAAAAATGCGCGCTAAGTTGGTGCGGAATTTTGCTTCCAGTAAAGGTATGCCATCAGCTCGGCGACGCTTATGCCCAATGGGGTATTCGCAGACGATTTCATCCAGTTTGCTACCATCGTTAAACTCAACGGTTAAGGCATTGGCGATAGAGCGTTTTTCGGGATCATGGTAATCCGCAGTAAAGGCGTGATCCTCAATGCAAACCATTTTGTCGCGCAGGGTGTCAATGCGTGGGTCGCTAGCGATGTGATCCTCGTAGTCAGCAGCGGTGAGTCTGCCAAATAAAATCGGCACAGCAACCATGTACTGTATGCAGTGATCGCGGTCAGCAGGGTTATTAAGCGGCCCCTTTTTGTCGATAATGCGTATGCACGCCTCATGGGTACGTATGGTGATTTTCTTGATATCTTCTGCGGTTTTCCCTAGTGCTTTTAACTGCTTGTGTATGCTCATGGCGCATTCCACCGCTGTTTGTGAGTGGAACTCAGCAGGAAAGGAAATCTTAAACAGCACGTTTTCCATCACATAGCTGCCATAAGGGCGTTGGAAGGCGAAGGGCTTGCCTTTGAATAACACGTCGTAAAAGCCCCAGGTTTTGGCAGACAGCACAGAGGGGTAGCCCATTTCACCCGTTTTGGCGATTAAGGCTAAACGCACCGCACGACTGGTGGCATCGCCTGCTGCCCAGCTTTTTCGGCTGCCAGTATTGGGTGAGTGCCGGTAGGTACGCAGGCTTTGGCCGTCTACCCATGCTAATGACAGTGCATTGATGATTTCATCACGGTTTAGTCCCAGCATGTGGGCGACTACGGCAGTGGAGGCTACTTTGACCAAAACAACGTGATCTAAGCCTACTTTGTTAAACGAGTTCTCTAGCGCGATGCAGCCCTGAATCTCGTGGGCTTTGATCATGGCTGTTAAAACATCACGCATAGTAAGCGCTGGTTTGCCTACGGCTACGGCATTGCGTGATAGCCAATCAGCAGTAGCCAGAATCCCGCCTAGGTTGTCAGACGGGTGTCCCCATTCAGCGGCCAGCCATGTGTCGTTGAAATCCAGCCAACGTATCATGGCGCCTATGTTGAAAGCAGCTTGCACGGGGTCAAGTTGAAACTGAGTGCCAGGCACTTTAGCGCCATTAGGAACAATAGTGCCGGGAACAATAGGCCCTAATAGTTTTCGGCAAGCGGGGTATTCTAAAGACTCTAACCCGCAACCTAAGGTATCCATTAGGCAGTTGCGTGCTGTCTCGTAAGCTAGCGTGCTCTTGATCTCGTAATTCAGAACGTAATCGGCAATATCGACTAAAACCTGATCCGCCTCGGGGCGAATGTTGGAAATGGGTGCAGACATAACAAGCGGCTCCAGAGTTAGGTGCGACGGTTAATAGGGACGAATTTCAGGTCTTCAGGGCCTACATAATTGGCTGTGGGGCGAATGATTTTGTTATCAATGCGTTGTTCTATGATGTGTGCGGCCCATCCTGCGGTACGAGCGAGTACAAACAACGGAGTGAACATGGCGGTGGGTACGCCCATCATGTGGTAGGACACAGCCGAGAACCAGTCCAAGTTGGGGAACATCTTTTTGGCATCCCACATCACCGTTTCTAAGCGTTCGGCAATGTCATACATTTTTGTGCTGTTTTGCTTTTTGGACAGTTTGTATGCCACTTCTTTGATGATTTGGTTGCGTGGGTCAGCAACGGTGTACACCGGATGCCCAAAACCAATAATTACTTCTTTGTTTTCCACGCGCCTACGTATATCGGCTTCTGCCTCGTCAGGGTTGCTGTAGCGTTTCTGAATTTCGAACGCCACTTCGTTAGCGCCACCATGTTTGGGGCCGCGCAGCGCACCAATAGCGCCTGTGATGGCGGAGTACATGTCTGAACCGGTGCTGGCAATCACACGACTGGTAAAGGTGGAGGCATTAAACTCATGCTCGGCATACAAAATCAGCGAGGTGTGCATGGCACGTACCCAGTCGTCTGAGGGTTTTTGGCCGTGCAGTAAATGCAGAAAGTGTCCGCCTATGCTGTCGTCATCAGTCTGTAGCGTGATAGAGCAACCGTTATGACTGAAGTGATACCAGTAGAGCAGGGCAGAGCCTAGATTGGCGATCAGGTGATCAGCAATATCGCGGGCGTCTGGCAGGTTGTGGTCATCTTTTTCGGGTAATACACACCCTAATACCGAGACCGCTGTGCGCATCACATCCATGGGGTGACTCGCGGGCGGCAGGGTCTCCAGTACTGTGACTAGCGCAGCAGGTAAACCACGCAAGCGGCGTAGCTTGTCTTTATAAGCCTTGAGCTCAGGGCGCGTAGGCAGCTTACCGTGAATGAGTAGGTGGGCAATCTCTTCGAATTCGCAGGTGTGTGCGATATCCAAAATATCGTAGCCTCTATAGTGCAAATCATTACCGCTACGGCCTACCGTGCAAAGTGCGGTGTCGCCGGCAACAATGCCAGATAGTGCAACCGACTTTTTGGGTTTAGGGGTAGGTGCGGCCGTTGTGATGGGCTCCGTCGCTTTTGCTGATCTTTTGGATGCGGTGCGTCGTGTTGTTGCCATGTTTGTCTCCTTTTGAACTGCTTGGTTGTTGTAACGTGGACATTCAAAGGTGTGATTGCCTATACACGAGCCAACGCCTCATGTTGTGCATAAGGTTGATCATCGTGTTCTGGTGCCGTGATAGGTGTAAACAGCAGCAGGGGCTTTGGGCGCAAAAATGGTAAGGGTGACTGTAAAACTCTAGTGCGCCATTTCGTGTGTGATGACTAGAGGCTGTGCTCATGCGTCATGCGCGTTGCTACGAAAAACAAGGGCGTGTTATAGCGTTGCTCAGGCGATGAGTGCTGAGCGCAATAAGTCGGGTGGGTGACAGTGCGGAATCAAGAAACCTGCAGGCAGAAAAAATGGGGCAGGTGAGTAAAAGGTGGTGCGAACTAAATGCAGTAAGGGGGCTAGAAGTAGCCGGGGAGTAAGACGAAGCGTTGTTGCTGCGGGGGTGGCGAAACAGCGAGCCAGTAGAAGCGAGGGTGTGCATGAACTTCTCCGGAAAATGTTTCTAAATGAGTGTTGGTAATCCTGTTGCTATGGGGTAGAGAAAAGTGTGCTTGGTGTAGCTAGCATACATAAAAACAAGGCCTGCATATAGCAGGCCTTGTTCTAAAGTCTTACGCCAGTAAGTCTTTCACGCCGTCGCGCTCTTCCAGCAACTCGTTCAGAGTGAAGTCCATGCGTTCACGAGAGAATGCATCGATTTCCAAACCGGCAACACGTGTGTATTCGCCGTTTGCTGTTGTCACTGGTACACCGTAGATGATGCCTTCAGGAATGCCGTAGGAGCCATCAGAAGGTACGCCCATTGTTACCCATTTGCCATTGCTGCCCAGTACCCAGTCGCGTACGTGGTCAATTGCAGCGTTAGCAGCGGAAGCAGCGGAGGACAGGCCACGCGCTTCAATAATGGCGGCGCCACGTTTACCCACTTTAGGAATAAAGGTGTCACGGTTCCATTCTTGGTCGTTGATTTTTTGTTCCAACGATTCACCGTTAACGGTAGCAAAGCGGATATCTGGGTACATGGTTGGGGAGTGGTTGCCCCACACAATCAGGTTCTCGATATCAGCAACAGCGATGTTGGCTTT
>SRSN01000158.1 GCA_004791645.1 Alcaligenaceae bacterium 429
TACAGCTATCTCCACAGAGGCTACTATTTTGCACGAGGCTGTTGAAAGCAATGTATTGCATGACCGCTCGTTTGTATATGGCAACCCTCAAGCAAGGTTTGAGGAGAGCAAGCACAGCTTATCGCTAGAGATTGAGTACCCGAGAAACTCCTGTACGCCTATTGAGTGTGGGGTTGTCATCGCGGAGCACTTGCCAGGTGATGAAGGCTACGATGTGTGCTCAAACTTCATGGGGCCTTTCTCCATGCATGCGGTGATGTCGTTGGCGCTTAAAGTACCAGGAAATAGATTACGTCACCGTTCCGCACCAGACTCTGGCGGGAGCTTTGGCGTGAAACAAGCGGTGTTTACCGCCGTTGTGTTGATGTGCTTAGCCTCAAGAAAAGTGGGTGGAGCTCCGGTTAAGTGGGTTGAAGACAGGCTAGAGCATCTTAGTGCAGCAACAGCAGCAAATGGCCGTAAGGCGACGATTCGGGCTGCATTTGATAGCGATGGAAAAATTAATGCCATAGACCTAGATCAGCTTGATGATGTGGGAGCTTATTTGCGAGCGCCAGAGCCAGCAACGTTTTATCGTATGCATGGCCTATTAACTGGGGCGTATCACATTGCTGATCTGCAAGTACGTAATCGCGTGGTGGTCACCAATAAGATGCCTTCGGGCCTAGTGCGAGGCTTTGGTGGCCCGCAGGTGTACTTCGCCTTAGAACGAATGGTTCACCGTATTGCACAGTATCTAAAGGTAGATCCGTTATCCATATACGAACGTAATTTTATTCAGCCAGAAGCCTTTCCTTATCGTGCTGCAGCAGGTGCTTTATTGGACTCGGGGGATTATCCGCGAGCCATGAAAGCGGCGATTGAAGAGGGCGGGCTGAAGGAGCTACTACAACGACGGGATCAAGCCAGAGCGGAAGGTAAGCTATATGGCATAGGCTATGCCGCCATTGTAGAACCCTCTATTTCTAACATGGGCTATATCACGATTGCGTTGACGCCCGAGCAGCGTGCCAAAGCAGGCCCAAAAAATGGGGGTATTGCATCTGCCACAGTGAGCATAGATTTGCTGGGTGGTGTGACCGTGATTATTGCCTCAGCTCCAGCAGGGCAAGGTCATGTCACTGTGTGCGCGCAGGTGGCGGCGGACGTGTTTGGGTTACAACCTAAAGACATTAACGTCAATATTGATTTTGATACCAGCAAAGATGCGTGGTCGGTTGCCGCCGGTAATTACTCCAGTCGTTTTGCGGGAGCCGTAGCTGGCACCGTACACATTGCCGCGAATAAATTACGGAACAAACTAGCCGCTATTGCCGCACCGCAATTGCACTGTGGTGTGGATGAGGTCAGGTTTGAAGCTGGTTATGTATTCCAAGAAAGTAATCCCACTACCACTATTCCATTTGCTAGGTTGGCAAGCAGTGCGCATTGGTCGCCTGCGGAATTGCCCGAGGGCATGACACCCGCCATGCGCATCACGGAATTTTGGACACCCGAAACCTTAGAGGCACCATCCGAAGACGATAGGGTGAATACCTCAGCGGCCTACGGTTTTGCATTTGATATTTGCGCTGTAGAAATTGACAAGCAAACGGGCCGTGTACGTATCGATAAATACGTTACGGCGCATGATGCGGGGACTCTACTGAACCCTGCGATGGCGGATGGGCAAATCCGAGGTGCGTTTGCTCAGGGCCTAGGGGCAGCGCTGTTGGAAGAGTTTAGGTATGGCGATGATGGTGGTTTTCAATCAGGTACCTTTGCTGATTACTTAGTGCCTACTAGCTATGAGGTGCCTGAGCCAGTCATCGTGCACTTAGAAACGCCTAGTCCGTTTACGCCTCTGGGTGCTAAGGGCTTGGGCGAAGGTAACAACATGAGCACGCCCGTGTGCATTGCCAATGCAGTGGCCGATGCCTTAAGCCCGTCACATGGTGAGCTGGATATACGTCTACCGTTAACGCCTAACAAAGTGTTAGAGATCATTGGTTTTGACGACCCCGAGCCTTCTGGGGCGGTACAGGTACAAAAGGCAGCGAAAAAAACAGGTAAAGGTCACGCGCTGTCTGCCTCCGGCAGTACGCAAATTTCTGCTTCGCCTGAACAGGTATTTGATGTGCTTTTAGACCCTGTTGCTTTAGCCGCCGTGATTCCTGGTTGTCGTGAGTTGCAGCGTATAGGCGAAAACAAATACCGTGCGGATGTCACGATCAGTATAGGGATGATTAAAGCCAGATATGAAGCGACTATCGCGCTTTCCAATATCCAACGACCACATTCATTGCATTTGCAAGGAACTGGAGTGTCGTCGCTAGGTGGTGCAGAAGGTGGAGGCGACATTGTTCTAGAGGCGAATGAGCACGGTACGTTGATGAGCTATCACTATGCTGCGGAAGTGCAAGGGAAGGTAGCTGCTGTAGGCGGGCGCATGCTAGAGGGGGCTGCTCGCATGGTGTTGGGGCAATTGTTTGAGCAGCTTGGTCGTCAGGCATCCGGCGGCGAAGTGGCGCAGAAATCGGGTGGCTTTTGGTCTCGTTTGAAACGTTGGTTGAGGATAAGAAAATGAAGCCACAAGCCTTTGAATATAAGCGTGTGGAGTCCACTGTCCAAGCCCTAGAGTGGTTACACGAGGCCGGTGAGAATGCTCGCATATTGGCGGGTGGGCAGTCGCTGGTAATTTTGCTGAACATGCGTTTAGCGCAACCTACATATCTGTTAGATATCTCTCATTGCCAAGAGCTGAACTACATACGACAAGACAAAAACATGCTGTGCATAGGAGCTAGCACTACCCAAGCGCAATTGCAGCATTGGTCCGATTTGTCGGTAGTGTCACCCTTGCTAGCAGAAGCTATACCGTTTATCTCGCATTATCAGATTCGTAATAGGGGAACGGTAGCGGGTTCTATCGCCCATGCCGACCCTAGTGCGGAGTTGCCATTATGCCTTGCCACATTAGGCGGTCAGGTTGTGTTGCGTTCTCGAAGAGGTAGCCGAGAGCTACATGCTGCTGATTTTCAGCAAGGGATGCTGACGACTGCTAAGAAAAATAACGAGATGGTGACTGAAGTACGTTTCCCCGTTGCAAAGGATGGGCATGGGTATGCCTTTGATGAGTTTGCGTTACGCCGAGGGGATTTTGCCATTGTGGCGTGTGCTGTTGAAGCGGGGCCTGAGTATATACGCCTAGGAATAGGGGGCGTTGCCGATAAACCGGTGGTAGTGCAATGGCTACGTAGTCAGCAAGCCCACTTTTCGCAGTATTTGAATGACTTGGCTTGGGAGCTTCAAGCGCAGGATGACCAACATGCGTCAGCAGCTTATCGGCGTCATTTAGTACGTGTGTTAGGACAGAAAACTATAGAGACGGCGATATCTCGTTGTTCACGAAAAGAGGGCTAGCTCATGTCGGCATCACAACATAACAAGCATGTAGTAGAGCTGAGGCTCAATGGGGTGGCCCGTAGAGGCTATGCAGAAGATCGTACGTTGTTATCAGACTTTATTCGTCACGAGCTAGGAGCAACTGGTACGCACGTGGGGTGTGAGCATGGTGTGTGTGGGGCCTGTACGGTGCAGATTGATGGTGTGGCAGTACGTTCTTGTTTGTGCTTTGCGCGCCAAGTAGAGGGGCGTGATGTCTGCACGGTAGAAGGCTTGGCTGATGACAGCGACACCTTGAGTGCGTTGCAGCAAGCATTCAAAAAACACCATGCCCTGCAATGCGGGTTTTGTACAGCAGGGATTTTGATGTCTAGCGTTGATTTCTTACAGCGTTTCCCACAACCCAGTGAAGAAGAGGTTCGGGACATGTTATCAGGCCACCTGTGTAGATGTACCGGTTACACACCGATAGTAGCGGCGATCCTGGATGTTGCCGATCAATTAAAAGCAGAGAAAACGGAGACTTCGAATGCTTGATTTAGGAAGCACTTTTATACAGAGTGTGGAGCGTAGCCCCAACGCGCTTGCTGTAGTCGCAGATGGACAGCGTCTGACGTACTTGCAGTGGTTTGACAAGATTAGAGCCGTAGCAGGTGGTCTTGAAAAGCTAGGCGTGCAGCATGGCGATCATATTGTCGTAATCATGCAGAATCGCTGGGAAATGGCGACGGTGCATTGGGCGTGTCAGCTTTTGGGCGTCATTATTACACCGCTGAATTGGCGCTCTAAAGCTGAAGATATCGAATACTGCATTGCTGACTCACAAGCCAAATTACTGATTCATGATGATTCATGTCTTGAGGCTATGCGTGAGTTGCGGGTTTCGGCAGACATAGTGAGAGTAACGGTAGGTGATGTGTGCGAACTGAGTGGAGAGCGTTTTGAAGATTTGCTTAATGCCGCCCCTATAGATGCAGTGTCTCGTGCCAATGCTAATGACTACTCATTGATGTTGTATACGTCGGGTACCACAGGCAAACCCAAAGGCGTGCCACGTAGGCATAGACACGAGCGTGCGGCCGCTTTGGCGCATGTGGCACAAAATTTGTATGCCAATGGTGAGTGCACATTAGGCGTGATGCCCCTGTATCACACCATGGGCGTGCGTTCTCTATTAGCGATGGCATTGATTGATGGTTGCTTTGTTTGCATGCCCAAATTCGATGTAAGCCAAGCGCTTTCCTTGATTGAGTCTGAAGGCATCACTAACTTGTATTTGGTGCCTACGCTCTATCACGATTTGCTGTCGCACCCAGCCTTTGCGGCAACGGATATTAGTCAGGTACGTAAGTTGGGGTTTGCGGGTGCCCCTATGTCAGAGGCGTTACTGAGAAAAATAGATAAAGCCTTTGCCCCGTCCTTGTTTGTGAACCACTACGGCAGTTCAGAGGTTTACACCATGGCAATCAATCAGAAAGCACAGCAGAAGGCAGGCTCTAGTGGTAGAGCTGGGCTGAACTGTAGATTGCGCGTGGTCAAGCTAGGAAGCACGGATCCAAACGATGTGGTGCAGGCCTTAGAAGAGGGACAAATCATTGCCCACTTAGATGGTGATGAGGCGTTCGAGGGATATTGGAACCGTCCCGATGCAGATGCCAAGTCGTTGAATGGCAGTTGGTACTTCACGGGTGATATTGGTTACGTGGACAGAGATGGTGAACTGTTCGTAAGTGGCCGGGTGGACGACATGATCATTAGTGGTGGAGAAAACATCTCGCCAGTTGAAATCGAGTCTGTCATTTCACTGCACCCAGCAGTAGATGAGGTTGCGGTTGCCGGTGTGAAAGATGAGCGTTGGGGGCATAAGGTCGTAGCCTTTGTGAAGCGCCAAGCGGCGGTCAGTGCCGAAGAGCTAGACCTGTATTGTCGCTCTACAGACCTTGCCAATTTCAAACGACCACGCGAGTACGTGTTTGTTGCTGCTTTGCCTAAATCACCGGTTGGAAAAATTTTGAGACGTAAGCTGGTTTCAGGGGAATACGACCTTGAGACCAGTACAGAGTCTTCGCTTCATGCCACAAATTGAGATCTATTAAGGATAGAAAAAATGAGTCATATTACGCACCCTGCACAAACATTGTTAGATAACCTAGATGGTTTTACGGTAGAAATTTACCCCGAGAAAAAACGTGCAGACATCGTGTTAGGACGTCCACCTTTCAACATCATTTCCATGTTGCAACGTGAGCAGTTACGTCTGGTGTTTGAAGCGCTAGATACGAATGATGATGTGCAAGTGATTGTGCTGCGCGCTGAAGGTGAGCACTTTTCTAGTGGTGGCGATATACGTGGGTTTTTAGAGGCCTCTCCAGAGCATGTATCTAAGCTCGCATGGAATGTAGCTGCCCCTGAGCGTTGCACCAAACCTGTGATTGCAGCAAATCGTGGTTACTGTTTTGGTGTAGGTTTTGAACTGTCGTTGGCCTGCGATTTCCGTATCGCTACCACTACGTCAGAGTACGCATTACCTGAGCAGAAGCTTGGTCAAATCCCAGGTTCCGGCGGTTCTGCTCGATTGCAAAAAATGGTGGGTGTTGGGCGTACTAAAGATATCGTGATGCGTTCACGTCGTATTCCAGGGCCACAGGCATATGACTGGGGTCTGGTAGTAGAGTGTGTGGCCGATGATCAGTTAGAAGCGGCTACAGACAAGTTAGTTGCTGAGTTAGTGAAGTTCTCTCCGTTGGCTCAGCGCACAGCGAAGAAGTTGTTAAACGACAGTGAAGATGCCTCGTTAAGTGCAGCCATTGAACTTGAAGGGCATTGCTACAGTCGCCTACGTAGTTCGGCAGACTTCCGCGAGGGAGTAGAAGCATTCCACGCAAAACGCCCTGCACATTTCATTGGGAAATAACAGGGAAGGCATCGATAGGGCTAAGTCCTTTCGATGCCTGAAATAATGAAAACAAAAAATATACGGCTTTCAGGAGACAAGCATGGACAGCCAAACAGTTGGGACAGCAAAAAATAGTACCCACAATGATCCAGTAGCCCCAGGTTGGCTATCAGGGTTAAAAGCGTTGCCCTCTGCCTTGAACTTAAACTCGTTCAGTGCAGGTTTAGTAGCAGCCATTTTCGGATGTTCTGGGCCCGCCTTGATTGTGATAGGTGCGGCACAGGCCGGTCAGTTAACCAATGGACAAACGGTTGCATGGTTGCTGGCCATTTATTTGTTGGGTGGCATTATCAGTTTGTTTATGGGCATACGTTATCGCATGCCTATTACGGGGGCCTATTCCATACCCGGGGCAGCCATTATGGTGGCCGCTTTTGCTAGCTTTTCTTATCAAGAAGCGGTGGGGGCGTTCATTATGGCCGGGGTCTTGGTGTTGATCTTAGGCATTACCGGCGTGATAGGAAAGATCATGCGTTGGGTTCCTATGCCCATCGTAATGGCCATGATTGCAGGCGCCATGATCCGTTTTGGCATTGCCGCTGTAGAGGCTGTACGCGCTGCGCCATTGATTGCAGGGCTAGCCGTGATTGCTTTTTTTATCACAGGACGTCTGACTAGAAAAGTACCACCAGTTTTAGCTGCATTAGTGGTGGGGCTGATCGCTACATTTGCGACCGGTGGTTTGCAAGAAGGGGCATCCACATTGGCGTTCGTCATGCCAGAGTTCACCGCTCCTGTATTCACGGTGGGCGCTTTTTTTGGCATCGCTGTGCCATTAGCGGCATTGGTCATTGGTGCCGAGAATGCTCAGGCGATTGGTGTGTTGATGGCAGAGGGCTATAAGCCGCCTATTAATGCCATGACTATAGTGAGTGGCGTAGGCGGGATTTTGGCTGGCATGATGGGTGGTCATAATGCCAATATTGCCGGCCCAATGACAGCGATTTGTTCCTCAGAGCAAGCGGGTGAAGATAAAGATAAACGCTATGGCGCCACGGTGGTGAACGGTATTTTGTTTGGTGCCTTTGGCTTAGTTGCCGGGTTAGCGGTTCCTGTAGTAATGGCCTTACCCAAAGCATTGATTGGGGTGGTCGCTGGCTTGGCAATGATAGGCGTATTGTTGAGTGCCTTACAGGGGGCGTTTGGGCCTAAGCTTGGGAATCAAGTAGGTTCTTTTGTGGCCTTCGTTGTGGGGATGAGCTCACTTAACTTGCTAAGTATTAGTGCACCATTTTGGGCATTAGTCTTTGGTGTATTAGCGTCATTACTTGCTGATAAGGTGATGAGCGAAAAGCCAGCTAAAGCAGAGCCGTTGGCTAAAGTATCAGGGTAAAAGAGAATACGCCAGACACCTTGTGTGCTTGAAGTAAATGATAAAATCAGGACTCAAGATTCAGCAGGTGCTACCCACCTGCTGAAAGACTCTTCGCTGAGGGTGTAGCCAACTCGACACCATGTCTACGGCAATCAAAATCTTCCAAGGAGCCTTTGGCCGCGTCTCGTTGCTTGATATGAGCAAACCGCTGGTCACTCACGCTCACCATCACTGCCACGCCCTGATTAAAGTCAGTGGTGTGGATAGTTCGTTTCTGGTGAAAGGGCGCAGTCAGCCTCTGACTAAAGATAGTGTGGTGTTGATAAATGCGTGGGAGCCGCATGCCTACGAGCATACGCCTAGCGGTGAGGGGCGCTGTATTTTATTGGCGCTGTACTTAGAGACTACATGGCTAAGCCAAGTCTTGCAGTCA
>SRSN01000159.1 GCA_004791645.1 Alcaligenaceae bacterium 429
CCTATATACTTACTTCCATCCTACATACCCTACCAAGTCTAGTAAATTCATTCTGGTAATGTTCTTTTCTGATGTAAATGATTTTCAGTATTCAACATAATTTATGTCATTGATCAAAAATGGTGAAAATAAACTATCTCTATTTATAACGATGCATTCTGCAGGACAATGACAGCCTTCTTACCAATTACTAATCAATCTTTTACAGTATCTCACTACTCTGTTGTGGAACCGGCGGCTCACTATACAAAACCTCTTGCTTATCCAAGCCTTCTAGCGTTAACACAATGTGTTTCAGTACCTCTACACGCGCGTAACGTTTGTCGTCTGCAGGAATCACATACCACGGTGCCAGCATGGTATTGGTGTGTTTCAGCATATCTTCAGTAG
Organism: Alcaligenaceae bacterium 429; assembly: GCA_004791645.1. Lineage (GTDB taxonomy): Bacteria > Pseudomonadota > Gammaproteobacteria > Burkholderiales > Burkholderiaceae_B > Paenalcaligenes. The sequence goes on from SRSN01000159.1 coordinate 391, forward strand.
CAGTATGGTAAGCCAACCACTTTTTGCGATTGCGCCAGTCTTCCTCGGTAATCTTGAATTGCTTAAAAGGAGACTCTTCGCGCTCTTGGAAGCGACGCAACTGCTCCCCTTTGGATACGGCCAGCCAGAACTTAATCACTACCGTGCCATTGGCCACCATTTGCGACTCAAAGCTATTAATTTCGTCATATGCCTGACGCCAGCGTGTAGGACTGGTCAACTTTTCTACCCGCTCTACCAACACTCGCCCATACCAAGAACGGTCAAAAATGGCTGCATGCCCATGACGAGGCAACGAGCGCCAGAATCGCCATAAATACGGACGAGCCAACTCCTCAGTTGAAGGTGCTGCAATAGGATGCACTGCATAAGCACGCACATCTAAGGCCTCCGTGACACGACGTATCGCGCCCCCTTTACCCGCAGCATCTTGGCCCTCAAACGCCAATACTAAAGAGCGTTTTTTAAAGCTATCACTACGCACCACTTGCGCTAATCGCCCTTGCCAGTGGCTGAGTTGCTCCGCATAGTTATCTTTTTTCAGTTGCGTGCGGTAATCCACCCCGCGCAAGCTGGCTTTGTGCGCTGCCATCGGCAGTGCGGGTGCCTCATCCAAATGGATAGCTTGCCCCAGTGGCTGTTGTAATGCATGCAACACGACCTCAGCGGTGCGCACTGCACGTAAATTGTCATCAGCGCTGGGCACAATTACCCACGGTGCGTAGCTACGCGTGGTGAGTTCTAGCGTGGTTTGTGCGGCATGGCGTAAACGTTCAAACTTCTTCTGCACCTTCAGATCAGCTTTGGTTACCCGCCAGGCCGTAGCAGGGTCTGCTAATAAACGCTGGGTACGCTCATGTTGTGCCTGCTTGGACAAGTGATACCACAGCTTCACCACCTGTACATTTTCTGCTGCCAACATGGCTTCAAAACGGTTGATCAATGTGGCATACAACATAATTTTGTCGTGATCTGGGCGCTTACGTACAGCCTCACTCAGCAATGAGGCGTACCATGAGCCAAACACCAGTCCTATACTACCCTTGGCAGGTAAATCACGCCAATACCGCCACATAGCCGGACGCATTGCCTCTCCGGACGTCAGCTTACCGTAGGCTAAGGTATGCACATACCTAGGATCTAGCCAAGTATTTAACTGGTTAATGGCACTACCCTTACCGGCCCCATCTATACCTGCCACCACGATCAGCAAGCTTTGTTGTTGTTCATGCAGACGGCGATACTGCTGATGCTGCAAGGCGGTACGTAATTCAGCAATGCGCTGCTGCGCCTCTTCTTTGCTTAAACAAGGATCGGTTTCTGCATCTTCGAACATGGGGGGCTTCCTGAATGAGTGCACAAGACACATAATATACACATGTCATTTTAGGTATGTATATGAACTCCAGATCCAACCCCGCTCAGCGTGCCAGCCTTGCCCACTCTCATTGGGGAGTTGAGAACATTGTGGCGGCATTGCGTGAGTCTAGAGAAGTCACCCATAAGATTCGTTATTTGGGTCGTGTCCGCGAGCTTCCCTCCCGTGAAGCCGTGCAAGGCATCATCAAAGGTTTATCGGCCGCGATGTTTCCTACACACTACGGTCACGCCGATCTTACGGCTGAAACCATCGATTACTACGTAGGCACTACCCTCAGCTCCACGCTGGCCATCTTGGTAGAACAAGTGCGACGCGCACTCTGTTTTGTGCCAGGCCGTGAGAACTGTGATGACGACAGCATAGAACAAGAGGCCATTGCCATTACACGCGAATTCGCTGCCGAATTGCCTGCCGTACGTGCATTGTTAGTCAGTGACATTCGTGCCGCCTATCAGGGTGACCCCGCAGCAGGCAGCACCTCCGAAGTGCTGTTGTGCTACCCCGGTGTGACCGCCATTATTGCCCACCGTATCGCGCACCCATTGTACAAACGCGGTGTGCCGTTGCTGGCGCGGTTAATTACTGAGATTGCTCACTCGCAAACCGGTATAGATATACACCCCGGTGCGCAAATTGCAGAAAGCTTCTTTATTGATCACGGTACAGGTGTGGTCATTGGTGAAACCGCCATTATTGGCCGTAATGTACGTCTGTATCAGCAGGTCACGCTAGGTGCTAAACGCTTCCCAGTGTCCGACGATGGGTCCTTAGTCAAAGGCAATCCACGCCACCCTATAGTAGAAGACGATGTGGTGATTTACGCCGGAGCTACCATTCTGGGTCGCGTCACCATTGGTCGCGGTTCCGTCATTGGCGGTAACGTCTGGCTGACACGCGACGTACCACCCGAAAGCCAAGTTTCACAGGTGCAGTGCGCACAGGTGTAACAGGCATCGCTCCTTTACCCAAAGGCTCAACACAAGGCGTTATCAAGGATTATCTTGGTAACGCCTTTGTTTCTTGTCGTCCATCATCACCAACACGGCATGGCCGTAGCACTCCCTGCTGTCCCAATCTCCGTTCCCACATCTCTTAGCGCAGATCAAAGCCACGACACGCCCTACCCCCTAGAATGGCTGAGACTGACTTCACACTATAAAGGTATGGTGACATGAACGTAGACGTAACCATTGTCGGGGCAGGGCCGACAGGATTGTGCTTGGCCTACACACTGGCTCGCGCAGGCATGAACGTGGTAGTACTGGAACGACAGCCGCGCAAAGCGCTGGCTGAACCCGCATTTGACGGCCGTGAAATTGCACTAACCCACGAATCTCAACGCTTGTTGCAAGACTGGGGACTATGGGAGCATTTTCCTGCTGAAGAAGTATCCGATTTACGTCATGCGAAAGTCTTGGATGGGCATGCACTCAAAGGTATGAACATAGGGCCTGATCTGGGCAAGCAATCACAGTTGGGCTGGCTCATCCCTAATCACTTGATTCGCCAGGCCGCATTCACACAATGCGCTACACAAGAACGTGTACACATTTTAGATAGCATACAAATACGTCATACACGCACGCACTCACACGGTGCTGAGGTAGAGCTAGAGGATGGCCGTACGATTAGCAGCCGTTTACTCGTCGCCGCCGACAGCCGTTTCTCTGAAACCCGTAGAGCCCAAGGCATTCCCGCCCAAATGCACGACTACGGTAAGAGCATGATGGTGTTCAGGGTCAAACATGAAGTCCCACACGATCATGTGGCTTGGGAATGGTTTGGCTATGGTCAAACACGAGCCTTACTACCGTTAAACGGTCAACAAGCCTCTGTGGTACTCACCCTACCCCACCATGCGATGCAGGCATTGCAGCGTCTGGATGATGAGGCCTTTGATCAAGACATTAGCCAACGCTATGAGTATCAATTGGGCTCCATGCAACGCATCAGCGAACGCAATGTGTACCCACTAGTGGGCGCTTATGCCTTCCGTTTCCATAACCCTCGTTTCGCCCTGATTGGTGATGCCGCTGTTGGTATGCACCCTGTTACCGCTCATGGCTTCAACCTAGGCGCACTCAGCGTCAAGCACCTTAGCGAACGCGTGATCACAGCCTTCCAACAAGGTAAAGACATTGCCTCTGCTGAGCTGCTACAAAGCTACACACATGCCCACAGGCGCAGTAGCTTACCTTTGTACGCCGCTACAAACATGGTGATTGCGCTATACACCAACGATCTGGCACCGGCTCGTTTCTTGCGCAAAACAGTGCTTAAAGCCGCTGATGCGCTACAACCATTTAAGCGATTGGTTGCCTCTCAACTCACAGGCTAATCAGCACCATACGCATACTCTGACTAGCAGATACAAAAAACACCCCAAACGAATCATCACGTTTGGGGTGTTTTTATCATTAACAACCGTTATAGCTACGCTATAGGTTTACGCCGCTTTCTGAGTGCGATCTGGCAAGAACCAATTCATCAACAGCGCACAAATACCGCCTGTGGCCACACCAGAACCCAATACATTACGTACGCCTTCTGGCACATTTGCCAACAATTCCGGTACTTCCGATACACCCAAGCCCAGACCTAGAGATACCGCAATAATCAACAAAGATCGACGATCCAAGGTGGTACCAGCCAGAATGTTGATCCCTGAAGCCGCTACAGCACCAAACATCACCATCACCGCACCACCCAACACAGGCTCCGGTACGGCTTGCAGCACACCCGACACCACAGGGAACAAGCCCAGAATCACCAACATACCGGCAATCCAAATACCTACGTGACGGCTGGCCACGCCAGTTAGCTGAATCACGCCGTTATTCTGTGCAAACACAGAGCTTGGGAATGTGTTGAAAATGCCAGCCAACAGCGAGTTCACACCGTTCACCAATACACCACCCTTAATGCGCTGCATCCATACAGGGCCTTCTACAGGCTCTTGGGAGATCTTACTGGTCGCTGTCACATCACCAATGGCTTCCAAGGAAGTCACCAGATAAATCACAATCATGGGAATGAACAATCCCCATGAAAAATCCAAACCAAAGTGCAGTGGCACAGGAACTTGGAAAGTAGCTGCTTTTTCTAAACCACTGAAATCTAAACGGCCCAAGTAGGCGGCCATGGCATAACCAACAGCCAACGCAATCACAATGGCTGCACTACGTACCCACACCACCGGAATACGGTTCAACACAATGATGATCACCAGCACTGAGCACGACAGTAGCAAGTTTTCGCCACTCGCAAAGCTACCATTACCCATCGCACTGTAACCACCGCCCATGCTGATAATACCCACTTTAATCAGCGTCAAGCCAATCAGCAGCACTACCGTACCCGTTACCAATGGGGTAATGAGCTTACGAATCACTGGCAGTATGCGCGATACACCAATCTCAATAAACGAGCCGGCGATCACTACACCAAAGATGGTCGCCATCACGGTTTCCACAGGTGTGCCCTGCTTCACCATCAACGCTCCACCTGCAATCAACGGGCCTACAAAGTTGAAACTTGTACCCTGCACAATCAGTAAGCCCGCACCAAATGGTCCGAAACGTTTGCTTTGCACATAGGTCGCAATCCCGGAGATCACCAAGGACATGGACAAGATCAAGTTAGTATCGTGTGCCGACACACCCAATGCCTGACAAATCAGCAGACCGGGCGTCACAATGGGCACAATGATGGCTAATAAGTGTTGGAGTGCAGCGAAAAAACTGATCCAAGGACGGGGCTTATCGTACGGGCCGTACACAAGCTGCGTATCGTCAACCTGAGTAGATGTAGTGGGTTGCATGGCGATAGGGGCGCAAAAGCCATGATTCTACACCACACCATAGGGGTATTGAACGGCCCCACGCACGCATGGGGCCTAACCACAACAGGCTTATACGCCTAAAAATTGAAACGGCTTACTTTCTTTGAACTCAGCATTCACCATGCCAGAGTAAATTGTAGTCTGGTCTGGACCCAGTTCCAGCTTCAAGACTTTGCCGGTTTTTTCAGACAAATCGAACTTACTCAGGTCTACCCAGAAAGTATTGGGAGTAAGGGCCGATTCAAAGAAATAATGCAGACGTTTTTGGTCTGCCACAGTACGCCAACGCGTAGACGAGATGTTAGGTTGATCCGGTGTAGTAATGCCATAAGGCACCGACACGTTACGAATCACGCTAAACACACTAGCGATAGTTTCACGCTGATTAGTGGTTTTAGGGATAGCATTCACGTAAAACGAGGCGCGTGCAAAACGGTCTGCTGAACGATTGGTACCCGGCAACATTACTGTGCCACTAATTTGCTCCCAGTACTCATTCATCGCCAACTGCTTGTCATAGGTAGGCGAGTTAGTCATCACTTGGTATTCAGGGCTGTGATGGATATGCTGTTTGCCATCAATGTATTCCACAATAGCGCTATCACCACTGGCATCAGAGATAGCCAAGTGTAATGTCGCCAATCGTTGCTCCCCTGGCACGTTATCGGTAATCAGGGTGAATGGCTCTTTTTCTAGCTCTGCCACCGCTTCAGACACTGTCGCAAAGTTATCCAGTACATACTGCGCCCATGCAGCAATAGTCAGACCCGGCTTGCCTTCATCACGCACAGGGTATTCAGACTCTACCAACCACAGCACGCTGGCTGACAGACCTGCTTCATTCAAACCGTCAGTCGTAGAAATATCGTAGCCCGATGCAATCACACTACCGTACTTAGATGTCCATTCCAACGAGTTCTCACCTGCCTCGCCAGAACGCTTCATACCTTGAGGAAAAATCCACAAGTTAGTATCAATGGATGTTTTCCAGTCCATGGAGCGCGCGGTCACAATCTGATTGTCTGCACCGTGATACACCAAACGGGTACACGCATGCGCTGCTTCAGAAAAGACAACAGGACCAGCAACTAGCGCTGCTGTACACAGCATGGCCGATAAAGGTTTGCGTATCATGATGAAAACTCCTTAAGAAAGGTGGGATTGCGACAAATCATGCCACAATCCCCCTGCACACACATCAGAAAGTTACAGAGCGTTAAGCTTTACTCGATTATTGCGCGGTATAGCCGCCATCAATCACCAGCTCTGAACCGGTCATAAATTTGGACTCATCTGAGGCCAAATACAAAATCCCGTACGCAATATCATCAGCCTCGCCCAAATGCCCAATAGGGTGCAAACTGACCAACCGTTGGTATTTCTCGGTTTGCTCACTTTCAGCTAACCCTTCCACCATCGGTGTCCAGATATAACCAGGGTGTACCGAGTTAATGCGGATGCCATAACCCGCTTGTGCGCAATGCAGAGCTGCTGATTTGGTGAAGATACGTACGCCGCCCTTACTCGCGTTATACGCTGCCAAACCAGGATCCCCCACCAAGCCTTCAATAGAGGACAAATTCACAATAGATCCGCCGCCACTTTTGCGTAGCGCCTCAATACCGTATTTAGTACCTAGAAACACGCCATCTAAGTTAATTTCCTGTACTTTGCGCCACTCAGCCAAGGTCGTGTCTTCCACTGTTTTACCCAACGCAATACCCGCGTTATTCACCACAATGTTCAACTTACCAAAGGCTTTGAAAGAGGCATCAATTGCCGCTTTCCACTGATCTTCGCTGGACGCATCGTGCTGCACAAAAATGGCCTCGCCACCTTGCGCCTTAATACGTGCAACCACTTCCTCGCCTTCTTTTTGCTTCACATCCGTGACCACGACCTTCGCACCTTCACGAGCCAGCAGTTCGGCCGTTGCACGACCAATGCCTAAAGCGCCCCCAGTTACCAATGCTACTTTTTCTGCTACGCGTCCCATAAGACTCTCCTAGAAAGGGTATTGGATAGTGACTGTCATCATGCCCCACATTCATGACAACATCTAGCGCCCGTGTAGCGCCAGCTCAGTAACGAGCTTCTACTTACACTGTAGACCATTTGAAGTTTGTAATACTTGCTTACTATCAAGGCAGTGGGCTTCTGGGTGATTCCCATGCCAACAGCTTATAGCTTAGATGGGTTATCAATAGTGAGGATAAGAAGCCCGCTAATCAAAGACTGGCAGCTGTAGCCTTAGGCTGCGAAAGTATTTTTTAATTTGTACACCAAATAAAAAAACACTTCCCTCCGCCTTCCCTTCATCGCTTGCCACGGCCTTTGCTTGGGTAGCTGCTGATAGGTAGCATGTTTATGCTGCAGGATTCACAAGAACCAAGGCTCATCCACAGCGTGCGATGAATACAGCCTTTCTATTTCAGCATCTCTATGTATCAGTGCTGGCTCTTAGTAGAAAC
>SRSN01000015.1 GCA_004791645.1 Alcaligenaceae bacterium 429
CGTTCTCTTTTAGGCGAACAATAGACATGTAGTTCTAAATTCAGTTAGTAAATCAATCAAAAGCACTTTCTGCCTGAACAAAAAGGCCACTAGGGCAAAAACATACGTTGCAGTCGCACTACATTATGATCCAGACCACAACATATGACACGTATCAGCGACGTCAGATGCAAATAAAACCACTTACATCCAAGCTACCATGCTTTGCCCAGCCCTTTTGTTTCAGACCGCAAAAGGCATACGGGGTAGCCTTGTAGAATACCACGAAACCCTACGACAATAAAGACATGAGCCGCTTAAAACTCACATATGCCGTAATTCTGCGTGGTATTAGCCTCGGCTATTAGTTACTGCTACGACCTTTACGAATCCAAGGCTCTAGCTGATGAGGACGAATGCTATCGTAATCCTCAAATGGCTGATGAATCCAAGGGTTCGTAGGCAGGTGATCCACGTGGTAATCAGGCTCTACAGTTGAGTGCCCTTTCCACCACAACACACCAGTACGTAATTCATTGATGGCTGGGAATTGCTGACGTAGGTGATCGCGCACACGCTTGAAGGTCATGCCTGTATCAACCATATCATCCAGCAATAATACATTACCGTCCAGCGTACCACGGGTAATGGTAATGAACTGCGCAATATCCAAAGCCCCTTGTTGGGTACCAGCTGCTTCTCGGTAGCTGCTAGTTGCTAGGATACCTAGAGGTACATCGTAAATACGAGAAATGATATCGCCCACTCGCATACCACCACGAGCCAAGCAGACAATCTTGTCAAACTTCCAGCCGGACTCATGAATGGTTAATGCCAGACGTTCTATCAGACGGTGATACTCATCCCAACTTATCCAAAGATCACTATCGGTGTTTGGGGGCAAACTCATAAAAATTCCTGACTGACAAACAAAGTAGAATCATATCACTGCCTACGCCTGAAAATCATCTACACAGATGCAATCACTGCCCTCATGATGATAAAAACGCACAAGGCGGCTAAAAATAGCCGCCTTGTGCGTTTTTAATACCTAACTAAACTTAGTTAGTGAACGGGTCACGCAGAACAATCGTTTCACGACGATCTGGACCTGTAGACACCATATCGATAGGTACATCGCAAATTTCAGCAATACGCTCTAGGTAACGACGAGCGTTTACTGGCAATTTGTCGTACTCAGTCACACCAACAGTGGACTCAGACCAACCTGGCATTTCTTCCAGCACAGGCTCCGCACCCGCTACCGCATCAGCACCGTATGGCAGCACATCCAGGAATTCACCGTTGTAACGGTAACCCACACCAATTTTCAGTGTTTCCAAACCATCCAACACGTCCAATTTGGTCATGCACAGACCGGTAATACCATTGATCATCACGGAACGTTTCATAGCAGCGCCATCAAACCAACCGCAACGACGGGCACGACCCGTTACGGAACCGAACTCTTTACCAACGGTAGCCATGCGTGTACCCACCTCATCAAACAGCTCGGTAGGGAATGGACCAGAACCCACACGCGTGGTGTAGCACTTCGCAATACCCAATACGTATTCCAACTGCTGCGGACCAACGCCAGCACCAGCTGATGCTGCGCCTGCCAAGCAGTTGCTGCTAGTAACGAAGGGGTAAGTACCGTGATCAATATCCAGCAACGCACCTTGCGCACCTTCGAACAACAGCTTCTGCCCTTCTTTCTTAGCAACGTACAAGTTGTTGGATACGTCAGCCACCATAGGCTTCAGTGCTTCGCTGTACGTGCGTACTTGCTCCATCACTTGCTCTATAGATACAGCCTCTGCGCCCAAATACTGGGTCAACACAAAGTTGTGGTATTCCAGAATTTCTTTGAGCTTTTCTTCAAACTTAACCAGATCAAACAGATCTTGCACGCGCAATGCACGGCGAGCCACTTTATCTTCGTAAGCAGGCCCAATACCACGGCCGGTAGTGCCAATCTTGGCATCACCTTTGCGGCGTTCACGCGCCTGATCCACAGCGATGTGGTAAGGCAGAATCAACGGGCAGGCTTGCGAGATTTGCAAACGATCACGCACATTCAAACCTGCGGCTTCTAGCTCGGCAATTTCTGCCAGCAAAGCTTCCGGTGACAGCACTACGCCATTGCCAATATAGCAAGTGACGTGGCTATGCATGATCCCAGAGGGAATCAAACGCAATACCGTTTTTTGTCCATTGATCCAAAGCGTGTGACCCGCATTGTGACCACCTTGAAAACGTACAACGCCTTGGGCAGATTCGGCAAGCCAATCAACGATCTTGCCCTTACCTTCATCACCCCACTGCGTGCCGATGACTACAATATTCTTGCTCATGTTACGTACTTAGTAAAATAGGAACGGTTATGCCGCTCAACCACCAAAAACCACGCGAACTTGCATATTTATGCAGAAATCGCCCTTAAGTGCCACTGATCCGCTTCGCAAACCAGCTCTCTGTCAAAGATGAATTCATCTTGAGTCGGAGCTTGATCTGGAAACATCTGTATTACGATCTGTCCTGATTCACGCAATGCCGAAATGGCCTCCAGCAATGCCTCATCTAAACCCCATGGGGCACGTATAGCTTGCGTTGCCGTAGCAGGCGTTAACCCACCCGACAGTTTGCGTAAATCCAGACTGAACCCGGTTGCCGGACGCGAACGACCGTAGACTTTACCTACGCCGTCATAACGCCCACCACGTACTAGCGCATCGTGCCAACCCGGTGCATACACAGAAAATACCGCGCCAGTGTGATAACCATAACTACCTGCCATATCGGCCAAGTCCATTGCCAGCGCCTGACCAGGCAGCGCTGCAACCAGCACCTCCAAGCCATTCAAGGCGGCAACAATCTCGGGCAATGCCGGTAATTTTTTACGTGCTGCTGCCAAGGTAGCATCTACCTCACCGTACAAGCCGGTTAAGACCAGCAAGTGCTCAATCACAGCAGGATTGCACCCTTCTACCCTGCTACCCAACTCTTGGATACCAGGCATATCTTTGGTGCTTAACAGATCAAAAATTTCAGCGGAATATGGAACCAGCGCCGGATCTTGGTTGATCAGCGTCTGACCAATACCAGGAAAGTTCAAATCCAGTCTAGCGCCTTGCACACCTGCGGCGGCAACACTGGCCAGAGCCAAGCGAATAATTTCAATATCCGCTTCCACCCCAGCACAACCGAACACCTCTGCACCAATTTGCAGCAGTTCACGATCAGCCATCAAGCCGGTAGGACGCGCATGCAATACAGGACCACAATAACACAGACGTGTCACCCCTTCCCTGTTCAGCAAGTGAGCATCCACTCGAGCTACTTGCGGCGTCATATCAGCGCGCACACCCATGGTGCGACCAGACAACTGGTCCACCAACTTATTGGTTCGCAAGTTTAATTTGGTACCTGAAACGGCCTGTAAGGACTCCAGGTACTCTACTAAGGGGGGCATAACCAGTTCGAACCCGTAGGTGCGATACAGATCAAGCAGCTTTCTACGTAGTTCCTCGATGCGTCGAGCTTCTGCAGGCAGAATATCAGCCAGACTTTCGGGTAACAACCAATTTGACATGTCTAAGACTCGTACGGCGTAGTCAATCAATACACAAACAACAAAAAGGCGACTTGGGGCGTAAGCCCTCCAAGTCGCCTGCGAAATGGTGTAATAACTTACACGTTAGTATAAACGAAACTTGCCTTGCTGTGGCAAGCCCGTCTATACCAATTGTGGTTTAACGGGAATCCTTGCTCTGAGACCAGAAGTTAAAGAATTCCGTATCAGGACTGATAACAAGTACGTCGTTCTCAGAACTGAAGGCGTTACGGTAAGCTTCCAAGCTACGGTAGAAACGGTAGAACTCAGGATTTTTGCCATATGCCGATGCATACACACCAGCAGCTTCCGCATCACCATCACCGCGTATAGCCTGAGACTTCGCATAAGCCTCTGCCAACATTTCTTCACGAGTACGATCTGCTTGCGCACGAATACGTTCGCTTTCTGCCATACCGGTTGCACGCAAACGGTTAGCCTCTTGCTTACGCTCAGCTTCCATACGTCGGTACACAGACTCAGAAATCTCTGGCACGAAGCCAATACGTGTCAAACGTACGTCAATGACTTCCACACCAAATGGACGAGCACGTGCAGCCACAGCGTTTAACACTTCACGCATGATTTCATCACGCTCTGAAGCCACCACGTCTTTTACTGTACGTACGTTAACTGCCGCGTTCAGCGCGTCGCGAATCTGCGCTTGCAAACGCTCTACCGCACCACGGTCCGACGCGCCAAATGTTACGTAGTACTGACGTGGGTCAGAAATACGCCATTTCACGTAGTAATCAATCAGCAGGTTTTTCTTTTCTGCTGTCTGAATACGCTCAGGCTCTTTGTTTTCAATAGTCTGCAAACGCTTATCCAAGAACACTACATTCTGGAATGGCGGCGGCAGTTTGAAATACAAACCTGGTTTGGAAATAGACTCTTTCACTTCCCCCAGCGCAAACACCAACGCCAAATCACGTTCGCGTACGATAAAAACGGAGGATAGCAATACCGCCAGGGCGATGGCCAAGGCGATCAATGCTGGAAACAAACGATGCATTGTGATCTCCTAGCGGGAATAAGGCGAGTAAAGGTTATTAGGCAAGCTATTAGCACCTTGCGAAGCCGCTGCAGCAGGACGCGCTGCTTCTACGGGCTTACTGGTTGTAGTGGCTGCCGACGCTGCCGCAGACACTGCCGCATCACTACCATTACCAACCGCGCCAGTAGCGCTTGCTTTAGCTGCTTGGCTAGCGATCTTATCCAGCGGCAAATACAACATATTGCTGCCAGCAGGCAAGTCCACCATAACCTTCGCTGTTTGCTCCAGAATTTCCTGCATAGTTGTCAGGTAGAGTCGATCACGCATCACACCAGGTGCTTTAACGTACTCTTTCTCTACACTGGTAAAGCGTGCGGAATCACCCTGCGCATCACCAATAACACGTGCTTTATAACCTTCTGCTTCTTCCATCATTCTGGACACTTGACCACGTGCCTCAGGAAGAATCTTGTTGGCGTACGCATTACCTTCGTTAATCAGACGTTCACGGTCTTGACCTGCCTTCACAGCATCGTCAAAGGCGGCTTGAACTTGCTCTGGAGGCTGCACGTTCTGGATCGCCACAGTACTGATCTCTATACCGGTTTTGTACAGTTCAAGAATACTTTGTGCCAACTTCTGCACATCTTGCGCTACTACAGTACGACCCGAGTACAAGATGGAATCCATAGGTGTACGACCCACGACTTCACGCATAGCTGTTTCTGCTGCTTGGCGCACGGAATCATCAGGCGCAACAGTATTAAACAAGTAATCAGGCGCACCACCGGGTTGCAGTCTGTACTGCACCACGAACTGCACATCCACGATACTTTCGTCCTGTGTCAGCATCAGCGACTCAGGCAGAACTTTATTGCGGGAGTTGCCACGGTAGCCCAATTCTATAGTACGCAATTGCGCTACGTTGACGTCTTGGTGTTCTTCAATGGGGCTAGGCCAGCGCCATTGCAAACCAGGACCCAAGGTTTTGGTGTACTGACCGAAACGAGTCACCACAGCAACCTGCCCCTCTTCCACGATCATGAAACCGCTAGCCAGCCAGAAGCCGACTGCTGCAATCCCTAGACCCAGGAAAATTTTTGGCGAGCCTTTAGGCATACGAGGTGCATTACCACCCGAACCGCCACTAGGAGGCTGATTGCCGCCACGCTGCTTACGACCAAAAACCGAACCCAAGCGGTTATTAAAATCGCGCCATACTTCGTCTAGATCTGGCGGACCTTCTTGGCCGGACTCAGGACGACGAGGAGGTTGATCACCTTTTTTCTCGCCGTTACGTCCCCAACCGGGATCATTCAAGTTGTAAATTCTGGACATTAAACGCATTACTTTCTGAAAGTTGACCTGATTCGGCAATCGCTTCGCGTAAGTAGTCTAGCCCAACCCGCTCAAGGGCGCTGACAAAGACACGCAAAATCTTACCATGTTCATCGCGCTCGATCCTAGGTTCGAAACCTGCTTGATCGATCTTGTTATAGACCAGCACACGAGGTATCTGTGCCGCCCCAATATCTTCCAGTACTTTATGTACTTCGTGTATTTGTTCATCGCGTTGAGGACTGGATGCATCCACAACGTGTAAGAGCAAATCGGCATGCACCGTTTCTTCGAGCGTAGCACGGAACGCAGCAATCAATGCTGGAGGCAAATCACGAATAAAACCAACCGTGTCTGACACCACCACCTGACCAGTTCCTTCAATCCAAATTTTTCGGGTTGTAGGATCTAGCGTGGCAAAAAGCTGATCGGCTGCATACGCATTAGCGCGCGTCAATGCATTGAAAAGTGTAGATTTACCGGCGTTGGTGTAGCCAACCAGCGCAACGGTCAGGGTATTGCTACGCAATCTAGCGCGACGTTGAGTGGCACGTTGACGCTGTACCTTTTCTAAACGCTCACGCAATTTGCGTACTTTGTCACCAATCATTCGGCGATCCAGCTCAAGCTGTGATTCACCGGGCCCGCGTATACCTATACCCCCTTGCTGACGCTCCAAGTGCGTCCACAGACGGGTTAGGCGTGTAGATAAGTGCTGCAACTGCGCCAGCTCTACCTGCAATTTACCTTCGTGGCTTTGAGCTCGTAAGGCAAAAATATCCAGAATCAAGGCCACACGATCTACCACGCGGCGGTTGAACTGGCGTTCCAAGTTACGCTGCTGCGCAGGACTTAACGGATGGTCGAACAAAATCAGTTCAACCCCATGCGCATCGGCTAGCTGTACTGCTTCCTGAACTTTGCCGGAACCTATGAAATAGGCGGCATCAGGCTTGCTGCGTTTAGCTACTACCACATCGGCGATAACCGCCCCTGCACCAGTAGCCAGCATGACAAACTCATCGGCATGAGCTTGATAATCTGGTTCGCCCATGTCCACACTGATAATCAGCGTATTCATCGGCTACCCCTAAAATAAATACCCGCCCATCGATAGCGATAAGCGGGTATTGGGAAGATGGCACTACACTTATTCAGCGTCGTCATCCGCTTTCAGAGATACGGGACGAGCAGGAACTACAGTGGAGATTGCATGTTTGTAAACCATCTGAGTCACAGTATTGCGAAGCAATACTACGTACTGGTCAAACGATTCAATTTGCCCCTGCAATTTAATGCCGTTTACCAGATAGATGGATACAGGAATATGTTCCTTACGCAGGGCGTTTAAAAATGGGTCTTGTAATATTTGCCCTTTATTGCTCATTGGCTAAACTCCAATTGTGTTGTTATTCGGTTGAATCTTGTAAACCTATACTTTACAGGGTTTCACCCTGTTGCGCACCCTACAAACCATAGCATATTAACAAATGCTTACTCTACGTGGCTCTACAGTATAGATGTTAGCTCTTGAGTCAGACGCTTGCACTGCGCCAAAGTTCCCACTGTAATCCTTAAAAACTGCTGAATGCGATCTTGTGAGAAATGTCGTACCAAAATACCGCGTCTTTTTAACTCTTGTTGCAAATGCGCTGCATCGTGCTCGGGATGTGTCGCAAACACGAAGTTAGCAGCAGACGGCAACACAGTAAAACCTAGAGCCTGCAAATCTTTTGTTAACTCATCACGCGCATCCATCACAGCCTTGCGCACGTCATTAAAGTACGCTTGGTCATCAATAGCCGCTTGCGCACCAGCCAAAGCAAGACTATCCAATGGGTACGAGTTAAAGCTGTCTTTAATGCGCTCTAAGCCTGCTACGATTTCCGTGCTAGCCAAGGCAAACCCCACACGCAAACCCGCTAATGCATAGGCTTTGGATAAGGTCTGCACCACCACCACATTGGGGTACTGTTTAATCAGGCCAGACGCGCTTTGTCCGCCAAAATCCACATAGGCCTCATCTACCACCACCACTGTATCGGGATTGGCTTTGACAATGCGTTCTATATCGCCCAACCCTAACGCCAAGCTAGTAGGCGCATTGGGGTTCGCAAAAATAATAGCGGCTGGCGCCACATCACGTGGTTTTGTGTAGTCTTCCACGCGAATAGAGAAATCATCTGCCAGAGGCACGATCTCAAACGGCACTTGATAGTAACGACAGTACGTACGGTAGAAACTGTAGCTGATGTCAGGTAACAGCAACGGACGGCCGCCACGCAGGAATAAACCACTGAAAATATGCGCCAGAACTTCGTCTGAGCCATTACCAACAAACACATTGCCCATATCCAGATGGTGTAGGCGCGCAATGCTTTGACGCAAGCCTTTGGCATCGTAACTAGGATACAGACGCAGACTATCATTAGCAGCCTGATTAATGGCAGCAATCGCTTTAGGCGACGGCCCATAAGGATGCTCGTTGGTATTCAGCTTGATCAGATTTTCGATGGCAAGCTGCTCGCCTGGCACATAAGGCTGCAAGCTATTAACGTGGTCACTCCAAAAACGGCTCACTTTTTATCCTGCACATAAGGGTTGTGTGATGACTTCAGGTCAATACGCAATGGCGTACCCTGTAAGTCAAAAGCTTCACGAAAACGTCCCTCAAGGTAGCGTCGGTAAGAGTCCGACACGCCTTCCAAACCGCTACCATGAATAACGATCAACGGAGGATTCTGCCCCCCTTGGTGAGCATAGCGCAGTTTGGGGCGGAAAATACCTTTACGTGGCGGTTGTTGCTGTTCTACCGCTGCATGCAAGACTCGTGTCAGTTTTGGTGTAGACAAACGTCGGAACGCTGCACCATGCGCCTCACGCACAGACTTCATAATTGGACGAATACCCTGCCCTTTCAATGCCGACATCGTATGCATCTTAGCGAAGTTCAGGAAGTGCAATTTACGCTCAAACTCACGTTGCACCCACTCACGCTTGTAGCTGTCTAGATCGTCCCATTTGTTGATCCCGATCACCAGCGCTCTACCAGTTTCTTGAATAAAACCGGCGATACTAGCATCTTGATCCGAGATGTCAGTTTGCGCATCCAGCATCAACAGTACAACGTTACATGCCTCAATCGCTTGCAAGGTTTTAATCACCGAGAACTTCTCGATGGTTTCAAACACTTTACCCTTGCGTCGCAAACCCGCTGTATCAATCAAGGTATAGGGCACGCCACCGTGCTCGAATTCGATTTCGATAGCATCGCGTGTAGTACCTGGCATGTCGAACGCAATCACACGCTCTTCGCCCATCAAACTGTTGATGAACGTCGACTTACCTACGTTTGGTCTACCCACAATCGCCAGCTTGATACGGTGCTTAATTTCTGTTTCAGGCGCATCAGGATCGAACTCTTCTTCGACCTCTGGTTCCAACTCGGGCTCAGGCACTTCCAGCAAGGCTGTTTCGATAAGGTCCATAACCCCATCACCGTGCGACGCAGAAATCATTCGCGCCTCACCCAGACCCAGCTCAAAGAAGTCTGCCACAGCAGCACTATGGCGCATGCCTTCGGCCTTGTTCACCGCCAAAATAACGGGTCTACCAGAGCGACGCAGCAAATTGGCAATATCGTAATCCAGTCGATTAATACCCTCGCGAGCATCAACCAAGAAAATCACCACATCGGACTCAATAATGGCCTGATGTGTTTGACGTGCCATTTCACGCACCACACCCTCTTTGGCCACAGGCTCAAAACCACCTGTATCCACCACCAAATAAGGACGTGATCCCATTCTGCCCTCGCCATAATGGCGATCGCGCGTCAGCCCTGGGAAATCCGCCACCAACGCCTGGCGGGAACGTGTAAGACGATTAAACAACGTTGACTTACCAACGTTGGCTCGCCCCACCAGCGTCACTACAGGCTTGAAAGCAATCTTGCTCAATTGACACCAACCAATAATAAATTACCGTTGCCGGTTTGCACGACCACACCACGATCGGTACCCACCAACGGAGAAGTAATTGCACCACCACCGACGCTTACACGTCCTAGGAAGCGCCCATCAGAACGGGACAGCAAATGCACGTAGCCTTCAGAATCACCCACCACCACTGCCTCAGGCACCACTGCTGGCGCGGACAAGCGACGATTACGTAAACCTTCTTGGCTCCAAATTGCCGTACCATCTGCCATGCTGAACCCACTCAGCACATCATGTCTATTTGCGGCATAAACGAATCTATCGTCTGCCCCTATCCCTACACTAGTAGAGAAATCACGTGACCATACCGGCACACCGCCTTTGGACACATCGAAGCACACAATACGGCCTTGGTAGGCAGCTGCGCACAACAATGGGCCACGAATCAACGGCAAACCAACGACGTCAATAATACGCTCTAGGTCAGTTGCGCCTTTGGATACGGCTACAGTACCTTCCCACTGCACGGCCCCTGTACCCAAATCAACCGCCATCACTCGACCATTAGGCATACCCGCAATCAGCATGCCATCTACGATGTCCATCTGGATGCTAGTTTTCAACGCCAAAGCAGGTCCTGGGCGCTGAACGCTCCACAACAGCTCACCGTTTCTCGCATCAAACGCTTGTAAACGGTAATCACTGCTGCGCACCACAACTACGCCGTAACCTACTGCTGGTGGCACGTTTACTTCGCTAGCAGCTTGAGCACGCCATTGTTCTTGCCCCTGATCATCCAGAGCAATCACAGTACCATCGTTTGCCGCTACCACTACCAAACGACCATCAGCACCTACACCAGCACTTAAACGCTTATCTACGTTAGTACTCCAGACCGGTCTGCCGGTAGTCACATCAACTTTAGTAACTGCACCGGATGGGGTTGCTGCATAGACGTTCGGGCCCAATACCATTGGCGCAAAGCCATAGCCACCGCCACTGCCCACAGAAGTAGACCAACGCACATTGGCCTGCACTTCAGGTTGAAAATCTGTTAACGGCACAGGATCAAAGCGTGGGTTGCTACTAGAGCACGCTGTTAACACGCCTAGGCCTAGCACCACTGCCATGGCAACTACTGAACGTTTAAACACATGTTTAGCCATTATTGTTGCTCCCCGACCGCGTCAATTTTCAGTTGTACCAACTGCTCAACCGCTTCGCCTTTCAGCAAGCCCAACGCCACTTGCCATGCAGCGCGCGCTTCAGCCACTTTATCTTGTGCAAACAATATGTCGCCTTTACGGTCGGCATACAAACCAGCAAAACCAGCAGGCGGATTCTCCAACTGCGCCAAGGCCGCATCGAAATCCTTTTGCTCCAACAACAAACCTGCCAAGCGCAGTCTAGCCACAGCTTTCATTGCAGGATCGGAACCTTGTTGAACCAACCACTCTAGTTGCTCACGTGCGCCATCAACATTGCCACGCTCTTGCAGCGCCCATGCCGCTACCAACGCGCCGCGGCTGGCATAACCCGATTTAGGGAAGTCCGAACGCAATGTCGCACTCGCCGCAACCAGACGCGCATCAGCCTCTTCACCCGTCATGGTGCTTGCAGCTTCTAGCGCTTCGTAATACCCCATGGCTTGCGTATTCTGATGAGTCTGATACCACTGCCAGCCACGCCAGCCCAAGATACCAGCCAACACTACGAAGGCAAGAACTACGCACAATGTACCGTAGCGAGTCCACCAGTCTTTAATCGCGTCCAGCTTTTCCTGTTCTTCCAGATCGTAAGCCATGTCGTGTTTATACCTTCGTTGTTAAAACCGTTGCCAATTGATCGAATGCCACGCTTTGTTGCTGCGCTTCTTCATCTTCTAAACGCAACCACTTCACACTTGCCGTGCGAGTCGTTAATTCGTTTTCACCCAGAATAACAGCCACATAAGCGCCGCTTGCATCAGCACGCTTGAACTGCGATTTGAAACCAGAAGAACCAGCATGCACAATCACACGCAAGCCCACATCGCGCAACTGCTCTGCTAATAAGCTAGCTTGACGTTGTGCTGCATCACCTTGGTGCACCATGTACACATCACATTCGCTTTGTTCAGTTTGGTTAGCCTCTTGCTCACACAGATCAAGCAAACGCTCCATACCAATAGCAAAACCCACTGCTGGCGCAGGCTTACCACCCAGCAGAGGAATCAAGCCGTCGTATCTACCACCACCACACACAGTGCCTTGAGCACCTAAGCGATCAGTAATCCACTCGAATACGGTCAGATTGTAGTAATCCAGGCCACGTACCAAACGAGGGTTTAGTGTGTAGGCAATACCTGCATCATCTAAGCGCTGACATACACCTTGGTAATGAGCCAACGACTCTTCACCCAAGTAATCAAATAACTTAGGCGCATTGTTGGCCATTTCCTGCATCGCTGGATTTTTAGTATCCAGCACACGCAAAGGATTGCTGTACATGCGTCGTTGCGCTTCTTCATCCAGAATAGATTTGTGCTCTTCCAGATAGCTAATCAACGCCTCACGGTGGGCGGCACGCTCTTCGGCCTGACCCAAGGAGTTGATTTCCAAACGGATGTCTTTCAGCCCCAGAATCTTCCACAAACGATTCAGCATGATGATCAGCTCAGCATCCACATCAGGACCCGGCAAACCTAAGGCTTCTACGTCAATTTGATGGAACTGACGGTAACGACCACGCTGAGGGCGCTCGTGTCTAAACACTGGGCCCATCGCATACACGCGATGCGGACGGTCGTACAACAAATTATGTTCAATACTGGCGCGCACCATCCCCGCCGTAAACTCAGGGCGCATGGTGAGCAAATCGCCATTTAACGAGTCGGTAAAGGAATACATTTCCTTTTCTACGATATCGGTTACTTCGCCAATACCACGACTAAACAGCTGCGTATGCTCCAGCACTGGAGTACGCATATTGCGGTAGCCATAACTGGCCAACCATTGGCGTACGGTTTCTTCTAGCTGTTCCCATTGCCAACTGGTATCGGGAAGAATGTCTTTCATACCTGTTAAGGCACGAAGCTTTTGAAACGACTGCGTCATAACTCTACTTTTTTGTATTGAACCCGCACAGTATTATTGCTGCGCTTGTTTATTACCATAGCGACGCTGAACGTAGTCCAGCACAATGCCTTGGAACTCTTTGGCAATAGTGTCGCCCTTCAATGTCACTACTCGTTCACCATCCAGATACACAGGCGCTGAAGGAACTTCCCCCGTACCTGGCAAGCTAATGCCTATATCAGCATGGCGACTTTCACCTGGCCCGTTGACCACGCACCCCATAACCGCCACATTCATGCTTTCTACGCCAGGGTACTGCTGGCGCCAAACTGGCATCTGCTCACGCAGGAAGCGCTGAATGTCATCGGCCAACTCCTGGAATACCGTACTACTTGTACGGCCACAGCCAGGACAGGCCACTACCATAGGAGCAAAGGCTCGCAGCCCCATGGTTTGTAAAATTTCTTGTGCTACTACCACTTCACGACTACGGTCGCCACCCGGCTCGGGCGTCAACGAAATACGTATGGTATCGCCTATGCCTTGCTGTAACAATACCGATAGCGCAGCTGTAGAAGCCACGATACCTTTGCTACCCATACCCGCTTCGGTCAGCCCCAAATGCAGCGGGTAATCACAGCGCTGAGACAAGTCTTTGTAGACTGTAATCAAATCTTGTACGTGACTCACTTTGCAGGACAACACGATTGCATTGGGTGACAGACCTAACTCTTCTGCTCTACGCGCATTACTGATTGCTGAAATCACCAACGCATCACGCATCACAGCTTGTGCTTCCCATGGTGTAGATTGACGATTGTTATCGTCCATCATTCTTGCCATGAGGTCGTGGTCTAGACTGCCCCAATTCACACCGATACGCACAGGTTTTTCGTAACGGCACGCAACTTCGATCATGCGCGCAAAGTTATCGTCCCTACGCTTACCCCCGCCCATATTTCCTGGGTTAATGCGGTACTTAGAGAGCGCTTGCGCACACTCTGGGTAATCAGTAAGCAGCTTATGACCATTAAAGTGAAAGTCACCCACTAGCGGTACATTCATCCCCATACGGTCTAGTTGCTCACGGATAGCGGGCACCTCACGAGCTGCTTCTGGGGAGTTCACGGTAATACGCACCATCTCAGAACCAGCCAACGCCAGCTCTTTGACCTGTATGGCGGTTTCAATCGCACGGGCAGTATCCGTATTGGTCATGGACTGCACCACAACTGGCGCTCCACCACCAATCACCACCTGCTTATCGTTCCACGTAACAGGTACTGCACGAGTTTGACGTCTACTCTGTGCACCTACAGCCAATGGGGCTTGATGAGCAAAAGGGGTAACGGCAGAGGTCATTTTTTCAGTTCTTTCAACCAGTCAAAAAACAGCCAGGAATCAGGAATCCAACCCCGGTCCAACGCATAAAAAGCAGCCACAAAGAGCAACAACGCAATAATCAGGCCCCAGCCCCATGCTCGTTGACGTGGTTCTTCGGCATACAAAGGTGTATCTGCCCCAGCCCATGAACCTTTGATCTTGCGAGGTACTGGAGGTCTAGGAGCTGTGCCCGCCTGTTTATCTAACACGGCCAGCACAGCATGTTCATCTACTTTTAAGTAGCGAGCGTAATTGCGCACCATACCGCGCAAGGCCGCAGCCTTAGGTAACTGGTCGAACTGCGCTTGCTCCAACAAACACAACTGTGCTTCGGAATACTTCAGTCGTCGCGACACATCACTCACAGACAACCCACGCTGCTCACGCAATTGCTGCAACATAACACCCACATCTGTAATCTCAGGTGCGGCCGGCGCAGCGGCTTCGGCATTCAACGACGAATCGTACGTCATCAGACTCATTAAGGCTCCTGCTTGAGTAAGATCTGCGCGCGCTGCGGCATACGCTGGTCAATGCGCGTGCGATCTCGAATATCACCGGCCAACTGGCCACAGGCAGCATCAATATCATCGCCACGGGTCTTACGCACAGTCGTTACTACCCCCCCTTCCATCAAGCGCTGTGCAAATTCACGCACACGCGCATGTGAGGAGCGCTTTAACCCGGACTGTGGGAAAGGATTAAATGGAATCAAATTGAACTTGCACTTTACTTCGCGAGAGATAGCCAACAACTGATCGGCATGCTCATCCAGATCATTAATCCCATCTAACATGATGTACTCAAACGTGATGAAATCACGTGGAGCACGCTCAAGGTAGCGATTACATGCTGCCAACAATTCTTTAAGCGGATATTTCTTGTTTAGCGGTACCAAGCGGTCCCGCAATGCGTCGTTGGGCGCGTGCAAAGACACCGCCAAGGCCACTGGACACTCTTGTGCCAGTTTATCCATGAACGGCACTACGCCCGATGTGGACACCGTGACACGGCGACGTGATAAGCCATAGGCGTTATCGTCCAGCATCAACTGCAACGCTATCAGCACTTGGCTGTAATTCAGCAAAGGCTCGCCCATACCCATCATCACAACGTTGCTGATGACGCGATCCGGTGGCGTAGCACCACCTTCAATACGAGCATTTTCTAAATCTTGCATCACAGCACGTCTAGCGTGCCATAACTGCCCGATAATTTCCGCAGCGGTAAGGTTGCGGTTAAAACCCTGATATCCCGTGGAGCAAAACGGACACGCCACCGTACAACCAGCCTGACTGGAAATACACAAGGTACCGCGATCGTCTTCGGGAATAAACACCGTTTCCACGGAGTTATTTTGCCCCACATCAAATAGCCACTTACGTGTGCCATCCGCAGAGCGTTGCTCATGCACGACCTCAGAGGCCTGAATGATGCAATGCTCTGCCAACTGCTGACGAAAGTCCCGTGCCAGGTCCGTCATCTGTTCGAAGTCACACACGCCACGCTGGTGTATCCAGCGCTGTAACTGCCGTGCACGGAAAGGTTTCCCTCCCCATTGAGCCACGAGGTTGCTTAGCTGCTCGGGCGAGTGCCCCAGCAGATTAATAGGTGTAACGACTTCAGACATAGGACCCGACACGATTCTTTCAATACTCAGCAATTAACGGCTGAAAACCTGGCTAGCTGGGAAGAAATAAGCAATTTCAACAGCAGCTGTTTCAGGGGCATCAGAGCCGTGAACAGCGTTAGCATCGATGCTTTCTGCGAAATCAGCACGGATTGTGCCAGCAGCAGCTTCTTTAGGGTTAGTAGCACCCATCAATTCACGGTTTTTCAGGATTGCGCCTTCGCCTTCCAGCACTTGTACGAATACAGGGCCAGAAATCATGAACTCAACCAAGTCGTTGAAGAAAGGACGTGCTTTGTGAACAGCGTAGAAACCTTCAGCTTCAGCGCGGGACAAGTGAGCCATGCGAGCGGCTACAACTTTCAGACCTGCGTTTTCAAAGCGAGATACGATTTGACCTACTACGTTTTTAGCAACGGCGTCAGGTTTGATGATAGACAGAGTGCGTTCAATAGCCATGTAAAATTCCAAATAATCAAAAATCCAGCCATTTCCCTAGAGAAAGGAAAACAGCCATTTAAATCAAAGCGTTGTTTTTTTCAATAAAAACAATCACTTTTAATGCTTTTACGGCAACCAGACATTTTAGCATGCCCACGAAGCAGCGCAGCATCATAAAATAACTGCTTCAGCATCCGATTCTTAGGCACTTGTCTGCGTTACATTCATACAACGACAAGCCGCAAAATTTTCGTATAGACAATGACAAACGCATCTACAACTAGCAATACCGATCAATTAGCCAAAAGTTTTGAGCCCAGCGACATCGAATCTCGCTGGTACGCCCGTTGGGAAAAAAGTGGTTTTTTCTCCGGTGGTCAGCACGTAGCCCCTGCAGTCGGGCACCAAAGCGAAGCCTTTGTCATCCAGTCTCCCCCACCTAACGTCACTGGTACGCTACACATGGGGCACGCGTTCAACCAAACCATCATGGATGGATTGACTCGCTACCACCGCATGCGCGGCGATGACACCGCTTTCATTCCAGGCACCGACCACGCAGGTATCGCCACACAAATTGTGGTGGAACGCCAACTGGACGCCCAAAAAATCTCCAGACATGACCTAGGCCGCGAAAATTTCGTAGAAAAAGTCTGGGAGTGGAAAGAAAAATCCGGTAATGCCATTACCCAACAGTTCCGTCGTTTAGGCGCATCATGCGACTGGGGCCGTGAATATTTCACCATGGACTCCAACATGTCCCGTGGTGTGGCCGAAGTATTTGTTCGCTTGTACGAACAAGGCCTGATCTATCGCGGCAAACGTTTGGTGAACTGGGACCCCGTACTAGGCACAGCCGTATCCGACCTAGAAGTAGTGAGCGAGGAAGAAGATGGCCACATGTGGGAAATTCGTTACCCACTGAGCACACCCTCTGGCGACCTGACTCACTTAGTGGTTGCCACTACCCGCCCAGAAACCATGCTGGGCGACGTAGCGGTGATGGTTCACCCCGAAGACGAGCGCTACAAACACCTGATTGGTCAAACCGTCACACTGCCGTTGGTGGGTAGAGAAATCCCCATCATCGCTGATGACTACGTAGACATGGAATTCGGTACAGGCGTTGTGAAAGTCACGCCTGCACATGACTTCAACGACTACGCCGTAGGCCAACGCCACGGCTTGGACATGATCAGCATCTTGACGCTGGATGCCAAAGTTAACGAAAACGCACCCGAAGCTTACCAAGGCTTGGACCGTTTCGTTGCACGCGAAAAAGTTGTGTACGACTTGGACAGCATGGGTTTGCTGCAACAAGTTAAACCTCACAAACTAATGGTGCCACGCGGCGACCGTACCAACACCGTGATTGAACCCATGCTGACAGACCAATGGTTTGTTGCCATGAGCAAAGCCGCACCTGCCGACAGCCTGCATCCCGGTAAAAGCATTACCGATGTTGCGCTGGAAGTCGTTGCTGACGGCCGCATTAAGTTCTACCCAGAAAACTGGACTACCACCTACAACCAGTGGCTGAACAACATCCAAGACTGGTGTATTTCTCGCCAATTGTGGTGGGGTCACCAGATTCCCGCATGGTACAGCAAAGACGGCCAAATCGTCGTTGCCCGTAGCGAAGAAGAAGCCAAAGCCAAAGCTGAAGCTGCTGGCATCCAAGGCCCTCTGCGCCGTGATGAAGACGTACTGGATACCTGGTTCTCCTCTGCATTGGTACCGTTCACCGATCTGGGCTGGCCAGAACAAACACCTGATTTGGCAAAATACCTGCCATCCAGCGTACTGGTAACAGGCTTTGATATTATTTTCTTCTGGGTTGCGCGTATGGTCATGATGACCATGCACATGACCGGTCAAGTACCTTTCCACTCGGTATACGTACACGGCTTGGTATGTGACATGGAAGGCAAGAAGATGAGTAAGTCCAAGGGCAATACTATTGACCCCGTAGACATCATCGACGGCATTGACCTAGAAAGCCTGATTGGCAAACGCACTACAGGCTTGATGAACCCACGCCAAGCCCAAAGCATAGAGAAACGTACCCGCAAAGACTACCCAGACGGCTTCCCTGCCTACGGTACTGATGCACTGCGTTTCACGATGGCCGCTTACGCCACACTGGGCCGTAACATCAACTTTGACCTGAAACGCTGCGAAGGCTACCGCAACTTCTGCAACAAGCTGTGGAACGCCACACGCTTTGTGCTGATGAACACCGAAGGCCACAGCCTGAACGGCGCCGAAGTTGCCGAGTTTTCCACTGCAGATCGTTGGATCAGCAGCCTGCTTCAACGCCTGCACAGTAATGTAGAACGCGGCTTTAGCGAATACCGTTTCGATAACGTTGCCAACTCTCTGTACCACTTTGTTTGGGATGAGTACTGCGACTGGTACTTGGAACTGGCTAAAGTACAAATTCAGCAAGGTACCCCAGCACAACAACTGGGCACACGCCGCACGCTGATTCACGTACTAGAGTCCGTACTGCGCCTGATTCACCCCATCATGCCATTCATCACAGAAGAACTGTGGCAGAAAGTAGCTGAGGTGGCTGGTGTACGCCAAGCCGGTGACGACAGCACCATCGCGCTGCAACCCTATCCTGTGGCTGACCAGAACTTGGTGGATGAAGCTGCTGAACAGGCCATTACCGAACTAAAAGCCCAAGTAGATGCTATCCGTGCCCTGCGCGGTGAAATGAATCTATCACCCGCCGAACGTGTACCGCTATTGGCACAAGGTGACGCAGCAGTGTTAGAGCACAACACCCCATACTTGCAGGCTTTGGCTAAACTGGAAAAAGTGGAAATCCACGCCACATTGCCAGACTTGGGCGCACCTGTTCAGGTAGTAGGCACCACGCAATTGATGCTGCACGTTGAAATTGACGTTGCCGCTGAAACTGCGCGCTTGACCAAAGAGCTAGACCGCTTGAACGGTGAAATCACTAAAGCGCAAAGCAAATTGGGTAATGCCAGCTTTGTAGAGCGTGCACCCGCTGCTGTGGTAGAGCAAGAGCGTGAACGCCTGAACCAGTTCAGCGAAACACAAGCGAAGATCCAAGCTCAGTTGGCGCGTTTGAACGGCTAATCTAGCCCTCTCATTCATACGCTTACTTGGCCACAAAAAACTCCCTTGGTTATTATGACCAAGGGAGTTTTTCTTTACTGCCAACACAAAGGACTAACCTTCCCATTTAGCGTTCTTATAGATGAGCCCTACCTGAACCAACCCAAAATCATACCGCTTACTTATGGGAGCGATAGATCACCCCATCAAGGCTATCGTCCGCATATGCACTAACATTAGTTAAATGACCATCATATGGCCCAAGCTTCGTAATCTGCAGCCCATTCTTAAAGACTATCTGCAGGCCGTGCTCCACCTCCCAGTCACAGCCACACTCAACCGATACATAGATGGCCTTATCGCCACGATCATCACGCGAAACCATAGGCTCAGATCCAAACCACACCCGCTGCCACAACTCTTCAGCCGTAGCTATAGGCTCATTACCCTCTTCTAGCCAATACTCTTCATAATCTTTGTAGTAGCGAAAAAGCGCCTCATCCGCTTCGCGTAGAACATCAGGGCTTGCCGCAAGGAAATTGGCGATAACCGCATGAAAATCTTCTTTGCGCTCATCTTCATCGTAGCCCTCGAGAACAACCTCGCACTCATCACCACCCAGCACAGCAACCACTACGGGATCACTGAAATACCAGCCAGTATCCTCATCCTTTTCTACCGCACCTAAACCTGGAATATCCATCACCACCATCCATTATTCGTAATCAGCACCCAACAAACCACAACTCTAGCCCTATGCTCACCATTTTCAGCCCAGAGTTAGAAAGAGATTAAGCCGTGAAATAAAGGTGATGAGCACCCACTTTTTTGCTTAAATCAATCAAGGCTGTCACCACAGGAATTAACCCGGCCGGGTCGCACTGCAACTCCTCTGTAGCTGCCCACTCTTTTGCCAATACCGGAATATCTGCAGCATCTTTCGTCGCCAATACTTGAGTAAGACGCATCGGAAGCTCAAACACCTCAGAGTCCTCCACCTCGTCCATAGGTAGGATTTCATGCAGATCGAAATCAAATTCCTCATCTGCTGCGATGGAGAACAAAATACTGATATCCAAGTCGGTAAGGCCACCGAACTCGTATAAATCATTGACCGTCACCTGCTCGCCCTTAGCATGGGCAATAGCATCTTGGCGGGTGGAAATAAACAGGGTATTTGGTAGTGACATGCAGATAAGCTCCGTTGGTTTCAACGCTTCTGTAGTAATGCGTTAGATTCTAACCAAAAACAAGCTAGCGCCAGTGTGAAAGTATTTATCAGGCGTAGTAGTGGTTATAAACACTAACCCTCCAAGCCTGTTCTCAACGACTATCTGCCATAGCCTAGGCTGCGAAAGTATTTTTTAATTTGTAAACCAAATAAAAAACACTTCCATCCGCCTTCTGCTCGTCGCATGCAACGGTTCTTAGTGTGATTGCTGTTGAAAGAAGTGCGTATTTCTATAGTAGAAATACGAGGAGAGAGTGCATGAGGAGAGTAGACGTTGCAACTACCGGTTTCCAACAAGAGTGGGAAGTAAACCTATCAGAATCAGCAACACCGGAGGGAGTCTGCGGAAAGACTCCCCTGCATCAACTATGAACACAACAAAATAAAAGCCGATGCTCAACCCTCAAATGGAGGCACCGCCCCCAGCGTCGCCAAAAACGCCAAATCCTTCTTAGTAAGTGCCCCATTCTTCCACGCTGCAATCAACAAATCCGGACGGTTCTGCAAACTTAAGCGTAAGGACTGCTCTCTGCGCCATTGCTCTATGTGCTTATGATTGCCTGAGAGCAATACATCAGGAACAGCCACACCCTCATAATTTTCAGGGCGCGTGTAATGTGGGCTATCTAACAAGCCATCCAAGGAAGGATGGAAAGAGTCTTGCATTGCCGACTGCTCATCATTAAGCACACCAGGCAGCAGTCGCACCACGCTATCCATCATGACAGCTGCCGCCAACTCACCACCAGACAACACGAAGTCACCAAGTGAATATTGATGCGTGACGCATTTATCAATGAAACGCTGATCTATGCCCTCGTAACGGCCACACACAAAGATAGCACCCTGCCCTGCATCAGCGATTTCTTGCGCATGGCGCTGCTGAAACACCTCGCCGATGGGGCTAAGTAAGATCACTGGAGCGCGTTGTGGCTCGCCCTGTTCTTGCCTTTCAGAGTGCACATCATGCAATGCCGCCTCTAATGGCGCAGCCATCATCACCATACCGGGGCCGCCGCCATAAGGGCGATCATCCACCGTACGATGTGTATCGTGCGTAAAGTCGCGAGGATTCCATGTATGCAACTGCCACGCCCCTTTTTTATGGGCGCGCCCATTCACACCACTATCTAGTAGTGATGTAAACATTTCTGGGAATATGGTCAGTACATCAAAGCGCATGTTTATCCCTAACGGGTCAGACAGTCAGAGCACCTGCTACCAGCAGGTTTAGAATCCAACTGGCCAGTTGCTATCTAACCGCTTCGCGGCTAAATCAACTGTATGCACACACTCTTTGACAAAAGGTACCAGAATAGTCTGTCGCTTTCCTTTGGCAGAAAGCACAGGTGTAAAGTGTTGGGCCTCATCTACATTGCCCTGCTCGACTTCCAGCACTGCATGAGCACCGTTATCCAGCACTTGCACTACACGGCCCAAAAAAGCAGATTGACCACCCTCATCTTCACCGTATAGCAAGCAATCTATAAGATCTACCCAATAGAATTCTTCTTCGTCGGCAGCGGGGAAATCAGCACGTGACACCCATACCGTATGAGCTTTTAACGGCTCAGATTGATTACGGTCATCGAAGCCTTTAAAAAGCGCGACTACCGTACCGCTATGCCATTTTGCTTGCTGCACCGTAAACGGTATATAGGACGCAGAAACGCCTGCGCCTCCGCCGTGAGCAGGAGAAACAGGCGTTTTCAGCCACCACCGTTTTGCGGTAAGCAAGGTATCGCCATCCACAGCATAAGGTTGGATTTTCACCCAGCCTCGCACGCCATAAGCAGATACTACTCGACCCAGCTCAACTAGATCATCAGGAATAACTGACATTGCGTAGGCTTCAGACGATACCAGCGACAGTTTGATTAAACTGCGCTGCTAACGGTTTTAGCGTATTCTTTAACCAGACGGCTAACGGAAGGCGACAATTGTGCACCGTTTGTTGTCCAGTATTCGATACGATCCAATTGCAGGCGCAGGTTTTCCTGACCTTCACCACCGACGGGGTTGTAGAAGCCCAGACGCTCAATAAAGCGGCCGTCGCGGCGATCGCTACGATTGGCGGCTACTACGGTATAAAACGGACGCTTTTTGGAGCCACCACGGGCCAAGCGAATTACCACCATTGATAATTCCTTTTTCTGTTAGTAAAAGTGTAAAACAAAAGAGTTTATCATCATACGGACCCAAACGATACGTTTGGCCGCAAAAAACAATTATAAACCCAACCAAAAACAACATCCAGCGCTTTGTGATCAGCGCCGCTGTAAATAATGCACCAACGTTTCCCCAACTTCCTCTTGTTTAAGCAAAAGGTTGCCAGTTTGTGTTGCAAATGCCTGAAAATCAGTCAGTGCATGGGTATCCGTAGTGATGACCTTCAACACGTCACCACTTTGAATTTGTGCCAATGCCTTTTTTGCCCGCAAAATAGGCAGCGGGCATTTCAGGCCGGAAGCATCCACCTCTAGGGCGACGCTTCCTATTTCCTGACTACTCATAACTTAGCTTCCACCCAGGCTTGCACAGAAGCCAGAGCTTGCGGCAAGGCGGCTATATCCGAACCACCACCCATTGCCATATCAGGACGACCACCGCCTTTACCACCCACTTGTTGGGCGATATGACCGACCACGTCACCAGCTTTCACTGTAGCGCTCAGCGCTTTCGTTACACCAGCAACCAAGCTGATCTTGCCATCTTCGCTGGTGCTCAATACCACCACAGCAGATTGCAGCTTGTCTTTAAGTTGATCCACTAAGTTACGTAGTGATTTAGCCTCAACACCCGGAAGGTCAGCCACCAGCAGTTTTACACCGCCAGCCAACTCCACCGCTTGTTGCACTAGATCCTGACCAGCAGAGCTAGCCAATTTATCTTTCAACTGATCACGCTCACGCTCTACATCTTTAAGCTGGGATTGCAGCGATGTAATACGTGTAGTGACCTCTTCCGGCGTAGTACGCAACGCAGCTGAGGCTTGACTCAGCAAACCATTAACGCCTTGTACCCACGCCAATGAGTTCAAACCAGTGATTGCCTCAACACGGCGTACGCCTGCTGCCACACCACTTTCAGAAACGATTTTGAACAAA
Organism: Alcaligenaceae bacterium 429; assembly: GCA_004791645.1. Taxonomy (GTDB): domain Bacteria; phylum Pseudomonadota; class Gammaproteobacteria; order Burkholderiales; family Burkholderiaceae_B; genus Paenalcaligenes. The sequence continues at coordinate 23,810 of SRSN01000015.1, forward strand.
CCGATATCGCCGGTGCGAGATACGTGTGTACCACCACACAGCTCTCTGGAGAAGCCGATGTCTAATACGCGCACTTCGTCGCCGTATTTTTCACCAAACAGCGCCATAGCACCGCCCTCAACGGCTTCATCAAAGGCCATCAGTTGTGCCGCAACGGGGCTATTCTGCAGCACCTCACGGTTCACGATAGCTTCAACCGCAGCGATTTGCTCAGCCGTCATGGCCGCATCGTGCGCGAAGTCAAAACGTGTTTTTTGTGCATCTACCAGCGAACCACGCTGTTGCACATGACCACCCAACACTTCGCGCAAGGCTTTGTGCATCAAGTGTGTTGCTGAGTGATTGCGTATAGTTGCTTCGCGTTTCGCTACATCCACCTGTGCATGCAGGCTGTTACCCACACGCAACTCACCACTTTCCAGCACACCTTGGTGGCCGAAAACTTGGGATTGAATTTTCTGTGTATCGTGTACGACGAAGTGGCTTTCAGCGTTGTGCAACACACCTGTATCACCAACCTGACCACCGGACTCAGCGTAAAACGGCGTGGTATCCAATACCACTACAGCTTGCTGACCCGCTTTCACGGATTCAACCGACAAACCATCCACATACAGCGCCAAAACCTTAGCTTGAGTTTGCAGGTGATCGTAGCCCTCAAACTGGGTCGCCGCACCATCGTAAACCAGCTCAGCGGCTGCTTTGAATTTACCTGCCGCACGCGCTTGTTCGCGCTGACGCTGCATAGCGACTTCAAAACCTTCTTGGTCTACTTCTACTTCACGTTCGCGACAAATATCAGCAGTAAGGTCTACAGGGAAACCGTAGGTGTCATACAGCGTGAACAAGGTTTGTCCATCCAAGACTTTGCTATCGCCCAACTGCTGCAACGCGCCTTCTAGGATTTTCAGACCATGTTCCAGTGTTTCACCAAAACGCTCTTCCTCTTGCTTCAACACTTGCTCTATACGCGCTTGTTGAGCAACCAGTTCAGGATAAGCCACGCCCATTTGCGCAACCAAATCGCCCACCAGTTTATAGAAGAAAGGACGTGTTTGACCCAGTTTATGACCATGGCGCAAAGCGCGGCGAATAATACGACGCAGCACATAACCACGGCCTTCGTTGCCAGGGATCACGCCATCCACAATCAAGAAACTGCAGGCACGAATGTGGTCAGCAATCACTTTCAGTGAGTTGTTGCCCAAATCTGCACACCCCGTTTCACGGGAAGCGCCAGCAATCAGTGCTTGAAACAGATCAATGTCGTAGTTTGAGTGTACGTGCTGCAACACAGCCGCAATACGCTCCAAACCCATACCGGTGTCTACACATGGGCTAGGCAGTGGATGCATCACGCCATCAGCGGAGCGATCAAACTGCATGAACACCAAGTTCCACACTTCGATATAACGATCACCGTCTTCTTCTGGGGACCCTGGAGGGCCACCCCACACTTCTGGACCGTGATCAAAGAAAATTTCTGAACAGGGACCACATGGACCTGTATCAGCCATTTGCCAGAAGTTATCTGACGCGTAGCGTGCGCCTTTGTTATCACCAATACGAATGATACGTTCGGCAGGCACACCTACTTCATTTTGCCAAATGCCATAGGCTTCATCGTCTTCGTGGTACACCGTGACCCACAGTTTCTCAGCGGGCAAGCCGTAGACGGATGTTAGTAATTCCCATGCATTCAGGATTGCATCGCGCTTGAAGTAGTCACCGAAGCTGAAGTTACCCAACATTTCAAAGAATGTGTGGTGACGAGCGGTATAGCCTACGTTTTCCAAGTCATTATGTTTGCCGCCCGCACGCACGCAGCGCTGCGAAGAGACTGCACGCTTATAAGGCCGCGTTTCCTTACCAGTAAATACGTCCTTGAACTGAACCATACCTGCGTTCGTAAACAGCAGTGTGGGGTCATTCCCAGGGACCAGTGAGGAAGACGGCACGACCTGATGGCCCCGCCCCTCAAAAAATGAGAGAAACTTCTGGCGAATTTCGGATGTCTTCATTGATCGCTACAAAAAAATACAGTTAACCACTCATTATAAGTAAGAGGACGCACTACGCCTAACAAATGCGGGAAAGATGTGGGGTTCTCACCGCAAAGCGGCGCTCACGAAACACCGTGAGCGCCGCCATGAATATACCGCTAACCCGTATTAACGTTGGGCTTTATAAGGATGTGTTTGCACCCAATGACGAGCAATCTCTTCGCGTGTCGCTACCCACACACGATCATGTTTTTGCACGTGATCCAAGAAGCGCTGCAAACCACGGAAGCGTGATGGACGGCCAATCAATCGGCAGTGCAAGCCTATGGATAGCATTTTGGGGGCCTCTTCACCTTCTTCGTACAGCACATCAAAGGCGTCACGCAAGAAATGGAAGAAATCATCACCAGTATTGAACCCCTGCGGTGTTGCAAAGCGCATGTCGTTGGTGTCTAAGGTGTACGGCACAATCAACTGAGGGTGGATACTGCCATCCAATAACTTCACCTCATCCCAGAAAGGCAAATCATCACCATAGTTGTCGGAGTCGTACAGGAACTGACCTTCCTCTGCCACCAAACGACGTGTGTTAGGGCTATCACGACCGGTATACCAGCCTGCTGGGTGTTTACCGGTGAGCTGAGTGATAATTTCCACGCAACGCTGCATGTGTTCGCGCTCTAGCGCTTCAGGTTTGTCTTGGTAGTGAATCCAACGGTAACCGTGACACGCAATCTCATGCCCTGCATCCACAAAGGCCTGTGCCACTTCAGGGTGACGCTCCAACGCCATACCCACACCAAAAATAGTCATGGGCATGCCACGACGCTCAAACTCTTTAAGAATGCGCCATACCCCTGCGCGTGAGCCGTACTCGTAAATAGACTCCATCGATTTGTGACGATCAGGGTAAGCTGCCGCCCCCACAATTTCCGACAAAAACTGCTCAGAAGCCGGATCACCGTGCAACACGCAGTTTTCGCCCCCCTCTTCGTAATTCAGCACAAATTGCACCGCAATACGTGCCTTACCCGGCCAGTTTGCATGAGGTACATCGCGCCCATAGCCGCGTAAATCACGAGGGTATTCGGAAGTCATGGTCATTTATTGTCTCCAAGTTTTATAAACGTGCAGCACCAAATGCCTGCCAAGGGTCTTGCTTGGCCGGTGCCTGCTCTTCATTCATACGCTGTTCACATGCCAATAAGTGATGCTGCATGGCATGCAGCGCACCATCTCGGTTGCGCTGGCACAGCAGGTTTAAAATCTGTTCGTGCTCAAAGAAGGAGCACGCTTGCTCGCCCGGTTTGTCGTGGTACGCGATAATCAACGATGTTCTTGCGCACAACATATGCATCAATTCTGTCAGTACGTCATTGCCCAACAAACGCGCCATTTCCACGTGAAAAGCATTAGATAACCGTATCCAGCTAATTCGCTGCCCGGCGTTATACGACGACTGCTCGCGCTCCACCATCTCATACAGCCCTTGCAACCTTTGTTCCAAGTCAGGAAAGCGCAATAGCTTATCGATAATCAAACACTCCATATCCCTACGCAGCTCAAACACTTCACGTGTTTCTTTGGGATCAGGTTGCCATACAAATGCACCTCTATTGGCTTCCAAGCTGACAATCTTGTCGTGCGCCAGCTCAGCCAAGACAGCGCGAATCACCGTGCGTGAGCACGAGAAAATCTCGCACAGCTTAGCCTCGGTTAATTTCGTACCAGGTAACAAGCGTCTATCCATCACCGCATCGAAAATCTCATTGTAGATACGGCCCGTTTCTGACTCATGGCG
>SRSN01000160.1 GCA_004791645.1 Alcaligenaceae bacterium 429
GATTAAAGAAAAGAACCACTTTATAAAAATTGCACAGAACCAGTGTCGTTTTAACGCTCTTCATACAGCGTAAGGGCGCCTCACAACCGTAGAAGTTTGCTTGGCTTACACAAAACCCATAAAATTCATTGATAACAAATAGTTATACAGGAAGCCTGCAACTTATTCGTATCGCTTTTGTCTATGCTTTACGTTGTACTGGCATTGCCAAGGGTAGACCCGCTGTCTTCCGCTAATCATTCCTGTATATACTTTATTTTCTGTACTTTAGTCTCACCAAAACCGCTGTAAATTTACTAGGAAGCTTGGAGCTTTTTTCATGCATCGCTTACTGACGCGCTACACCGCCCTTTACGTCGTATTTCTGGGCACCGTCGTGTTCACTATCTTGTCTATCACCAATACGGCATGGTGGCTTATTTTGGCCCTGCCATTTATTGGTCTATCCATCCTAGGTCTAGTCGACCTAAAACAAACGCGTCATGCCATCCGCAGAAACTACCCTGTGATTGGTAACTTGCGCTTCCTATTCGAATTCATCCGTCCGGAAATCCGCCAGTACTTTATTGAAGGTGACAACCAAGAGTCCCCCTTCTCTCGCGCTGAGCGTTCTCTGGTGTACCAACGCGCTAAGCAACAAGAAGATAAGTTGCCCTTTGGTACCCAACAAGAAATCTACGGCAGTGGCTACGAGTGGATTAACCACTCTATGCAGCCCTGTCAGATCCCTGATAGCAATTTCCGCACACTGGTGGGCGGCCCTGATTGCACCAAGCCTTACTCCATGTCGGTATTTAATATCTCCGCCATGAGTTTTGGTGCGCTGTCAGCTAACGCCGTGATGGCGCTGAACAAAGGTGCCGTGATCGGTAACTTTGCTCACGACACCGGTGAAGGCGGTATCAGCCGCTACCACACTATGTATGGTGGCGACTTGGTGTGGAACATTGGTTCCGGCTACTTCGGCTGTAGGGACGAAAAAGGTAACTTCTCGCCTGAACGTTTTGCTGAGCGTGCTCGCCAAGACAACGTCAAAATGATTGAGATCAAGCTGTCGCAAGGTGCTAAACCTGGCCAAGGCGGTATTTTGCCCGGCGCTAAAGTAACACCTGAGATCGCGGCTGCACGTGAAGTACCAGTATGGCAAGATTGCTTGTCACCCGCTAAACACAGCGCCTTCTCTACGCCTGTTGAACTACTAGAGTTCGTCTCCAAACTGCGCGAACTGTCTGGCGGTAAACCTGTGGGCTTCAAACTGACTATTGGCCACCCATGGGAATGGTTCGCTATTGCTAAAGCCATGTTGAAAACAGGTATCACACCTGACTTCATCGTGGTTGACGGTGCTGAAGGCGGTACAGGTGCTGCACCAGTAGAGTTTATTGACCACGTTGGTACACCACTGCGCGAATCCCTACGTTTGGTACACAACACACTGGTAGGTATTGGCCTGCGTGAGCGTATTCGTATTGGTGCATCCGGTAAGATCATCAGTGCTTTTGACATGGCTCGCATCATGGCATTGGGTGCAGACTGGTGTAACAGCGCCCGTGGCTTTATGTTTGCGATCGGTTGTATCCAAGCCCTGACTTGCCACACCGGCCGTTGCCCAGTGGGTGTGACCACTCAAGACCCACGCCGCCAAGAAGCGTTGGTGGTCTCTGATAAATCACGCCGTGCTGCTAACTACCATAACAACACACTGAAAGCGTTGGCAGACCTGCTGAAAGCCGCTGGTTTGCACCACCCCAACGAACTACGCCCGCACCACATTGCTAAGCGTATTCCTAACGGTGAGATTCGCGTGTTGTCCGCCATGTTCCCTGATCTGGAAAAAGGCGAGCTGCTAGAAGGCAACTACCGACAAACCATTTTCCGTGTGGGTTGGCCTATGGCCCAAGCCGAGTCCTTTGAGCCTCTGTACAGCTTGAGTGCTGCACTGTCCGGCCTAGGCACAAAGCACCGCCCTGCTAGCATGAATAGCAACGCAGAAGGCCCAACAGTAAAGCCTAGAGATGTAGACGATAGCGCTAAAACTGAACAAGCCTAAGCAGTCAAAAAGCCCCTTCACCTAAACGAAGGGGCTTTTTTTATATCTTTTTTCATCTTTTGTAATATTTCTTCAAAAAGTGCTTGCCAAGATGAAAGTCATGGTGCTATATTAACGTTCTTGGCTCATTAGCTCAGCCGGTTAGAGCGACGGAATCATAATCCGCAGGTCCCCTGTTCGAATCAGGGATGAGCCACCAAGATAAAGAAAAACGGCCTACAGCAATGCAGGCCGTTTTTTTATGCTCCTCAATTATAGGGGCGCTCCGCAAATCTTCACTTGCACACGGGATACGACCTGTAACCCAGAACGATGAAGCCACCCACACTACAGGGTGGCTTTTTTGTTTTCTGCTGCATGCGGGCAAAACTTCATTGGCGGCACAAAGCCGTAGCAGATTAGAATCTACCTACAGCACCAGCGGCCTTCGCACAAAAGCCCTGCATCATCACACACCAAAAACAAACTCATCTAGCACAACCCTATGCCCCTCTCATTCAAACAACGATTCTGCGCCGGATTACCACAGACGCCGCCAGAGTTAGATCTTCAACTTGATGCATTTATTGTTTTCGAGAGCGAGTCGTTGCCGGATGATATAGATGCTGATGCTAAGCAACTACTGTTAGCCGAAGGCCTACCGGAAAGCGCACCACCCTTTCTAAGCTTTTCCACTTATTCCACTGACGATATAGAAAGCCTGCGCGCATTTGGCGATATCCCCGCATCATTCTTTCCACTTGGGCAAACGGCCTATGGTGACCTACTAGGCATAGATACTGACACCAAAGAGATCATCTACTTTAATCATGACAATAATAATCAGCGGGTTTTTATTAACACCAGCTTGGCTCAATTTCTAGAATGCTTGTGCGTCTATCAAGAACACCTGCATGCTGAAACACACACCTCTCCACTGGATGCCATTGAACAAGTCGATGCACCTGCCGCACAGCCAGGCACTATGTGGCATACCGAGGCGCTATCTGATTAACGACTTGGGAATCTAGCCCTCTAACCAATACCATCACAACACACTATGCTCAAAATCGTGTTGAAGTTTATTCCCTACGCTGTAGCACTACTCTGTGGCTTGCTTATTATTCCTTGGGTACTAGGCGTGCCAGATAATTTCACGCCTAGAACACAGTTAGGGTGGACTACCGGATTAATTGCAATGGTCGTCTATTTAGTGCTGTACCAAATCGCCAAATCCACCACTAAGTTTTCCTCGCCCAATAAAACAAGCCTAGCTACAAAAATAGATGGCCTATTGGTCATTGCCGCCTGCTGCGTACTTCCTGTTATGGCATTTGCTGTAGTGCTGTTAGTGTGTGAGTAAGCGCTACGACTTTTTGAGGCCTGATACGATCAGCCAGCCACCCAACGCCACACCCTCACGTTCGTTGTAAACTCCTAGCATTGCGGCGTTTACTTATCCCTTACTAGCACTCACACCAGCAACGAACCTCTCCTCATGACCACCCTACGCATCCGCGAACTGCGAGAGCACAAAAAACTCTCTCTACGCAAGCTAGCTGAATTGGCTCAAGTGTCTCCTGGCTTAATTAGCCAAGTAGAACGTGGGCTGACGCAACCTAGTTTGGATACGTTGCGTCAAATCGCTAAGGCCTTGGATACCCCTATTTTCTCGCTGCTAGGCGATAGTTTGCAGCAGGTTTCTGTCGTGCGTGAAGCTGAGCGTATGCGCCTGCAATCCGCCTCTGGTGTGCAGTACAGCCGCATTTCACCGGGACTGGGCAAGATTGAGATGCTGGAAGGTTTTTTGCCACCGGGCGGCGCATCGGTTGGTGAACGCTGGAGTCACCCTGCCGAGGAATGTGTAGTGGTGACGCAAGGCCGCTTGCTGGTGGACGTGGATACGCAAACGCACTCACTAGAGGTGGGGGATAGCTGTTATTTTGACTCCAGCTTACCCCACGCCTATCGCAACCCTTATGATGCCGATGTGCGATTTATCGTCGCCATCACACCACCTAGCTACTAAAGCGATTTAGCGACGCCAACCGCTATGCAATTGTGACTGGATCATATCCAGCTCGGTTTCGTGGCAACGCTGCAATCGCTGCCAACGCTCTTCACTCATATCAATACTGCGCGTAGCCATCATCACTAGCACGCAAGACTGCTCGTCTATTGCCTGCACCCACGCACTAATACGCGGACTACGCGTTTCCACACTACCCACCCAATAGCGTACCAAACCCTGCTCAGGTAACACCTCTACGCTGACGTGCGTTTGCCCACCATCGAATAAGGATGTGCCTACCACCACGCCTTCGGCCACCTCTTTGGTGTCAAAGCAGCCTAGAGACCATTGCCCTAACAACTTTAAGTCAGCCATAAAAGCCATCACTTCCGAAGCCGGCTTTTCTATACGACGACTAGCTTGGTGTGCCCATGTTTTTTCCATTGCCGCTCCTTGCATTACCAGCCCGCCTGTAAGGTATCGCACAGACGCAGTACATCTTGTTCACGGCATACGTTGCCAGGTGATAAGCGCAGCACTGCATCGCGATGATCGCAATACAGCTCTTGTTCACGTAGCGTGTCCACCAAGGCCTTCGCTCTCACTGCACTGCTCGCTTTCAACATGACGCTACCGCCCCGCTCTGATACGGATAGCGGCGTTAGCACCTGCCACCCCTGCTGTTTAGCACGCTCATAGATGATGCTAGTTAGGGCTTGGTTTTGTTCCCACAAACTATGCACGCCGGTATTTTGTACAAACTGCAGACCCGGTAACGATGCAATACTGGCCAATACAGATGGTGTGCCATGATCAAAACGACGCGCATCTGGTGCGTAGCTAAACTGATCTAAGTTCCAATTAAAGGGGTTATCTTGGCTAAACCAACCACGGAACTCTGGCTCGCACTGCGCTATTAAATCTGGCCGCACATGCAGCAAACTTGCCCCCGCTACACCGCACACCCACTTCAACGAGGCCGACAACGTAAAGGCCACATCGTTATGCACTTGAAAGGGTACTAAACCTGCAGCCTGCGTGAGATCCAACGCCATCAAGCTGCCATGATCACGCGCGCATTGCGCCATGCGATCCACATCCACTCGATGCGACGAGGTTGAGCTTACCCAGGTCACTAAGGCCAACCCCACAGTGTCATCCCATGCCTTGATGAAATCATCGTCCGACACATAAGCCAACCCCGAGCTTAGCGGCACAGTACGCAAGGCAAAACCTAAGCGCTGTGACAGCTTCTGCAGCAAAAAGTGCAAGCTAGGGAAACAATCGCCCGCGACTAATAACGTACGACCTTTAAGCACATGGTCTGGCAAGGAACCCAAAATACTGTACAGCCCGCCCGTCACGTTTTCACTCAGAGCGATATCTTGTGGGCGCGCACCAATGAGCTCCGCCCAAGCGTTGATAAACGCCTGCTTTTGGCCTAACGCATAACCCCACTGCCCATCATCCAGCGCAGACCAGCTCTTAGTGAACTCATCTAACTGCGCTTGCATGGCAGCATGTTTGCCTTCAAACATACCAATGGAGTGATAGAGAAAATAACCTGACATTGTTGTAGATCCTTAGTAATCAATCAGCCAGCGCGCGGCCAGAGGTTTCTTGCACGCTTCGTAATGCGATGATGCCCACCAATGCTGCAGCCATCACATAGAAAGCTGGTGCCATACTGGAACCGGTTTGCGTGCTAAGCCACGAAGCGATAAAGGGGGCGGTCGCGCCACCCAGAATGGTGGCAATGTTGAAACCCAGCGATACGCCGCTGTAGCGCACTCGGGTAGGGAACAATTCGGCATACAGCGGGTAACCCACTGACTGCACAATAATGAAAGGGATGATGGAAATAGCCACTGCTACAGCAGCGATGGCAAAACTTCCCCACGATGCCACCCACATCGTGACTGGCACCAACACCATATATCCCAACAAACCGATGGTGAGCAGCGGTTTACGCCCAAAACGATCGGACAACCCACCCGCAAACGGCATGATAAAAGCCGAGATCAATGTCACCAACGACACCAACCAAAACACCGCTGAAGCATCGTATTTCAAGGTGCGGGTCAGGTGCGTACTCAAATACACCACCCCTACATAGCCTGCCGCATTTTGTGCGAAGCCTATAGCGATCACCTGCATCAGCGGGCGGCTGTGTTCACGCAAAATGACCGAGATAGGAGAATGCTCTGGCCTATGCGCTTTAAGCAGCTCTTGAAAGCGTGGAGAATCCTCAATGCGCGAACGCGCCCACACACACAACAAGATCAATGGAATAGACAGTAAAAAAGGAATACGCCATGCCCACTCTTGCATGGCCTCTTTACCAAATACCGTACTCACCAACCCCGCAACACCGGTGGCTAATGACAAGCCTAAGGTAGCCGCCGCCGGATTAAATGCACCAAAAAAACCGCGTTTATTCGCTGGTGAGCACTCCGCCACATACGTCGCCGCCCCAGTGATTTCACCACCCGCAAAAAAGCCCTGCAGCAATCTACACAGTAGCAATAAAGCCGGTGCCATCAGCCCTAAGGTGGCGTAGGTAGGCAGCATCCCCATCAATGCGCTGGCCACACCTATACCGATGATGGTGACCATCAGCGCTGCTGTACGGCCATGCCTATCCCCAAACCAACCGAAGAAAATACCACCCAGCGGTCTGGCCAAAAATGCACCACCAAAAATCGCCAAGGTAGAAAGCAATGCCGCGTTTTCATTTTCGCCTACAAAAAACAGCAGGCTTAGCGTGACCGCTAAAACGCCATAAAGCTGAAAGTCGTAATACTCGATCATCGTGCCCAAGCCCGCAGCACTCGCTGCCCGCCACGGTGACACCTCTGACCGCACAGGGTCTGTGTGTTGGTTCTGCATGTCTCATCCGTCCTGTCGCGCTTTTGCGCTTTATTGTTTAGTGTGACTAAACAAAGTATACGGAGGAATGCTTTAGCCCTCAACTACGCATTTACACTAGGTATGTAGGTCAGCAAACCATAAAAAAGTCTGGGGCTGCTGTCTATGCAGCCCCAGACTTTTAAACACCAGAACGCATCACACGATGCCGCTTTATGCCCGACTTAACTGCACATAAAGCGCATAGAGCAATGCGCTACGACTCCTATTTTGCAAGCTGACCTAATACCGTCAGCGTCATGGCTTTAACACCAGTAGTAATAGTGGGCTCAGGCACTGGCGCAAAAAATGGTGAGTGCTGAGTAGGCACAGGCTTACCACCCGGCAGACGTGATGCCTCTACTAATTTAGGATCTAGCGCACCAAGAAAGAAGAACAAGCTTGGGATTCCTTCTTTGCCATAAAGCGCAAAGTCCTCAGAAGGTGCAGCCATCGGGATACGTACAACAGTTTCGGCAGGCAATGCTTGCTGCAAAATTTGCTCTGTCTGATCCACTAACGCCTTGTCGTTGATGGTTGGAGGCACATCACCAGCAAACTTTATCTCTGGCTCTTCAGCACCAGAAATTTGTGCAACTCCTTTCGCGGTACGCACAACACCGTCATGAATGACTTTACGAGTTTCATCATTCGTGAACCGCATACTTGCCATCAACGTAGCCTGATTAGGAATCACGTTTCCAGCTTGCCCGCTGTGCACTGCCCCCACCGTAAATACACCGAAGTCTCCGGGGTTTTTAGCTCGACTAATAACCGATTGAACGGTAGTAATAAACTGGGCCGCCTGAACAATAGGATCTATACCCGTATGAGGCATAGAACCATGCGCCCCCACACCATGAAACACAATTTCAACTTGCGTGCTACCAGTCAGCACAGGCCCTTCAGTAAGCCCGATAAGACCCGCTGCATCATTCCACGTATGCAGTGCTATGGCGACATCTGGTTTGGTGAAACGCTTAAATAAACCATCATCAATCATTGCTTTAGCACCAGACAATGACTCTTCCGCTGGTTGCGCAATGAACATCAACGTACCCTGCCAGCTATCTTTTAGAC
>SRSN01000161.1 GCA_004791645.1 Alcaligenaceae bacterium 429
GAACTGCGCAAACGCATGAAGATTCCTGTCTTCCACGATGACCAGCACGGTACCGCTATTATTTCTACCGCTGCGATTGTTAACGGCTTGAAAGTTGTTAACAAGAAAATCGAAGATGTAAAACTGGTATGTTCTGGCGCTGGCGCTGCTGCGATTGCTTGCTTGAACTTGCTGGTAAGCCTGGGCCTGCCACGCGAGCACATTTATGTGGCTGACTCCCGCGGCATCATCTGGAAAGGCCGTGAAGAGAACATGGAGCCAAGCAAGGCCCAATACGCTCAAGAAACAGACTACCGCACATTGGCTGACGCTATTGTGGACGCAGACGTATTCTTGGGTTGTTCCGCCGCTGGCGCATTGACACCAGCCATGCTGAAAAGCATGGGCACACAGCCGCTGATTCTGGCCTTGGCTAACCCTGAGCCTGAAATCCGCCCTGAGTTGGCTAAAGAAACACGCCCAGACTGCATTATCGCTACAGGCCGTTCCGACTACCCTAACCAGGTAAATAACGTTCTGTGCTTCCCCTTCATTTTCCGTGGCGCACTGGATTGCGGTGCAAGCGTCATTAACGAAGAAATGAAGCTGGCTTGCGTAAAAGCGATTGCAGAACTTGCTGAAGCCGAGATTTACGATGACAGCGAACTAAGCTTTGGCCCTGACTACATTATTCCTCGTCCATTTGATCCTCGTTTGCTGGCACATATTGCCCCAATCGTGGCTCAAGCGGCAATGGACTCTGGTGTAGCAACACGCCCTATTGCTGACATGGAAGCCTACCGTCAGAAACTGATTGCGATGACCTATCGCTCCGGTCCTCTGATGCGCCCACTGTTCATGCAAGCCAAGCAAGAACCTAAACGCGTTATTTACGCTGACGGTGAAGACGAGCGCGTATTGCGTGCAGTGCAATCGGCTGTAGACGAGCGCATCGCCAAACCAATTCTGGTTGGTCGCCCTTCTGTAATCGAAATGCGCATCAAACGTTTTGGTCTGCGTCTGCAACCTGGCGTGAACGTGGAAATTGTTGATCCAGAAAACGACGATCGTTTCAACGAAACATGGACCAGCTACTACCAACAACGTGCACGCTTCGGTGTAACACCTGAAGTAGCTAAAGCGACTATCCGCAAAAACAACACCTTGATTGGTGCCATGTTGCTGGAGCGCGGTGATGCTGATGCCATGCTGTGCGGTGTAACCTCACCATTCATCAATGAGCTGAACCACATTGAAAATGTGATTGGTCTGCAAGAAGGTGCTACGACTTTCGCCGCCATGAACGCTTTGGTTCTGCCTACACAAACCTTGTTCATTTGCGATACACACGTGAACGAGAACCCTAGCGCAGAACAAATCGCCAACATGACCATTCTGGCTGCACATGAAGTTCGTCGCTTTGGCGTAGAACCTCGCGTTGCGCTGTTGTCGCACTCCAACTTTGGTAGCCGCGATAACGTATCATCCAGAAAAATGGCTGAGGCTCGCCGCCTACTGGCTGAAATGGCTCCTGAGTTGGAAGTTGATGGCGAAATGCATGCAGACTCCGCATTAGACGATAGCGTACGTTTCAAAGCCTTCCCTGACAGCACATTAAAAGCGCCTGCAAACCTGCTGATCACTCCTAACTTGGATGCGGGTAACATTACCTACAACATCCTGAAAGTGACTGGTAGCGGCGGCGTAGCAATGGGCCCAATCCTGCTGGGTGCAAAACGCCCAGTACACATCCTGACCACTAGCGCTAGCGTACGTCGTATTTTGAACATGACTGCTATCGCTGTGTTGGATGCAATGGAAGAAGCAGAACAAGCGAACTAAAAAATAACGCGACACTGCTACAAGCAAAACACCCCCTCATTCACGTGAGGGGGTGTTTTTTATGCCTATTCATAATATTGTTTTTGTTCTATAGCCTAGTTGCTTGCTTAAACCTTTTTGTGGTTCTTTAGCTTGAACTGCTCTACAACGCAGCAAGCGCATCCAGCACTGCCACGCTACCCCTGTCGAATAGCCACAAAAAAACCCAACCGTTCAATAACGATTGGGTTCATTCCTTCAGAACTGCTATCTAATAAGCTATTAGATGTTGCGTTCTGTTTCGCCTGTGTACAACTGGCGAGGACGGCCAATCTTGTAGCCTGGATCGGAGATCATTTCATCCCACTGAGAGATCCAACCTACTGTACGTGCCAATGCGAAAATGGCAGTAAACAACGGAGTAGGAATACCAATAGCGCGCTGTACGATTCCGGAATAGAAATCTACGTTCGGATACAGTTTACGCTCAACAAAGTATGGGTCTTCCAGAGCAATACGCTCCAATTCCATTGCCAGCTTGAACAGAGGATCGTTTTCCAGACCCAAAGCAGCCAACACTTCTTTGCATGTCTCTTGCATCAACTTGGCGCGTGGATCGTAGTTTTTGTAAACACGGTGACCAAAGCCCATCAGACGCACGCCTGAGTTTTTGTCTTTGACCTTTTCCATGAATTCGCCAACTTTCTCTACACCACCGTTAGCTTGCAATTCTTCTAGCATGTTCAAGCATGCTTCGTTAGCGCCACCGTGAGCAGGACCCCACAAGCAAGCTACACCAGAAGCAATCGCTGCAAATGGGTTAGTGCCTGAAGAACCGCACAGACGTACTGTGGAGGTAGAAGCGTTTTGCTCGTGTTCTGCGTGCAGAATGAAGATACGATCCAATGCGCGCTCTACCACTTCGTTTACTTGGTAGTCATCGCAAGGTGTACCGAACATCATGCGCAAGAAGTTACCCGTGTAGCTCAGATCATTGCGTGGGTACATCAAAGGTTGACCCAATGTGTACTTGTGCGCCATAGCTACCAGCGTTGGCATTTTCGCGATCAAACGGATAGCGGAAATACGACGGTGCTCAGGATTAGTGATGTCAGTGGAATCGTGATAGAAAGCCGACATGGCACCAACCAAACCGGTCAGAATAGCCATAGGGTGCGCATCACGACGGAAGCCATGCAGGAATGTCTGCATTTGCTCTTGAACCATCGTGTGGTGTGTCACCAGCCAGTCAAAATCAGTTTTCTGTTTTTCATCAGGCAATTCGCCGTTCAGAATCAAATAGCAAACATCTAAGAAGTTGCAGTTCTGAGCCAATTGCTCGATTGGGTAGCCGCGGTACATCAGCTTGCCCTGATCCCCATCGATGTAAGTGATCGCGGACTCACAAGAGGCCGTTGCCATAAAACCCGGATCATAGGTAAACATACCTGTAGAACCGTACAGTTTACGGATATCGATTACGTCAGGACCCACCGTCCCTTTGTATACGGGAAACTCTACCGAAGGACTTCCATCGGAAAACGATAGTGTCGCTTTCTTATCAGACAGTTGCATCACATATCTTCCTCAAAAATTACAGCTCACGAATCTGAGCTACCAAACGCCGAATATCGGTCGTGTCATACTGGCCCTCAACTTCTTTTCGGGCCAGTAAAACATCGAGTAATTCCGTGTCATCCATTTCAAACAGAAGCGTTAGAGCAGAAACGTCAACGTCAGTTAGAGTCTCTTCATAACGATCCAGAAACTTAGTCACCATCAAATCGTTTTCAAGCAAACCTCGGCGTGCTCTCCAACGTAGGCGAGCGCGTTCTAACTGCGTTAACGTTCTCATTTCTACTCCTTACACGCTGCGGCGAACCAGCATTTCTTTGATTTTGCCGATGGCTTGTGTTGGGTTCAGACCCTTAGGACATACGTCCGCACAATTCATGATGGTATGGCAACGGAACAAACGGTATGGATCTTCAAGGTTGTCCAGACGCTCAGCTGTTGCCTCGTCACGAGAGTCGGCAATAAAGCGGTACGCCTGCAGCAACCCTGCTGGACCCACAAACTTATCAGGGTTCCACCAGAACGATGGGCATGATGTGGAACAACACGCGCACAGAATACATTCGTAAACACCGTCTATCTCTTCACGAGCTTCTGGTGATTGCAGACGTTCTTTTTCTGGCGGTGGTGTTTCGTTGATCAAGTACGGCTTGATAGAGTGGTACTGATCAAAGAAGTTAGTCATGTCCACGATCAGATCCCGAATGACTGGCAAGCCAGGCAGTGGGCGCAGAACAATAGGTTGTTTCAAATCGTTCAAGTTAGTTGTACAGGCCAAACCATTCTTGCCGTTGATGTTCATGGCATCAGAACCACAAACGCCTTCGCGGCAAGAACGACGAATAGCCAAGCTGTCGTCTACATCGTTTTTGATGCGTACGATAGCGTCCAACAACATCTTGTCGGTGGGCTGAAGGGTAACCTCCAGCTTTTGCATGTAGGGGCGCTCGTCCTTATCAGGATCGTAGCGATAAATTTCGAATTTGATAGTCCGTGTTTTACTCATGACAGCGTCCTGATTAGAAGGTACGTGGCTTAGGCGGAATAGTTTCGGCCGTTAGGGGTTTCATCTGAACTGGTTTGTAGTCCAGACGGCTGCCATCGGCATACCACAAGGTATGGCGCAACCAGTTCTCGTCATCACGCTCAGGGAAATCGTTCAGTGCGTGAGCACCACGACTTTCTGTGCGGTTGGCAGCAGAACGGGTTGTGGCACGAGCCACTTCAATCATGTTGGACACTTCCAGCGCTTCAATACGTGCTGTATTGAATACTTTGGATTTATCCTTAAAGTAAATACCGTTAACTTCTGGCACCATCTCTTCGATCAGGCGCTCGCCCTCTTTCAGCAAGTCCATAGTACGGAACACACCGCAGTGAGCTTGCATGATGGTACGCATTTTGCCAGCCACATCTTGAGCTTTTTCGCCCGATGTACGGCTTTCCAGATGCTCAACACGTGACACAGAGTAGTCGATAGCAGATTCTGGAATCTCTTGATGGCTGTGCTCTTTTTCTGGATGGGAATCCACAATGTGGTTACCAGCCGCACGACCAAATACGATCAGATCCAGCAAGGAGTTAGTACCCAAACGGTTCGCACCGTGTACGGACGTTGCCGCACACTCACCTACTGCGTACAGACCATTAACAACTTTGGTCTCGCCATTTTTGTAATCAACAACTTGGCCGTAGTAGTTAGTAGGAATACCGCCCATCTGATAGTGAATGGTAGGCACAACTGGGATTGGATCTTTGATTGGGTCAACGTTCGCGAATTTGATAGAAATTTCACGAATGGATGGCAGACGTTTCTTAATAACATCTTCGCCCAGGTGATCCAGTTTCAGAACCACGTAGCTACCATCACCACAACCACGACCTTCTTTGATCTCTTGGTCCATAGAGCGGGACACGAAGTCACGTGGAGCCAAGTCTTTCAGGTTAGGTGCGTAACGTTCCATGAAGCGCTCGCCGTCTTTATTCAGCAAGATACCGCCTTCACCACGCACACCCTCAGTGATCAGCACGCCAGCGCCAGCCACACCAGTTGGGTGGAATTGCCAGAACTCCATGTCTTCCAGAGCCAGGCCTGCACGAGCAGCCATACCCAGACCGTCACCAGTGTTGATGAAGGCGTTAGTGGAAGCACCCCAGATACGACCCGCACCACCAGTTGCCAACACAGTGCGTTTGGCTTCCAGCACGAACATCTCGCCGGTTTCCATTTCCAGTGCAGTAACACCCAGCACATCGCCAGCTTCGTTACGCAACAGGTCTAGAGCCATCCACTCAACGAAGAAGTTGGTGCGAGAAGCTACGTTTTGTTGGTACAACGTGTGCAACATCGCGTGGCCAGTACGGTCAGCAGCGGCACAGGCACGTTGAACAGGTTTCTCACCGAAGTTAGCAGTGTGACCACCGAAAGGACGCTGGTAAATAGTACCGTTAGCGTTACGGTCAAACGGCATACCAAAGTGTTCTAGTTCGTATACAGCGTTAGGCGCTTCACGGCACATGAACTCAATAGCATCTTGGTCACCCAGCCAGTCCGAACCTTTAACGGTATCGTACATGTGCCATTGCCAATGATCTTCGCTCATGTTACCCAGCGAGGCACTTACCCCACCTTGAGCAGCAACAGTATGAGAGCGTGTTGGGAAAACCTTAGACAACACAGCCACAGACAGACCGGCACGAGCCAGCTGCAACGAACAACGCATGCCAGCACCGCCGGCACCTACCACCACCACATCGAACTGGCGGCGAGGTAATGATTTATGAATAGCAGCCACGGCTTACAGGCTCCAGATAATTTGTGCAAAGAAAATGATGGATGCTACCAACCACAAAATGGTCAGGACTTGCAAAGTCAGACGCAAGCCAGTGGGCTTAACGTAATCCATCCAGATGTCACGTACGCCGATCCAAGCGTGCCATGCCAGAGACATGAAGAACAGGCTTGATAGCAATTGACCCAAAGGCAGTCCACCTACCTTGAATGCAAACAGGCTACGCCAGGACTGGTAATCCAAAGGCATGTTTACCAACAGACCTACCAAAAACACCAGGGTATAGATGATCATGATCACAGCGGTGACACGCTGGATAATGAAATCGAATGTCCCGTAGTGGGCGCCCACTACCAGACGATGTTGCCCAACTCGTTCTGGACTCGCCATTACCATGCTCCAAACAGTTTCAAACCGAACACAACCGTCAAAGCAAGGCTGACGATGATGACAGACGCAGCCGTTTTACAGGCGCTATATTTATCTATACCTTTGCCCAGATCCAGTGCCAGGTAACGAATACCAGCACAGAAGTGGTGTAAGTAACCCCAGATCAAGACCAGCAATACTAGTTTGAACAGTGGGTGACCTACGTAGGCGCCGATCTGGTTGAACCCTGCTTCGGAACCCAAGCTAGCTGCCAGCAAAGGCAGAAGCACTACTGGTAGGCTCAAGAACAGCAGAGCGCCGCTAATGCGGTGCAGAATGGAGGTTTTGGCCGCCAACGGTAAGCGGTATGACAATATCTGCGGTATGCCGATATTGCGATACTCCGGACGCGGTTTGGATGCGGTATCAGACATTATGGCCTCTATAAAAACAAAATGAGTGCATCGTTACGTGAAGATTATAGTTTTAGTATTTTCGCCTATTTACTTCGCAAAGCGCCAGACTTGACGCAAACAAAGATCAATTCAGCAAGTTTCGGTAGTGGAATCGGTCCGTTATATACAACCCTCTACGTACTTCCATAGGACGGTCACCATAGGTATAGGCTACCCGTTCAACTTGCAACAGGGGCGATCCCTCTGTTACGCCCAGGTGCTCAGCGGCCTCTGCACTGGCAGCCACTGCTCGTATAGATTCATCGGCGCGCACCATACTGACGCCAAACCCACTTTCGAACCAGGCATACATGGGGCGTTTATTCGCCGCCACACTCTCGGCTGTTACGCCTTTAAAGGCGGAGCCTGGTAGCCAGATATCGTCCAAAATTGTTGGCATACCGTCGAAAGACAAGACGCGTCGTACGTTAACGACCACATCAGCTGTACGTAAACCTAAGAGCACAGCGATATCGGCAGGTGCCTTAATGCGCGAGCACCCCAAAATCACACTGCTGGTCGCAGGCTGGTGCCCGTCATCGGGCGTCAAACGCAGGAAACGGTAACGTACTTTGGCTTCGTGGTGAGTGGACACAAAAGTGCCCTTACCTTGACGGCGTATCAACAAGTTGTCGGCCGCCAGTTCATCAATCGCCTTGCGTACTGTGCCTTGGCTGACCTGATAACGAGCCGCTAAATCGAATTCGCTGGGGATAGCCTCGCCGGGCTTCCACTCACCTCTATCAAGACTTTGTAATAACAAAGCCTTGATCTGCTGGTATAACGGACTATATGCCGCACTGGCAGCATTTCGTTCCGACACCAACAAGCGTTCGGGTGTAGCAATGGGTTCTGTCATAAGCCTGCTAGCCGGTTACTTGAAAAGTTAGCGACCGCGCACAAGAATTTAAACTGTCCATATTTTCGCACGCTATACCGAATCTGTCTAACACTCTTCTGTCTTATATAAGATATAAGAG
>SRSN01000162.1 GCA_004791645.1 Alcaligenaceae bacterium 429
TTCTTCTCAGGGTCAGCCCATGACTGCCCTAGAAGCGCATCGACCTCTGAAACGGTCACGTACTCCATGGCTACTCCTTGGGCGGCAACAAAGCCAGCAGCTCGTCCTTCGTAGCTTTAGGATCAAACTCAATGCCCAAGGCTTTCAGATGTTTACGCAATGCAGGCAAGCCCATATCAGTAGGGTCTACAGGGGCCTGTTCAGCATCACCAATGGTCACCACTTCGACATCCACACCCAGCCCCTGATACGCCTGAACAATATTGGGATAGTCACCATCTACATAGACAGCTTTAACTCCTTGCTCCGGTTTCTCAAAGTACTGGGGATTTCGCACAGATAGCCCAGCAGGAATATCCTGATGCTTGGTTGTATAGAGAATTTTCATCTTGCTCTCAAATGGAAAAGGGGCCAAGAAGGCCCCTTATGGATTGATGAATAAGCGGATTAGCCGCCAGTTTTAGCCAAATCCAACAACACGCCCGAAGTCATCTTGTTGCTAGTAGCGTGTTTTGCCCAGTTGGCCGCTGCTGCAATAGCCGACAAGTTCGGGTTCGCGCCACCGGTAGATTCATTCCAGCTGTAACCCAGCAATTCGACGTTGAACACGCCTTCAGAGCGGATGCCCATAGCCAAGTTCTCTTGGTCGTTGATGTCATACGCACGGAAGCCCGGTGCCTGCGACTCAATAACCTGAATTGCGCCACCTTGCAGGCCAAACGCCTTATCAGTAGGCACCTGATCAGATACCAGCACAGGTTTACCCAACGTACCAGGCAAACCACCATAGACCACGATTTCAGACTCACCGTAGATTTGCTCTGTCAGCGACTGATCGATGATGTCAAAGTAGGTGTCGGAGTTCATCACCCACAGTGCAATGCGGCCAAACTTGTCACCAAACTTGCGCATACCGCGGGTCAACGCTTTGCGGCCATCGGTTGCAATGTCACCTGCCGCCACCATATCGGCATTACCGCCAATAGCAGCCTGTAACGCTGCCAAGGAGTACTGCAGGCGGCCCACCATCAGCGCATCGGCCATATCCTGACCAATGATGACAGCGAACTCTTCCAAAGTACGAGCACGGCGCTTGAAAGCTTCCTCTGTAGAAGCATAAGGGCCGTACTTGTATGGCACCTTCACGCCGATAGATTCACCAGCCCCGATTTTCTTCGTTGTAACAGCGCCCGAAGAGTTAACGTCTCGGTGCTCAATGCTGCCACCCACCTTGTAGAAAGCTTTCTTATCGAAGTCGCCCTCGATTGCTTCACTACGGTAGATGATGGCGCCATTAGAAGCGGCGTTAAACACGTTCAGATTGTCTTGAATACGCTCCAAGTAAGCGGTTTGAGCGAGTCGGTTGTAAATAACCATATCGCTATTAACAGTAGTCGGCATGACTTATTCCTTATTGTGGAAGTTTCAGATAGGCCTCTTGGCCATGTTCTTTGATGTATGCGGCCATTTCTAACGCAGACATTTCGCTGCGCTTCTTGCCGCCACCTTTACCGCCCTTGTCACCCACTTGGCCTGCACCCTGAGCACGCGGCCATAAATGTGATGCTGACTCTCGTAAGCCTTCAGCCCATTCAAGTGGAGACAGTGGGGTCTTACCATCTTTGCCGTAGATCACCTGGCCATCCTTATCGACCGCAACCGGCACACCATCTTCGTTCAAGCTGAAAACACTACGCGCACGCAAGATGATGTCGTCTGATGCCTCGGCTAACGCCCCCGCCTTGGATGCCGCTTCGCGGATGGAGTCAGAGAGCACACGGTCTTTAAATTGATTGGCAAAGGCGTCTGCTTTGTCTGCTCGCTCTCGCTCTGCCTGTAGCTGCTTTTCCAGATCGCCACGTAAGCGCTCAGTGCGACGCGATACCACCTCATCAATCTTGCCCTCGGCAATCAGACGGGTTTCTTCGTCTTGCCCTGCTTTGCTTACAACGGCTTTCACTGCCTCGATGTCCAAGCCATCAAACTGCGACTTAAAGCTATCTAGATCGCCCTGAGCGGTCTTCAGCTTACCCAGCAGCTCTGAGTTCTTACCCTTCAAGCCACTAGTTTCCTGTTCTAGCAGTTCTTTGGCCTTGGCTCCCAGCGCCTCCTTGAGTGCTGCGGCCTTGTCATCGGGCAAATCCAAGCCAAGCTCAGATAGATCGATATCGTCAAACATTCTTTATCCCCTTAGGATGTGTTTCGCCCACCTTATGGGCATAAAAAAGGCCACACCCTTAGTGCAGCCATAAAAAACCACCCTCAGACTTCTGGGGTGGCTTTAAAAAAGTGATTAGCGATTATTAATCGCCAAATATCTGTCTAAATGTCTCGTTGTCTCGCATGCGTAGCTCATCCAACGTGTACTGCTTCCCTGACAATGGATCCACAAAACGATCCAGCGAGTACTTTCCTTCGGTGTAGAGCCTATAGCGTGTCTTACCTAGCCATTGCCGCTGAAACTCTGCGTCTTGGTTACCGAACCACCCTGAATAGTTGGTACTCGCTTGGACTTGGCCAACACTTAGCCCTGCTCTTTCGCGCTGACGCTTTGTCATATCGCCAATGGATCGAAACGAGCTTTCGCCATCCCTGCCACGCACCTTGAGTGCTCGCACATAAGGGCGTGTTCCAATGAGATCGCCATCTAGCGCTGGTGCTTGTACCGTCCTGCAATTCGGGTGATATGGTGGCCTAGGGTGATTAGTCCCTACCTTGTGCCTACGACCATCGATGCTCGCGCAGTGCTTGGACGTTCTACCATCCAAGGTGGCCACATCAATCACCTCTACAACACCAAGCTGCTCGTATACATCGGTCATCGCCTGATTGCTCACGTGACTACGTGCCGTCCTAATGAACCGCTCCGCATCCCCTCTAGCAATCTGCACGATGCCATCTTGGTAGTTCAGCGCCTTAGTGCCACGAATACTCTTAATGAGCTGACTATTGCTTTGGCCGCTTGCTATGCCAGCCCGTAATGACGTCATCACCCGATCAGCATTCGCCCCACCAAAACCATCTAGCAGTTCTTGGACTAACTTACCGCCATAGGGAGGGCTACCAGCCAGAGGCACAGCCATCGCTCGCTTGTAGGCTGCATCACCTGTAGCCTTGATCCTTGGCATCCCCTCAACGACCTTATCCATCATCGCAGCGGTATAGCCGACCTCGTAAGCAGCTAACTTCGGCGCACTTACCTCCCACTCCTGGGCCAAGGCTGCCCCTGACTCATCCCCAAACTCTTTGATTGCATCGCGCAATTTCTTAAGCCGGTTTGTCCTGTACTGCCCTGATAGGAAAAGGCGCATCTCAGCAGGCGTTAGACCATCTAGCAACGGCTGCAACTCAATCGCCAGCACACCCGCCAACTCATGCAAGCGCTTATTCACTGCATTCACGACAGCAGACGATGCTCTGTGCTGGTAACTCACGTGCTGGCCTAGTGCCTGCGCAATAGCATTTTGTGCTGCACGTGCATCAGTCTTCTTCGTCATTGTCTAAGTCCGCCGGATTTTCAATGCGCACAAACTCTTCGTCGTAGCTGCGCTCAGGTAACTTACCTAGCACCAAGTACTGCCAGTACGAATTAGCGCTAATCTTGCCCGCCATAACCGCTTGGAGCAGTTGCTGTGCAATAGCCGGATCAATGACGGGTGTGGCGAATTCAGGCTTCACTGTGAACCGGATGGACTCAGCAGATTCGCCTACCCACTCAGCGATATAACGCAGTCCCTGCTCGATTGCTTCAGCTACGGTCACAACGATTGTGTGTAGCGTTGCGTGTTGATCATCCTGCCTGGCTTTACGAGCCTCGCCGGACTCTGTACCAGCCACGTCCATCACCTTGGCACCCGCCTCTAGTGCAGCGCCTTTCTGGTCCTGCATCGCACGGCGCACAGCATCAATCCCTACGCCTTTGAACTCAAGGTAGCCGCATGAGCCGGTATCACCCAAATCCCAAGCGGCAGACGGCCCTGTTACGGATAACGGCTTCTCAGTATTTAGCCCCGAAACCCAAGGCTGCGGGTGGCTGGTGTAGTGCAAGCTTGTGAAGTAGTCCGCGCTCAACTGGTAAGACTTAATCGCCGCCCTAGCCATGGTAAGTAGCGGCACCTCATCCACACCAGGCGCATTGTCTGTCGAGCCACAATAGATCACCGGTAAGAAGTCCAAGCCCTTAGCGACCATGCCACCCGTTGCTACGGTGCCAAGTACTCGCCGTTCCTCTATAACCTTGCCCTCAACGCTTTGCACCTCGGTATGACAGATGCCATCCTCTAGTAGATAAACTCGGTAGACTGTCTCAATTTCGTGAGAGAACACATCTTCGCCCTTCTCACGAAACTCCCGAAATACAGCCAGCACTAAGTCCTGCCGGCCATCTACTGTCGCCTCTTTCCAGTTGGTAGCGTTAGATGCTCGGTAAGTGGCGAAATACGGTTGGCCTTGATCATCAATGTTGATAACCGTTGGCACCCGACCATGGGAAACGGCCTGTCTCACCATTCTGAAAAATAGCTGCTTGAGGCTAAAGCCATCATCGGTTGCGTTCTGCTCCATGCCTTTCATACGAGCAGGCAGCTCAATTTCAGGCTGTAACCTCGAAACCATACCCATCATTGATCTCAGGCTATCGCGTACCCAATGCTCATACTGTGCACGTGTACGGTAACCCTCGTACAAATAACTATTACCTGTACTTAGCTTCTCCGCTTCCACCATGCCAGAAGGCTTGGGCAAGTACCCCGCTTTCGCTTTAATGGCATGCTCACCTTCCAAGGCGTCATCCATCATCTGCCATTCAGGCAAGTGTGCATCGTAGTCAGGATGCGTAGTGGTGACGGTCATTACACCAAACCTCCGATCTGGCGCTGTCCAGCGCTCGGTTTCTTAATTGGGTATCGATGCACTAGGAAGTAGCCCTGCGCATCATTCGCATGGTCGTGGCCAGTGCTTTTATCCGGCTCACCGTTTTTATCGTAAGGTTGCTGCTCTAGTGATTCAGTCAGCACAGGACATCGGTCCGTATTGATCAGCCACCTGCGCTGCCCCATGTCATTTAAGAGCATGGCGTTTACGGCGTTGACCCGATCTCGCACAGCAGGGTTTCGGCTGTTTACTCGTACCGTAAACCCAGCCTGCTTCAAAATCGTTAGATCAGACTCGCTTGCGTTCTTACTGCTGGTGTTCTTGCCGCTCGCATCAGGGTAGATCACGAGCTGGTGGCCTCGGTCCTTAAAACGCTCTTTTAGGAGTCGTGCCATTTCAGGGGTATCACGTACCTCAGTTAGCTCAGCAACAGTAATCGGCAAATCATCACGCACCACATTGATGGTGGCCGTCATGTTCAGCACGTTAAAGTCCATCCCTACATGCAACGTCTCGTTTGGACGCTCTATCTCAGCGCTATGGTTTGAGCGCCGGCAGAATGTTGGATAGACACTCCCGCTGCTTAAGTTAACGAATCGCCCTTGTAGGTACGCTTCGATTAGCTGTGCAGGGTATGACTCCCTTAATGAGTCTACGTAGTCATCCGGCAAGAACGGGTTAGAGGCTGTAGCCGCCTGCACCATCACATAGCCAGCCTTGGGGTTGCGTGCCCAGGTCTCATACGCGAACCGGAAGCCCTCTGGCGTTGAGTATGCGCTCACACGGTTAAACGGCCGATCTATACCACGAGGCTTTTGCCTATTCCTAGCAATGATCTTTCGCCATGCAGCTTCAGCCTGAACCTTCTTTAATGTGTCGATCTCATCTACATGCGCACGGTAAGACTCATAACCCACAATACGCGCTGGATTCTCTAGCGTGCGTAGGATGAAGTCACCACAATTCGGTGCGCTCGTGTAGATGATGTTCTCTTGTTTGTTGTACTTGTACCGGATACCTAGATCAGACAGCTTCTCTTCCATCCTTGGCGCCAGAATCAACCGCACCAAGTCGTAAGTGGGTTCGTAGAGAGCAATCAGAGCATCCGGTGACTCTAAGGCATCCCGCAGAGCACAGTTAGCCAGAGTCTCTGTCTTCCCAGCCCCAAAACCGCCAATAAACGCAGGGTACTTCGCATCGCATTGGAAAAACCTAGCCTGTGGCTCCGTCATCTGTAGGCGAAGCGTTCGACTTTGCATTTACTATCTCAATTTGAATCTTGCCGACAGGCGGTTCTTCAGGAGGCGAGCTCTTGGCCAGTTCTGCCCGTGTGCGCTCTAGGCTTTCAATCCGAGCAGTAAGCTTATCGATCAGTGCTGAGTAATCTCGTACCTTGCTATTGGTCGTTACCTGCTCAATGCCTGTGAGTGCCGCACCATCCACAATGGCCGGTTCGCGCTTTTCGCTATCTAGCTCTAAGGTGTTCCCGAACTCTGCTTCCCTAGCAAGCGCACGCATCAAGCGTATACGCGTTAGGCGCAGCTCTTCATCAACCTTGCCCAGTTCCATCTGGGAGGCAAGCTCAGTTTCTTCTTCTGTGTAGTATCGGGAGTAAATGCTCCCTGGTGTCGCTGCGTGCTTGTTGCCCTTATGGGTTACCGCAGCCTTGCCGCCATGCATCCTACAGCGGCCATTCTCCATCACCCTGTTTTTACATGGCTGGCCACTGCGGGTTTTGGCTCCGCAATGCTCCATAAATAATCTCCTTACAGGGTTTGCATGGGGTGTTTTGGATATTTGGGGAGGAAGGCAATAAAAAAGCCACTCAATGGTGGCCGCAAACTCAAACTAACTTTAGGATCTAACCTACCTCAGCTCATCAAAAAAAGAGGTATGGTCATCCTCATCTACCCATCTCCCAGACTCGAGATACGCTAATCTACCGTCTGAAAGTTCAAGAGTATCTACAGCAAGATAATCTTTACCGTCATCATCTGATGCATCGACCAGTTTACGATACACATTGCCTGAGATAATTTTTCCTGCTGAATCCCGAACATCCACAGTTCGAAGAAGTGATTTGCTGATCAAATTCATCCCCTTAACATTAGAAAGACCTACTTCACTATTTATTGCTTATCTGGAGTTCTCCCAGCCGCACACTAAAAACACCAAAAAGAAAGGCTGCGATGCTAGCAGTTATCAGAATAGCTTAACAAACATCTAGAACCTCCCTATAGTCGTTAGCCAGTTCATTCAAAAGTTGCTCCCCATCTTTGCTAACCTCATTCCACACGGCTTGCCATGCTGCTATTTTTGGGATATCAGCAGAAGTATCCACTGTCACTCTGAACTTCCCCGCATTCCTATTCATCAATGATAAGAACGATTTCGTGTTTTCAGCGCTCTTTTCTGGCAAGTAGATAAGCCTCGGCAAAAGATAATCCTCAGCAGCCTCCAGAGCTTGTAAAACAGCAATTCTTAAATGCTCTCTTGCATTACCTTCAATTTCACCCGCTGGTGATGTATACGATCGTGTTGCATCGTATAAATGGCGGAGCACCATATATCCTTGCGCAACCACCTCGGCTCGTTGAGTATGTAAGTGGGAAAATTTGACTTGATGCTCTACTGCAAACCTAGCCAACTTAGACTTTGATTCTTCAAGCTGACTTTGCAAATCAGCTTCCAGCCTCATGTGCCGTTCCCGTACCCCTGCTTCTATTCTAGTTTTTATATACCAACCGACCGCGGTTGTCCCCATGCCCGCACCAACAAATGAACTAATGGCCTGCTGCAACCACTCTGGCATAAAGCTAGCTCCCTTAATGATTGAGAAGATATAGTATGCCGCAACGCCGTCAGACAAACCAACTATGCTTTGGTTTATGGACTTCGCCAACTTGCGTGGCATTGAGGTCTACTAGATACTCTTCCACGAAGCGGCGCTGTTTTGCGGTAAGCGCCATAGCCATCCCTTGATCTTTATCCTAGTTCAAACAGCAATCTATAATTTTTTTCGAATTATGAATTTC
>SRSN01000163.1 GCA_004791645.1 Alcaligenaceae bacterium 429
ATACAGTAAGGAAGGCTTGTTTTCTCTGCATACTTTTTCTAGTTCGTCAGGCAACATACCATCTGCATCCGCAGGCACCGTAACCACTCTACGCTGCAATACGCGTATAGCGGCCAAGAAGCCGGGATGCGTCAAACTATCTACCACCACCACATCATTAGGCTGGGTACGCGCCAATAGCAACGCGCTCAGAGCGGCTTGAGCCCCTGAGCAAATCACAATGCGATCACCATCCACGTTATTCAGCATAGGTTTTAGCCATGCTGCCGCTGCTTGGCGATCTTGGCTGAGGCCAGCCCCAATGCGATAACTCATAAAATCTGCATTAGACATCAGCTTTTGCACATGGCTCATGGCTGACAACATCATGCGACTAAACAACGCACTTCCCAATAAAGGAGGCGTGTTCATGCTGAGGTCCACAGTCCCGTGATCCTCAGCGCTCGTACAGGAAATATAGGAGCCCCCTGCTCCGTATGCATCCATTAAACCGGCCGCGCGTACCTCTGCATACGCACGTGTAACCGTTGTAAGATCGACACCCATCGCTTGCGCCAGCTCTCGCTGAGGCGGCAAACGGTCCCCTGGGCGCAACACGCCATCATGTACCGCATTGATGATTTGGTTGGAAATCTGTTGATAAAGGGATCCTTCTCCGTCTTGGAAAGGCCTGACCCAAGAGGAGTTTGGTTTTTTTAATTTGCGGATTGTGGTTGGAACTTCCATAACGGAAACTCACCTCCTCTATACAAAACCCCATAAAATTACCATACAATAGCGAACTTGCATGGAACATTCTTTACACTTGTATGGTGCTGACTCTTCTTCTTACATAGCCATCATACCAAGAGTAAGTGCAACGTCCCTGTTGTTGCGTCAATACACGCTCATCTTCTTGGAAAAACCATTACACAAGGTCTAGGCATGATGAAAACTTGCTGGAACCGTGCCCGTTATGCACTCATGGCTTTTATGCTTTTGGGTCTTAGCGGATGCGACTGGGTGCTGTTCAACTCTAAAGGAGCTGTAGGCATTGCCCAACGCGATCTGATTATTATTTGCGTCGCGCTTATGCTTATTGTGGTGATTCCCGCCATCGTCATGTCAATTGTCTTTGCATGGCGCTACCGGGCATCTAATCAGAAAGCTAAATACACACCAAACTGGACTCACTCCACAAAAATTGAAGTTGTGGTTTGGGGGGTTCCCTTGATCATTGTTTGCATTCTTGCATTCATTGTGTGGAAATCCACCCACGAATTGGATCCTTACAAGCCTCTAGAGTCGACAGTAGAACCACTAAACGTGGAAGTCATTGCTACCGACTGGAAATGGGTCTTTGTTTACCCTGACCAAGGCATTGCCACTGTTAACCAGTTGAAGTTCCCTGCGAATCGCCCCTTGGCCTTTAGCATTACTTCTAACTCCACCATGAATACTTTCTTCATCCCTCAATTGGGTGGTCAGATTTATGCCATGGCTGGTATGCGCACACAGTTGCACCTGATTGCTGACGAGACTGGCGAATTCCGCGGTATGTCCGGCAACTACAGTGGTCTGGGTTTCTCGCAAATGCACTTCATGGCAACCGCTTTGACGGATGTCGAGTTTGATGCATGGGTAGATGAAGTACGTGAGTCCGACAAAACACTGGATATGACTAGTTTTGAGCAATTAGCTCAACCTACACGTCATTACTACCCTATTACTTACTTCGGCTCAGTTGAACCTCAACTGTTCAAGAAGGTAATCGACCAGTTCATTGGTGTAGGTGCTAACACCACACCGGCACCGGCACTTGATGCCGAGCCATCCCAAACAACGAAGGAGTGAAGGTCATGTTTGGAAAACTGACATGGGACGCCATACCGACGCACGACCCTATCGTCGTGGTGACCCTGATCGGTATCGTGTTGGGCGGAGCTGCCCTACTTGGTGCGATCACCTATTTTAAGAAATGGGGCGTACTCTGGCGTGATTGGTTTACCTCTGTAGACCACAAACGCATCGGTATTATGTATATCGTCGTTGCTATCGTGATGCTGATTCGTGGCTTCGCCGATGCACTGATGATGCGCGCACAGTTAGCTGCTGCCGGCCCTGGTAGCGAAGGCTTCCTGCCCCCAGAACACTACGACCAGATCTTTACCGCCCACGGCGTAATCATGATCTTCTTCGTCGCCACACCATTTGTTGTGGGTCTGATGAACGTAGTAGTGCCTCTGCAGATCGGTGCTCGAGACATGGCTTACCCATTCTTGAACGCGTTCAGCTTCTGGATTTTCGTAGTCGGCGCTGTGCTGGTTATGTTGTCCTTGGGTGTAGGTGAATTTGCTCAAACCGGTTGGGTAGCATATCCGCCATTGTCTGGGATTGAATACAGTCCTGGAGTGGGGGTGGATTACTACATATGGGCCTTACAGGCATCCGGTCTAGGTACACTGCTGACCGGGGTTAACCTGTTTGTGACTATCCTGAAAATGCGTGCACCAGGCATGAGCCTGATGAAAATGCCCGTATTTACATGGACCTCTTTTGTTACTTGCGCGATTATTATTGCTGCGTTCCCAATCCTGACCGTAGCTCTGGGCGCTCTGACACTAGACCGTTACTTAGACTTCAACTTCTACACCAACACATTGGGCGGTAACCCAATGATGTACGTAAACTTGGTGTGGGCATGGGGTCACCCTGAAGTGTATATTTTGGTGCTGCCAGCTTTCGGTATCTTCTCCGAAGTGACAGCTACCTTTGCACGCAAAAAACTGTTCGGCTACAAATCCATGGTAGGTGCGACCATCGCTATTGGTCTGCTGTCCTTCGTAGTGTGGCTGCACCACTTCTTTACCATGGGTTCCGGCGCCAGCGTCAATGCCTTCTTCGGCATTATGACCATGATTATTGCCGTCCCAACAGGTGTGAAGATCTTTACATGGCTGTTCACGATGTACCGTGGCCGCGTAGAGTTCTCCGTACCAATGATGTGGACTATCGCTTTCTTGGTGACATTCACCATCGGCGGTATGACAGGCGTGTTGTTGGCTATTCCTGGTGCTGACTTTGTTCTGCACAACAGCTTGTTCCTGATCGCTCACTTCCACAACACCATTATTGGTGGTGCGCTGTTTGGTTACTTTGCTGGTTTCTACTTCTGGTTCCCGAAAATGTTCGGCTTCAAGCTCAATGAGCGTCTGGGTCGTTACTCCTTCTGGTGCTGGGTCATCGGCTTCTACTTGGCGTTTATGCCGCTGTACATGCTGGGCTTCATGGGCATGACACGTAGGCTGAACCAATACGACAACCCTGCATGGCAGCCGTACCTGTACGTAGCCTTCGTAGGTGCTCTGTTCGTGTTGGCAGGTATTGGTTTCATGCTGCTGCAGTTGTACGTCAGCTTCCGCGACCGCAACAAAAACCTGGACGTTACTGGCGACCCATGGGATGCCCGTACATTGGAGT
This sequence comes from Alcaligenaceae bacterium 429, assembly GCA_004791645.1. Taxonomy (GTDB): domain Bacteria; phylum Pseudomonadota; class Gammaproteobacteria; order Burkholderiales; family Burkholderiaceae_B; genus Paenalcaligenes. The sequence continues at coordinate 3,460 of SRSN01000163.1, forward strand.
GGGCAACCTCTTCTCCTCCAGCGTTCTACAACTTCGCAGTTACCCCTGTGGTTGATGATCTGGATGCGTTCCACGTAGCTAAAGAGCGTGGTTTACCACCGCCTCCTAAGCATTACGAACCTATCCATATGCCACGCAACACCGGCGTACCGCTGATTGTTAACGGGTTCCTGCTGTTGATGTGTTTCGCGCTGATCTGGCACATTTGGTGGTTGGCTGCAGGCAGTTTTGCGGCAACTATCATCACCTTCATCGTGCGTTCTTACAACGATGATGTGGACTACTACGTCCAGCCTGATGAAATTGAACGTATAGAGACCGCGCATCATCAAGCTGCGCTTGCACAGAAAGGTTGATAGCAACATGTCGACTATGACTCAACAATCCGCTCATTCGGCTGCTCACGGCGACCACGCCCACGCAGACGATCACTCACACGACCAGGGCTCCACAAAAGTCCTGGGCATGTGGATATACCTCATGTCCGACCTCGTACTGTTTGGTACGTTGTTCGCTTCTTTTGCGGTATTAAGCAATGCGTTTGCTGGTGGCCCCACCAGCAAAGAACTGGTCTCTTTGCCTTTTGTACTGGTTGAGACCTTCGTTCTGCTGTTCTCCAGTATTACGTACGGCTTTGTCATGCTGGCAGTACATCGTCAAGACAAAGCAGCCGCACTACGCTGGTTATGCGTAACTTTTGTATTGGGTGCTACCTTTATTGGCATGGAGCTCTACGAGTTCCAGCACCTGATTGCTGAAGGCGCTGGCCCTACCCGTAGCGCCTACTGGAGTGCCTTCTTCACCTTGGTTGGCACACACGGTATTCACGTTACTGCCGGTTTGATCTGGATGGCTGTGGTTATCCATCAACTGACTACACGCGGCCTGACACCTACCAACATCACACGCCTGTCGTGCCTGAGCATTTTCTGGCACTTCCTGGATCTGGTTTGGATCTGCGTGTTCACCGTCGTGTACCTGTTTGGAGCTCTTTAACATGTCACATTCCTCCACAAGCCGCGCAGGAGAAAGCCACGGCAGCGCCAAGTCGTACGGCATTGGGTTTGTTCTGTGCGTGATTCTGACTGTTATTCCTTTTGCTTTGGTGATGAACCCTGTTCTCAGCAAACCAGCCACTATGTTGATCGTAGTTGCCTTTGCCGTGATTCAGGTAATCGTTCAGTTAGTGTTTTTCTTGCACATGAACCGTTCGTCCGAAAACGGCTGGAATTTGGCCAGTTTCGTGTTCACCTTAGTTATTTTGTTCATCGTTATTGCATTGTCGATCTGGATCATCTGGAGCATGCATTACCACATGATGATCAACGGATAAGTTCAGCTCTGAACTGTTAGTCCGTTCGCTCTTCGCACCCGGCCGGCTTTACGGCTGGCCGGATGCTTCCTGCTACTGGAGCGCACTATGAATCATGCGACCCTCACCGCCGTCACTGCTTCACGTTGGTCCCAATTTTGGGTACTGACCAAGCCTAAGGTGGTACAACTCATTGCTTTCTGCGCCTTCATCGGAATGATGCTGGCACTTCCCCATTGGCCAGACCGCGCCGAATGGGTACGAATTCTGCTGTCTTGCTTTGGCATTTGGCTGGTAGCGTCGGCTGCCGCCGTTGTGAATTGCTTCGTAGAAAAATCCATTGATGCCCGCATGAAGCGTACAGCGTGGCGTCCTACTGCTCGTGGCGAGCTCTCTGATCGCCAGGCACTGCTGTTCACTGCCATTTTGTGTTCGCTGGGCTGCTTTATTCTGGTGACATATGCCAATATGCTCACGATGTGGCTGACTCTAGCAACCTTTGTTGGCTATTCCATTATCTACACCATTATTCTGAAGCCCCTGACATCCCAAAACATTGTGATTGGTGGTGCATCAGGTGCTATGCCTCCACTGCTGGGCTGGGCAGCCATACGCGGTGAAGTGCATATGGAAGCCATCATTCTGTTCTTGATTATCTTCGTTTGGACCCCACCGCACTTCTGGGCTCTAGCGATGTATAGAGTTGAGGATTACAAGCGCTCTGGCCTGCCTATGCTGCCTGTTACACACGGCATGGACTACACCGCGCGCCACATATTTCTCTACACCATTGCGCTGTTTATCACGACGTTACTGCCCGTTTTCTATGGCATGAGCTCGTGGCTATACCTGATCACTGCCATTGTGCTGAGCGGCATATTTTGTGCCTACGGGTATGCGCTGTACAAAAACTACTCCGACGATTTGGCAAAAAGAACCTTCCGTTGGTCTCTCTGGCACCTTAGTGGCATTTTCCTTGCCCTATTGCTAGATCATTACTTGCTATAAAAGTTGTTCGTTATGCCTTGGATTCGTACCCTACTGCTGTGTTTACCTCTGTTGTGGCTTAGCGCTTGCTCGGACGACAAGCCCTCCTTCCATGCCATGGATTTCAGTCAAGTAGAGTACGCCCAAGACTGGAACATGCCTGACGATACAGGCCGCTACACCAGCGTAGCCAATTACGCTGGCAAAGTTGTCTATGTATTTTTCGGTTTTGCCCATTGCCCTGACGTCTGCCCTACCACCATGGTGGAAATGGCAGAAGTAAAAGAAAAACTGGGCGAAGACTTCGACAAGCTGCAAATACTGTTTGTGACCGTAGACCCCGAGCGAGATACGCCCGAAGTCATGCGCGCTTACCTGGACAGTTTTGATCCTAGCGCCCAAGCCCTGATTGGCAGCCCGGAAGAAGTAGAGAAAATGGCTAGTGACTTCAAAGTGTTTTACCAACGCGTGCCCGGCCCTACCCCAGACAGCTACACCATGGACCACTCAGCAGGTGCCTACGTGTACGATCCTAAAGGTAAATTACGCCTGTATATCAACTACGGTACGCCTGTGGATAACATTGTTGATGACATACAGCAATTGATAGACGGGAAGTAGAAAATTCGCAATCTATACACTGCGTCAACTACACGCTCACTTTCTCTCTAGCACAGCGCAAATACGCATTTCTACAGCTTGCACCATAGCAATGCCCAGCACACAGTTAGCTGGGCATTTTTTATTTCTGATACGTTGCTTAGCTCGCTGCCTTAATAACAGCTGAAACGCGCATGCACGCTACCGTTACGCTGTTTTACTTTGCCGATGTTGGTATCCCTATAGCTGCTTTATGTTACCTGTCACAAGACAGTCACTATAAAGCCCTACAGGCTGTTTATAGGCCAAACCAGCCCTTACCCACGCACATTCAAATTAGATGCCTCAGAAGGCCTAAAAATCGTTATACACAACATGGGTTTTAACGCTCAGCCAACTGTGGACAACCTAGCTGAGTAGAGTCCTTAACAGGCTACGTTGGACACGTCCTACTTTAGCTCGGCTCAGCACATCTACCGTGCTATTCAAGACTATGAAAAACGCTGATGCTGAGTACATAAAAAGATCTGAGCTACGCTACTTAACCCATAAACCGAATCTGAAAGCCTGCTTATGTCTGGCATGGACTGGGCTGAAGTTGCTGTTGCTGTTGCTGTTGCTGTTGCTGTTGCTGTTGCTGTTGCTGTTGCTGTTGCGGTTGCGGTTGCGGTTGCGGTTGCGGTTGCGGTTGCGGTTGCGGTTGCGGTTGCGGTTGCGGTTGCGGTTGCGGTTGCGGTTGCGGTTGCGGTTGGCATCAGCTTCCCCGCAACATCACAGCCGTGGCTACATCAATCAGTAGGGACAAACAAAAACCCCTGCTGATTTGCATCAGCAGGGGTTTTTTGATCGCTCTATGATCCGTAGATCATGCGTCTTTCAGGCTAATGCCCAGTCAACTTAGTGACCTGGGTTTTGCTTGAAACGACGTGCAGCAGCAGCTTGAGCGGCCAACATGGCCAACTCAGCTTCTACTACAGCCATATCCGCTTGATCTTTGGTATTGCGCAGAGCTTCTTCGGCGCGCTCGCGGGCTTCCAATGCTTTGGCTTCATCCAAATCAGCAGCACGAATAGCTGTGTCAGACAGAACCGTTACTTTGGAAGGCTGAACCTCGAGAATACCGCCAGCAACGAAAATCACTTCTTCACTGTTGTCGGCCATAACGATCTTCAGCATACCCGGACGAATCCGAGAAATCAGCGGGGTGTGACCGGGCAAAATACCCAGCTCGCCGGATTCACCTGGAAGCACAACAAACTTGGCTTCACCAGCAAACAGCGATTTTTCCGCACTGACCACATCAACTTGAAGCGTAGCCATGAGTAGTCCTTACAGGTTTTTCGCTTTTTCGAATGCTTCGTCGATGCCGCCAACCATGTAGAAGGCTTGCTCTGGCAGTGCATCACACTCACCATCAACGATCATTTTGAAACCGCGCAGTGTTTCGCTCAATGTAACGAATTTACCAGGAGCACCTGTAAACACCTCTGCCACGTGGAAAGGCTGAGACAGGAAACG
>SRSN01000164.1 GCA_004791645.1 Alcaligenaceae bacterium 429
GAATCTTCATGCGTTTGCGCAGTTCTGTTTCGATGTAGAAGCACTCTGGTGCTTTAATATCTTCCAGGTTTACGCCGCCCAGAGTGGGCTCCATGGCAGCAATAATATCTACCAGTTTTTGTGGGTCGTTTTCAGCCAACTCGATGTCGAACACATCGATGCCAGCAAATTTTTTGAACAGGCAGCCTTTACCTTCCATCACAGGCTTGGATGCCAGTGGGCCGATATTGCCTAGGCCTAGTACAGCAGTACCGTTACTGATCACACCTACCAGATTGGCGCGGGACGTGTACTTGGCTGCTGCTTCGTTACCGTCTGCATGAATAGCCATACATGCTTCAGCAACGCCAGGGGAGTAAGCAAGAGACAAGTCGTCTTGATTCGCCAGAGGTTTAGTAGGAGTAACCGAAATTTTTCCGGGTGTAGGGTAAGCGTGGTAATCCAGCGCCATTTTGGCCAGATCTGCTTTGGCAACCATTGTTGATGTGCTCCTGCGGGATATCTATCTGTGTAAAAGCTAAAATCGATTTGCTCTTTTTGTTCATCAGGCAAATTACGGTGAATTGCATGTTATAGCGTGAATGTGCAAAGTAATGCATGTCGCAACGCAACATAGAAAAAGTATTGAAGCGTAGTGAGAACAAAAAGTACCTGTAGAGCCAAGTGGATCTACAAAATTGCAAGCCTACATTGTACCAAGTGGACCTGACTTTTTTGGCGTATGCGCAACAAAGTGGCTCTGGCTAAGGGTTTTCAAGTGGCCAATGTGCACAGTTGAATGCTGACATGTATACTAAATTACATACGGCTTGTTTAAAGGCGTTAAGTAGTTAAGTAGCCTTCTGCTCTGCTATCCGCTATACGGCGTGGCCGTGATCGCGGAAGGTATTCCTGCATCTCATTACGAGTGAAACACTCGGACAGGTGAAGCATATAATGTCATCATCGCAACTAGAATTGCTGTCCACGTCCTATCTTTTTGGTAGCAACGCTGCCTACGTAGAAGATTTGTACGAGATTTATCTGGACAACCCCACTGCGGTGCCTGGTGAATGGCGTGATTATTTCGACCAGTTGCAGCATCTGCCAGCAACCGATGGTCGTGAACATACACGTGACCAAGCACACGCTCCAATCGTAGAATCTTTTGCACAGCGTGCTAAAGCTAATGCTTTGGCTGCCCGCATTCCTTCAGTGGACTTGAGTGTTGCCGCTAAGCAGGTATCGGTACAATCGCTGATCGCCGCTTACCGCTCTTTGGGCGTAAGGCTGGCCATGTTGGATCCTCTGAAACGCACCGAACGTGTGAGCTTTGCAGAGTTAGATCCTTCTTTTTATGGTTTGACCGAAGCTGATCTAGATCAGGTTTACTCGGCCACCAACACATACTTCACTACCAATGTGACAATGACTTTGCGCGACTTGCTCAAAGCATTGCGCGACACCTATTGTCAGTCCATTGGTGCTGAGTTCATGCACATCTCTGACCCTGTAGCCAAACGTTGGATACAAGAGCGTCTGGAATCCGTGCATGGCTCCTTTGAATTCAATAATGACGAAAAACGCAATATTCTGCAGCAGCTCACTGAAGCAGAAGGTTTAGAGCGTTTCTTGCACACCAAATACGTAGGTCAAAAACGATTCTCGTTGGAAGGTGGTGAAAGCTTCATCGCTTCCATGGACGAAGTCGTGAACCACGCTGGTGACAACGGCATTCAGGAAATCGTAGTGGGTATGGCTCACCGCGGTAGGCTGAACATGCTGGTAAACATCATGGGCAAAATGCCTGGTGATTTGTTTGCTGAGTTTGAAGGTCGTTACACCGAAGGTCTGACCGACGGTGACGTGAAATACCACAACGGTTTCTCAAGTGACTTGTCCACTCGTGGTGGCCCAATTCACTTGTCTCTAGCCTTTAACCCATCCCACTTGGAAATTGTTAACCCTGTGGTCGAGGGTAGTACTCGTGCTCGTCAAGACCGTCGCGGTGATGCGACCGGTGAACAAGTATTGCCAGTACTGGTACACGGTGACGCAGCGTTTGCTGGTCAAGGTGTAGTAATGGAAACGCTGAACCTGGCCCAAACACGTGGTTACGGTACCGGCGGTACATTGCATATCGTTATTAATAACCAGATTGGTTTCACCACTTCTGATCCACGCGATGCGCGCTCTACGCTGTACTGTACAGATGTAGTGAAAATGATCGAAGCGCCTGTGTTCCACGTAAACGGTGATGATCCAGAAGCTGTCGTGTTCGTAACACGTCTGGCATTGGATTACCGCAAACAATTCCGCCACGACGTAGTGGTTGATATTGTGTGTTTCCGTAAACTGGGCCACAACGAACAAGATACACCAGCACTGACACAGCCGCTGATGTACAAGAGCATTGGTAAGCACCCAGGTACACGTAAACTGTACGCTGAGAAACTGGTAGCCCAGAACGTGCTGTCCGATGAAGAAACAGAAGACATGGTGAAAGCCTACCGTCAATTGATGGAAGACGGTAAGCGTACTGTTGAGCCTGTATTAACAGACTACAAAAACAAGTACTCCACCGACTGGTCTCCATTCCTGAGCGCTAAATGGACAGATCAAGCTGATACCGGCTTGCCTCTGGCTGAATTGAAACGTTTGGGTGAGCGCATCACTGAAGTACCTGAAGGCTTCACCGTACACTCTCTGGTTAACCGTTTGTTGAACGACCGTCGAGCGATGGTTCGTGGCGAAATGAACGTAGACTGGGGTATGGGTGAGCACTTGGCTTTTGCGTCGCTGGTGAACACTGGTTACGCTGTGCGTATTACTGGTCAAGACTCCGGCCGTGGTACGTTTAGCCACCGTCATTCCGTATGGCACGATCAAAAACGTGAGCGTTGGGATGATGGTACATACATTCCTCTGCAAAATATTTCCGAAAACCAAGCCTCTTTCTTGGTGATCGACTCCGTATTGTCTGAAGAGGCAGTATTGGCGTTTGAATACGGTTACGCTTCTGCTGAGCCTAACATTCTGACGATCTGGGAAGCACAGTTTGGTGACTTCGTGAACGGTGCCCAAGTGGTAATCGACCAGTTCATCAGCTCCGGCGAAGCAAAATGGGGCCGTCATTGTGGTTTGACCATGATGCTGCCACACGGCTACGAAGGCCAAGGTCCAGAGCACTCCTCTGCACGTATTGAGCGTTTCTTACAGTCGTGCGCTGATAACAATATTCAAGTGGTTCAACCCACAACTGGTGCGCAGATTTTCCACGTACTGCGTCGCCAGATGATTCGTCCTTTCCGTAAACCGCTGGTGCTGTTTACACCTAAGTCCTTGCTGCGTAACAAAGCAGCGACTTCGCCATTGAGTGATTTGTCTGAAGGCAGCAAATTCCAGCCTATCATTGCCGAAGTAAACGAGGACATCAAATCAGCAGACGTGACACGTTTGTTGGTGTGTTCGGGTAAGGTGTACTACGACTTGGTTGCTGAGCGTGAAGCACTGCAACGCGGTGACGTAGCGGTTGTTCGTGTAGAACAGCTGTACCCATTTGCACATAAATCTTTCCAATCGGTTGTGCAGCAGTACCCCAACCTGAAAGAAGTGGTTTGGGTGCAAGATGAGCCTCAGAACCAAGGTGCTTGGTTCTACATACAGCATCACCTGATTGAAAATATGGCTGAAGGTCAGAAGTTGAGCTATGCAGGTCGCCCCGCATCAGCCTCGCCTGCAGTGGGTTACTTGGCTAAACACCAAGAACAACATAAAGCCTTGCTTGAGCAAGCCTTTTCACCACGTATCAAGGGCTTCTCGCTGGTTAAGTAAGCGGGACCACTTTTAGCAAATACACACATTTACGGAAAGAAAATATTATGTCTATTATCGAAGTTGTAGTTCCTCAGCTGTCTGAGTCTGTTTCTGAAGCATCCTTGCTTGAGTGGAAAAAGCAACCAGGTGAAGCTGTTAGCGCCGACGAAATTCTGATCGACGTTGAAACTGACAAAGTAGTATTGGAAGTTCCAGCTCCTGCTGCTGGCGTGCTGGTAGAGATAGTTAAAGGTGACGGCGCTACAGTATTGGCTGGTGAAGTATTGGCTCGTATCGATACAGCCGCTACAGCCGCTGCTGCTCCTAAAGCTGAAGCTGCACCAGCCGCTGCGCCTGCAGAAAAATCCACAACGATTGCTGCTGCTTCTCCAGCTGCTGCAAAAATCCTGGCTGAAAAAGGTCTGGAAGTTGAAAACGTTGCGGGTTCCGGTCGTGGTGGTCGCGTAACCAAAGAAGACGCCGTAAACGCACAAGCTGGTAGCACACAAAAAGCTGCTGCTCCTGCTGCTCCTGCTGCTCCTATCGGTGTGTCTTTAGATGGCCGCCCAGAACAACGCGTGCCTATGAGCCGTCTGCGTGCTCGTGTTGCTGAGCGTCTGCTGCAATCTCAACAAGAAAACGCCATCCTGACTACGTTCAACGAAGTGAACATGCAGGCTGTGATGGATCTGCGTAAACAGTACAAAGACGTGTTCGAGAAAGAACACGGCGTGAAACTGGGCTTCACTTCTTTCTTCGTGAAAGCAGCTGTTGCCGCGCTGAAAAAATACCCTATCATCAACGCTTCTGTTGATGGCAAAGACATCATCTACCACGGTTACTTTGATATTGGTATCGCTGTAGGTAGCCCACGTGGTTTGGTTGTACCTATTCTGCGTAACGCTGACCAACTGAGCATTGCCGAAATCGAACAGCAAATCGCTGACTTCGGTACACGTGCTCGTGATGGCAAACTGACTCTGGAAGAGTTGACTGGCGGTACCTTCTCCATCTCCAACGGTGGTGTATTTGGTTCTATGTTGTCCACACCAATCATCAACCCACCTCAGTCCGCTATCTTGGGTATCCACGCTACTAAAGAGCGTGCAGTGGTTGAAAATGGTCAGATCGTTATTCGTCCAATGAACTACCTGGCAATGTCCTACGATCACCGTATCATTGATGGCCGCGAAGCTGTTCTGGCCTTGGTCACCATGAAAGAAGCGCTGGAAGATCCTCAGCGTTTGTTGCTGGATATTTAATCTAGCATCGGGTCTTTGATCATGTTTTAATGGTTCGGCCAGATGCGCATCGTATCTGGCCGGTCTTATTTTCAGTGCAGTACTTCGCAATGAAGAGCTCCAGTCCTGTTTGTGTGTACAAGGGCTACTGTTGAGCTGCACGAAAAAGCTAAAGGTAAGAAAATGGCAAAACAATTTGATGTAGTAGTGATTGGTGCTGGTCCTGGTGGGTACATTGCAGCGATCCGTGCTGCCCAGCTGGGTATGTCGGTAGCGTGTGTGGATGCATGGAGCGATGCAAGTGGTAAAGCTGCTCCTGGCGGTACATGCACCAACGTAGGTTGTATCCCTTCCAAAGCACTGTTGCAGTCTTCCGAGCACTACGAACAAGCTGGCAAACACTTTGCCGAGCACGGTATCGAAGTTAAAGGTTTGGGCCTGAAACTGGACGCATTGCTGGGTCGCAAAGACACAGTCGTAACCCAGAACAACCAAGGTATCCTGTACCTGTTCAAAAAGAACAAAGTTAGCTTCTTCCACGGTAAAGCAGCGTTCAACGCTAAAGTAGATGCTGGCTGGTCAATTAAAGTTGACGGTAAAGATGCTGAAGAGCTGATCGCAAAGCACGTTGTTGTGGCTACAGGTTCTTCTGCTCGTCAGTTCCCTGATCTGCCTTTCGACGAAGAAAAAGTAGTGTCCAACGACGGCGCACTGCGTTTCGCTTCCGTACCTAAAAAACTGGGCGTGATTGGTGCTGGCGTGATCGGTCTGGAATTGGGTAGCGTATGGCGTCGTCTGGGTGCTGAAGTAACAATCTTGGAAGGTGCTGCTGATTTCTTGGCTGCTGCTGACCGTGATGTGGCTAAAGAAGCCCTGAAAGCGCTGACCAAACAAGGCTTGAACATCCAGATGGGTGCCAAAGTTAAAGGCATCGATAGCAAAGGCAAAGGCGTAGAAGTTAGCTACGAAGATGCTGCTGGTGCAGAGCAATCCCTGAAAGTAGATCGTCTGATCGTATCTATTGGTCGAGTACCTAACACCGATGGTCTGGGTGCTGAAACAGTAGGCCTGAAACTAGACGAGCGTGGTTTCGTTGTAGTAGATGACGACTGCCTGACCAACTTGCCTAACGTATGGGCAGTGGGTGACGTAGTACGTGGTCCTATGTTGGCTCACAAAGCGGAAGAAGAAGGTGTTGCAGTGGCTGAGCGTATCTCTGGCCAACACCCTCACGTGAACTTCGACACAGTGCCTTGGGTTATTTACACATCCCCAGAAATCTCTTGGGTAGGTAAAACTGAACAGCAACTGAAAAAAGAAGGCCGTGATTACCGCGCAGGCAGCTTCCCATTCATGGCTAACGGTCGTGCACGTGCACTGGGCGATACTACTGGTTTTGTGAAAGTATTGGCTGATGCGAAAACAGACGAAGTATTGGGCGTACACATTGTTGGTCCTATGGCTTCCGAGCTGATCGCAGAAGCAGTGACTATCATGGAATTCCGTGGCGCGTCTGAAGACATCGCACGTATTTGCCATGCTCACCCAACATTGTCCGAAGCTCTGAAAGAAGCTGCTTTGGCAGTGGACAAACGTGCATTGAACTTCTAATCAAGTTTGGTGCAGGAAAAAGCAGGCCTAGGCCTGCTTTTTTTATGGTCATAATGTTGTAGTCATTCACGTACTGTGTACGCGTCTTGCGACGTTATGCTTCTTAGATCAGACCCGTAGTAGTTAAGGGTTTATACTGGTCGTTTTACTGTTTTCACTGCATTTACATGTCTGTTCGTCAATATTACAAGGATGCTCTGGCAGAGCGTGGTTACGAGGCGGATGCTGCCCAATTGGCGGGTATAGATCGCTTACAACGCTTTTCCGATGAACTTCAGGCTTATGAACGTAGTCAGCGTTCATTGATGAAGCGTTGGTTTTCCAAAGAAGCTCCACCTGAAGGCGTGTACCTGTGGGGTGGGGTAGGGCGCGGAAAAAGCTTCTTGATGGATGCGTTTTATCGCAGCGTACCCATAGAACGTAAAACACGTCTGCATTTTCACGAGTTTATGCGCAGCGTGCATCAACAACTGAATAATTTCAAAGGGCAAACTGACCCTTTAGAAGCCGTTGCACAAGTCATCGCAGATCGTTATAGATTGATTTGTTTTGATGAGTTCCATGTGTCAGACATTGCTGATGCCATGATTCTGTATAAATTGCTGTTGGGCTTGTACGAGCGTGGTGTGTGTTTTGTGATGACCTCAAACTATCCGCCCGATAGTTTGTACCCAGATGGTTTACATCGTGATCGTATCTTACCGGCTATTGCGCTGATTAAAAGCCGCATGAGCGTGTTGACCATTGATACAGGGGTAGACTACCGTCGCCGTTCCTTAGAGCAAGTGAAGGCGTATTTCACGCCTCTGAGCGATGAAAGTCGTGCGCACTTGCAGTCGGTATTCGACAAACTGTCTGATACCGCCCCGATGGAACCCACCATTGAAATTGAAAATCGTACCTTGCCGATGGTTGCCCGCAGTGGTAGTGTGGCGTGGTTCGGTTTTGATGTGTTGTGTGAAGGGCCGCGTTCCCAGAATGACTACTTAGATCTGGTGAGCCGCTTCCAGACGGTAATTTTGT
>SRSN01000165.1 GCA_004791645.1 Alcaligenaceae bacterium 429
CCTGCCTGCTACCGATGCCAGACGTGACAGCGTACCCATGCAGCGCTATGGCAAAGCAGAAGAAATCGCGGGCACCATTTCATTCTTGTTATCGGATGATGCGGGCTACATCACGGGTCAAAATATTAGGGTAGACGGCGGGAGCACCCGATCTATTTGAGTGATGACAGCATGAACAAACAAGGCACCAAATGGTGCCTTGTTTGTTTTTAGCACCTACAAATCAGTACGGCGTGTATTGGAATAGTAATGGTTATTGTTTGTTATGTTATAACATAACACTTTATTTCAGACCTTACCTTTACATGTGGCTTATGAAATTCCCTCTCAAACCTCTTAGCCTCAGCTTAGTGCTGAGCGTGGGCAGTGCCCAGTTAGCCTTGGCTCATGATGATGCAGCGCATGGCGGCGTCCCGACGTTAAGTACCATACGTATTTCTGCGTTGCCCCTGAACACAGAGCTTAATCAGGCGGTTGGCGCGATCACCGTCGTCGAGACGCATGACCTGTTGTCGGTTAACGCAGCAGATACTTTGGGCAACGTGCTGGCACAGTCGCCCGGTATTCACAGCGATACCTTTGGTGCTGGCGCTGGCCGCCCTGTGATTCGAGGACAAACAGCACCGCGCGTCAAAGTCTTGAGTGACGGGGTAGAGTTCATGGATGCGTCAGCGGTATCACCAGACCATGCCATTCCTGCAGATATCTTTTCTGCAGAACGCATAGAAGTACTGCGCGGCCCATCAGCTCTGTTGTACGGTGGTGGAGCGATTGGTGGTGTGGTGAATATTGTGGATAACAAGATTCCCACAGCGATTCCTGAAAAAGCCTTTTCTGGACGTATTCAACTGCAAGGTAGTACCGTCGATAAAGGTAATGCTGAAGCCATATCGCTAACCGGCAGTACGGGTTCTGTGGTGGTGCAGTTGAATGCCAACCACAGCGAGGGCAAGGATTACCGTGTCCCGCATTGGAAAGACAAGCGCGTTGAGAACTCCAATACCTTAAGCGACAACATGAGTTTAGGGGTGTCGTTCATCGGTGATAGGGGTTACATCGGTGCAGCCTATTCTTATCGCTATGACAAGTACGGTTTGCCAGGTCATACGCATGAATACGAGGATTGCCACCCGCATGGTTCATCGCTGCATTGTGGGGGACACGACCATGATCACGGACATGGGCATGACCACGGCGGACACGATCACGACCATGATCATGAGCATGATCATCAAACAAATGCCGTATTACGTAGCGACCGTTTTGATCTGCGCGGCGAGTTAGATAACCCCTTACCTGGTTTTGAGAGCGTGCGTTTCAGAGCAGGTTATACCGACTACCGACACGATGAACGTGATGACGGTGTAACAGGTACACGCTTTACTAACCGTGGTTACGATGGCCGTATCGAGCTGCAACATAAGCCGTGGATGGGATTAACGGGCGTAGTGGGTGTACAGGCATCTAAGTCTAATTTCAAGTCAGTAGGTGGCAGCGAGAACTTTATTCCCCCTAGCAAAACACACAGTACAGGGGTGTTTATGCTGGAAAGCTATGAATGGGATGCTCTGCGGTTCGAGTTGGGTGGGCGCTATGAGTGGCAGACGATTAAGCCAGAGACACAGTCAGTCAGACGCCCACTGAATCGCTATAGCGATCAGGCAGCGTCGTTCTCGGCGGGTGTGTCATGGGCCTTTGCGCCAGACTATGTAGCGTCACTATCGCTCTCGCGTTCACAACGTATGCCTAATGCCCAAGAGCTCTATGCAAGAGGGGTGCACTTTGCGACATTGACCTACGAGTTGGGAAATCAGGACCTTAAAAAGGAAACCAGTCACAGCATTGATTTGGGATTACGCAAAACAGAAGGTGCAGCACAGTTTGCAGTGAACCTTTTCCACAGCGATATCAAAAACTACATCTACGCTAAAACACTGGATCAGTATGAAGACTTCCGACTGATTCAGTACACCCAAAACGACGCGCGTTTCACGGGGCTAGAGGCCGAGGCTTCTTACCAGTTCAATCCTATTGTGAAGACTACTTTATATGGGGATTATGTGCGTGGTAGCTTACGTCATCATGGTGGCTCGTTAGCACGTATTCCGGCAGCTAGAGTGGGTGTACGCACCGATTTCACATGGAATAATTGGCAGGCTTACTTGAACTACACCCAGCATTTCAGCCAGAATCGTATTGCTGACTATGAAAGTCGCACCGCTGGTTACGCTATGTTTGGTGCGGGCGTAAGCTACAAAACCAAATTGGCGGGTAACACCTACGAGTTCTATATAAAAGGTCATAACTTGTTCAACAGACTGGGCTACAACCATACCTCCTTCATTTCCAGAGCCGCTCCTTTGGCGGGGCGTAATGTGGTCGCTGGCGTACGGATGGAGTTCTAAACATGACTACCCCCAGCATGGGTTTACTCTACCGAAAAGTCACTGAATTGCAGGCTCAAACCCCATGGGGAAATGTGCTGGATGCTGGCACAGGGCTAGGCTCTATGCGGTGGTTGCAGTCCATAGATAGCAGCAGTTGGACAGCGATTACCGGCGCAGAAAGCATGGCGCGACAAATACGGCAGTCCCCCATTTATCACACTAGAGAGCAAGATCGCTTGTTGGTGGATAACTGGATGAATGCAGAGCTGTTGGCCAACGAGCAATTTGACACGGTGTTAGCAGACTACTTGCTGGGGGCGATAGAGGGCTTTGCTCCCTACTGGCAAGATCAGCTGTTCCCGCGCTTACGGCAGTTAACGCGTGGAACGCTGTACGTGATTGGTCTTAACCCTTACGTGCCGTACGGAGCGGATGATGAGGCCGGAAAGTTAGTCACCGAAATAGGGCGCTTACGCGATGCATGCTTATTGCTGGCAGATGAGCGACCTTACCGCGAATATCCGTTGGAATGGGTGTTGCGTCAGTTGCGTCAGGCTAATTTCAAGCCTGTAGAAGTACAGCAGTTTGCCATACGCTATGGGGCTAACTTCGTGAATGGTCAGTTGGATATGTGCGCGGCACGTACCCAGCGATTTAAAGACCGGGGCTTAGCCTTAGCCATGACCGAACACATCGCTGATCTACGTCAGCGTGCGCTTCGTTTCGTGGCGCAAGAAGGCGGGTTACGGCATGGTTTTGATTATGTGATTCAGGCGCAGACTATATAGCATCTCTCACTGTTAACCATCTTTGCACCACAGCCTCAGCCAGAGCCTGATTCGGGTCTGTGCTGTGGTGCAGTAAAGCTGAGCGTGCGTGCGCCAGTGCTAAAGGTACTTCAGTGCAAGCCAAAATAAGGTGTTGAGCACCCCTATCTACTAGTGCTTGTGCAGCAGCCTCGATCAGAGCGGCACCTTCATTCAGAGCATGGCGTTTGATTGCATAGCAACCTGGCATAAACAGCGTGTCTAATTCAGCTTCAGTGTTTTCCAACACTTCTAATCCATGTTGTTGCAAGGTGTCTTGGTAGAGGCGAGTGCGTAGCGCTCCACGAGTAGCTACTACCCCAACACGCTTGAGCGGTGTAGGGTGGTTCGAGTGCTGTAAAGCCTCTACGGTGGCAGTTACTATATGCAGAAAAGGAACATGGCTGTTGGGTTGTAGCGTTGTGATCCAGTGATGGACAGTGTTGCAGGGCATGACCAATAGGGTCGCACCAGCACGATTTAGCTGCTCTACTGCCTCTAATAACTGAGGCAACGGTGATGGCCCCGTGCCAGCGATAGCCTGTTGGCGATCAGGAATTTGCGGTACGTTCCACACAACAGTGGGGACGTGGTCTTGATCGCGTTGGGCAGGGGTAGCAGCAACCAGCTTATGTAGAAAATCGACGGTTGCTAGTGGCCCCATTCCCCCCAGTACACCCAGCATGAACGGCTGAGTATCAGTTTTCATACACGGCGGCGTAGCGTTCTAATATGTTGCGGTATCCAGGCAATGCAGCTGCGCCACCAGTGTGTATAAACACGATGTTTTGACCGGCTTTGAAAATGCCTTTGCGTATGTAGTCCAACAAACCAGCAAAGCCTTTGGCGCTGTACACAGGATCTAGCAAAATGCCTTCTGTACGGGCAAGTAGAAACAAGGCTTCTAGGGTGGCAGGGGTAGGGATGCCATAGCCCTCGCCTACATAGTCAGCATTGGCCTCTACCGTGTCAGTAGGAAATTCGCCGCGTATTTCTAGTAACTCCCAGGTTTGACGGGCGAGTTTGGTGACGTTCTCGATTTGACGGTCGCGAGGTGCTCTGACACTAATGCCCAGTACGGGTATATGGCTATTGTTGCCTTGTAAGCCCACCACCAGACCGGCTTGTGTGCCAGTGCTGCCAGTCGCATGTATAACGTGGTGTACATCCAGTTGTTGCTGGTTAATTTGTTGCAGTAACTCTTGGGCTGATTCTACGTAGCCTAAGGCCCCAATGGCATTAGAGCCGCCACCGGGAATAAGGTAGGGGACTTCACCCGCGGCTTGCAGGCGTTCACCAATGGCGAGCAGTTCGTGGTTCATATCTAGTCCACTAGGGCGGGCTTCAATCACCGCACCGAAAATGCGATCCAGCAGCACGTTGCCGTTGTGGTTATAGTCGTCATCCGTGTTTGGAATGCGCTCCTCTAACAGTACGGTAGTGCGTAGCCCTAACGCAGAGGCAGCAGCAATGGTCTGGCGCACATGATTAGATTGTCTAGCGCCTTGGGTCACGATGTGAGTGGCACCCTTGGCTAAGGCATCACCCAACAAAAATTCCAGTTTGCGGGTCTTATTGCCACCTAAGGCTAAGCCGGTATTGTCATCGCGTTTGATATAGATGTCAGGACCACCGAGCAAGCGGCTTAGGCGGGGTAAGTGTTGTAACGGGGTGGGGGCTTGCGTCAGTACTACACGGGGGAAGTGGGACAGTTTCACGATAGGGCCTCGTCAAATAAGTGGGTGCTTTCTTCGCGCAAAATTTGCAGAATCCGACGTTTTGCAATGGCGTAGTCGGGATTCACCAGCAAGGCATCCGGTGTGCGCGGTCGAGCAAAGGGGACGTTGATGATTTCTCTGACTCTGCCGGGGTGAGCGGCGAGCATAACGATTCGGTCAGCAAGAAATAGCGCTTCGTCCACATCATGTGTGACAAACACAATGGTGGTGCCAGTGTCTGACCAAATACGGTTGAGTAGCTCTTGCATGATGAGTCGAGTTTGCGCATCCAAGGCCCCAAACGGCTCATCCATCAGCAGCACTTCAGGTCCAGGTAACCACGCTCGGGCGAGTGCCACACGTTGCCGCATGCCACCTGACAGTTGCCACGGGTAGTGGTTGGCGTAGCGCTCCAATCCAATCTGCCGTAAATAGTGCTGTGCTTGGGGCAGATAATGGGGTTCGGGTAGGCCTTGCATGCGTGGGCCGAACGTGATGTTGTCGAGTACCGTGAGCCACGGAAATAGGTTGGGCTGTTGAAACACCATGCCACGGCTGGGATCAGGGGCTGTAATGGCTTGACCATCTAGCAGTAGTTGCCCTTGATCAGGGTGGTCAAAACCTGCTAATAGGTTGAGTAAGGTGGATTTACCGCAGCCAGAAGGGCCTAGCAAACAGAGAAATTCACCTTGATGTATATCGAGGTAGATATCGTCCAGCACGGTTTGCGGGGGTTGCTTGCCATGCGAGAACGCTTTGCTCACGGCATGTAGTTGAAGTTTGGTCGTGCTCATTACGCTTCCTTTCCCGCCCATGGCACGAGTTTGCGCTGCAAAATCACCAGTACGGCATCAAACAGATACCCCAACAGGCCCAGCAAGAAAATGCCTAACATGACGATGTCGGTGCGCAGGTAAGTGCCTGCATTAATCACCATCCATCCCAAGCCGGAGTCAGCTGCCACCATTTCAGCAGCGATTAACGATGTCCAGCCTATTCCTATGGCGAGTCGGATAGTCGTGAAAACTTCGGGCAGCGCATTGGGCAAGATGACGTGCCAGAAAATTTGGCGACGGTTGGCCCCTAAGGTAGCGGCTGCGCGCAATCGGTTGTGGCTTACATTCAGTACGGCAGCGGCAGAGCCCACCAAAATACTGAGTAAGGTAGAAATGAAGATCAGAAAAAACTTAGCGCCTTCATCAATGCCGAACCACAAAATGACCAATGGAATGAGGGCGATTTTAGGTAAGGGGCGCAAGAACTGTACAAAGGGGTCTAACAAAGCAGACAGCCATTTGGAACGCCCCATAATGAGCCCTACGGGTACCCCAATCACAATGGCCATCAGGAAAGCAAAGCCGGCACGGGCCACACTGATGCCAATATGGTGCCAGAGGGAAGACTGACGGTAACCGTTTTCAGCTAAGTCTAAGGCTGTACTGAACACCTCGCCTAAAGACGGTAACAGTAATGGGTTTACCCATCCCAAGGTGCCAGACAGTTGCCACAGCAACAAAAACACAACGACAGCCATTACACTGATGAACGCATATTTCCAGGGTGCTGCACCCGTAGGTGCAGCGGATCGTGATGCAGAAACTGACATTTATGGCTTGGTGGCGGCGTTGTGCGCGGCCTGCTCCAAATAACGGGTGTTGATGGCACTAGCGTAGTTGGCAGGTACATCGGATTGGCGTAGCTCACCAATGTTGGCCAAGAAATCAGCTGCACTTTTATAGGAGTGGGTGATGCGTGAATCAGTTTTAGTGGTGCTGTCGCCTAAGTAGTCCACGGTTAATTGCTCGGTGATGGACGGGTAGGTAAGACCGGCCAGCGTAGTACGCACATTTTCTACAGGAATGTTTAGATGCTGAGCAATTTTCTGTGATGCAGCGTCAGGGTTTGCCAAGTATTCGTTGGCTTTCTCTTGTGCTACTTCCAGAAATTTCACGATCAATTCGGGATGTTGATCAGCAAACTCTTTGCGTACTACATAGTTATTGAAGACCAGTACGCCATATTTGGCTAAATCCTGAGTAGCAAACAGTGCTTTGCCTTGTTCGGCTTCCAGTTGTTGGCTAAAGGGGCCCCAAACGTAGGCAGCATCAATATCACCACGCTGCCATGCCGATACGATTTCTGCTGGTTTCAAAGCGACCGTGCGTATTTTGGAGCGATCAGCGCCATCGCTCGCTAACTGTATAGCTTGTTCAAACGCAAATTGGGCGGTGGAGTTGGCAGGATAAGCAACGCGTTTGCCTTCAAGGTCTTTGAGAGAGTTAATACCGGGTTTGGCAATTAAACGTTCACTGGTGGCAATGATTTCTTGTACACCAATGACTTCAATGGGTAAGCCGCGGGCAATACCAGCCGCCGCAGGGCTAGAGCCAAACCGAGCAATATCAATTTCTTTGGCGGCAAAGAGAGCCAGAACATCTGCACCAGAGTTAAAGGCTATCCACTTTACTGGTGCGTTAAAAGCGTGGTCGAAAGACTTGTCTATTTGTCCTAAAACCCATGTGCGAGGGCCACCAGCCCAAGCAAAACGCACTTCATCAATAGACTCTTGTGCAACGACAGTGCTAATAGGTGTCACGCTGGCTGTGAACAGTAGAGTGGCGATGATTTTTTTGAAGATAGGCATGAAGGTCTTCCCGAAGAGTGATGGAAGACAGTGTAGGAAGGCCTATTGTTTTACAAAAATACGCAATTGCTCTTTCTTTATAAGAG
>SRSN01000166.1 GCA_004791645.1 Alcaligenaceae bacterium 429
CCTTAAAATAATCAATATTAATGATTGGCAAAGTATGGTTTAACTCAAATTTTTTGCCCACCACTTACTTCAATGCGCTGCGCGGTAATCCACTTAGCTTCATCAGTAGCTAAGAAAGCGACCACATCGGCAATATCACCAGGAGCACCAATGCGCCCTAATGCAATGCTGCTGATGGCTCGCGCTGCTGTGTGTTCATCAATAGGACTCATAGCGGTTTCTGTCAGGCCTGGCGCAACAGTATTTACCGTAATCCCTCGTGGTCCTAAATGCGCTGCCAGCAAACGCGTCAACGCCTCTAGCCCAGCTTTAGCTGGCGCATACACAGCCATTTCTGGAAAGGCCATGCGTGTACCCATAGAAGAAATATTGATGATCCGCCCGTGATCGCGCAAACGGGGCAACATGCATTGTGTCAGAAAAAATGGGGCTTTTAAATTCACCATTAGTGTCAGGTCAAACTGCTCTGACGTCACACTTTCAATTGGCTCACGTTTCAATACACCCGCATTATTGACCAATATATCTAATCTTGTTTCGCCAACGGCATCGGCCACAATTTTATCAAATTGTGCCTGAATCTCGTACGGCCCTTTTGCATCGGATAAATCCGCGAAAATAGGCGCAGCTTTTCCACCTTCAGCCTCTATAGTCGCTACTAACTGCATTAACGATTCTTTGGATCGGTGTGCATGCACACACACGAACGCACCTAATCGCGCCAACCTCAATGCAATTTGATAGCCTATTCCTTGGCTAGCTCCGGTAACCAGAGCCACTTTTCCGTGTAGCTGCGCCATATTCGTATTCCTGTAGTCGTTAAGGTTGAACAATCACTTTGCCGAAAGCAGAACGATTTTCCAGCGCTGCAAAGGCTTGGGCCGTGTCTTCTAAGGGGTAGCGCATGTCTACAGGTGGATTCAAATCGCCTTTTTCTACTAAAGCCAGCAAAGCATGTAAGTCTTCGCGCATCCAGCCATTGGAGCCTAATACCGTCAATTCAAAAGTCCAGATATAGCGCAGATCGGTTTTAGGATCAAAACCCGCTGTAGCACCACACGTTAGCAACTTACCGCCTTTCTTCAACGACTTAATGGACGACACCCAGGTATCACCGCCAGTGAAGTTCACAATCATGTCCACGCCACCGGTGCCACTAATACGTGGTTTACCTACGTGCTCATGTAAGCCTTTGATGAAGTCTTGCTCTTTGTAGTTAATGCCGTGATCAGCACCTAGCTCACGTAGTTTTTCTAGCTTGTCATCACTGGAGGCCGCCACAATCACTTCGGCACCACTGAGTTTGGCTAACTGTACGCAGCAAGTACCCACACCACCTGACGCCCCCAGCACAAAGACTTTCTTGCCTTTGGCACTACCATCCAGTGGTAAACCACCACGAGTCACCATCATGCGATAAGCCGTACCGTAGGCCACCGGCAGCGCAGCGGCTTGCTCGTAACTCACACGATCAGGCAAAGGAATAAGCTGGCTTACAGGCACTTTGCAGTACTCAGCCAAACCGCCATTTACGGTCTCGCCCAACAACTGGTAAGGATTCAACACTAGCGGGTCTACCAACACGCGGTCGCCTACTTTCCAGCCTTCTACATCAGGGCCTATTTCGGCAATACTGCCGGCCATATCAATACCCATGATGATAGGCATAGGTACGGTAATACCGGGCATACCACGCAGCGTAAACAGATCGTGGTAGTTCAGCGAACATGCCCCCACTTTAATGATCACATGACCTGCATCCGCAGTAGGTGTAGGCCAATTGGCTTCAAAGGTGATTTGTTCAATGCCCCCGTGGGACTGTATAACTTGTGCTTTCATCGTTCCCTCACTCACTAGAGAAATATTATTTGGCATAGCCAGCGGCCATTTTTTTGATGCTCAACTTGTCTAGCTTGTTATTTGCCAGCAAAGGCATGTCTTCAATAAACCGTACATGGCGCGGATACTGATACACAGGCCCGTTTTGCAATGCAAATTGCTTGATGTCGTCCTCGTTGATATGCGAGGCTTGGCGTTTCACCACAAATGCTGCTGGCACCTGCCCTTTGATCTGATCCGACACAGCGACCACCGCGACTTGCACCACATCAGGGTGTTTCATCAACAGTTTCTCCACATCACTGGGGTAAATATTTTCCCCACCGCAGACAAACATGTCGTCTACCCTACCCACGAAGTAGAAAAATCCGTCTGTGTCTCTGCGCATCACGTCACCGGTTTTGTACCAACCATCGTGCAAGGCTTTAGCCGTTTCATCGTCACGATTTAGGTAGCCTGGCATCACCGCTTTACTGCGTACCCATAGCTCACCTTCTTCGGCGTTATCCGTACCTAAACGTACTTCTACATCCGCAATGGGATGCCCCAAGGACAAGGCAGGACGGGTCAAACCAGCGGGGTGCGGCCCAAAAACGGCAGGCCCTGTTTCGGTAGTACCCCAGTTGTTGTTGACGGTGGCATTGGGGAACAGCGCACTGACACTGCGATGCAATTCGTCAGTGATGGGGGACGACCCCATTGCTACACTTAACACCGCACTAAAGTCATAACTGAGTGGTTGATCTTCCAATGCCCGTAATGCCATCGCCAACATGGTAGGCACAGCTGTCACCACTTGGCAGCGGTGATCTTGGCAGGCTTGTAGGAAGCTTTGTGCCGTGAATTTTTTCAGCATCACTAAAGTGCCGCCGTATGCCGTCACCAACTTGGACAAGAACAAGGCATTCATGTGCGACAACGGTGCGGCGCACAGAACCTTGGCATGCTGTGTTTGGAAAAACTCGCCCCCATTCACACGCATTTTTTGCAGTGCCCAGATATAACCGCCATGGGTAAGCGGTACCCCTTTAGGCACACCTGTAGACCCCGATGTATACAGTACTGTTGCTGCGTCACTAGGGTGTGGCACGACGATTTCGGTAGTATTGCTGGCACTGCTTACTGTGTTCAATAGCGTAGCCAAATTGATGTGTGGCGTACCTTTGGGCAATAAATGCTCAAACTCGCTATCGCAAAACACCGTCTGCACCTGTGCATCACGCACGATGTAGTGAATGGTGTCTGAAGCCAGTTTGAACCCTATGGGTACTGCACAATAGCCAGCTTGCATAATGCCGTAATACGCCAGCAGATACTCCGCGCTATTAAGCCCCATCAGCCCAATACGTGAACCTTTGGCCAAGCCTTGCTGCTGCAAAAAACCCGCAATGCGTGCGGCCTGATCGTGTAGATCATGGTAGCTGAACACGCGCTCTTGCCCGCGTTCATCCACCTCTATCAACCAGGCTTGCTGCGGGCTCACCTGCTCAGCAATGGCTCCACCCAGATTACTACTTTGTGGAAATTGCTCTGTAGACATGACTTAGCCCTTTTGCGCGCTGTAGCAACCACGACCAATGGCCGTCAGTCTGCCCTGCTCGTCATACACATCCACATCGGCTACCCCTACCGAACGGCCTACGCGGCGCGCTACGGCTTTGGCAATGAGGTATGGCCCGCTAGAGGGACGAATAAAATCCACACGGAAGTTAATGGTAGGTACGGCACCACCCACACTTAACGCCACCGCCAAATCACCTGCGGTATCAATCAGCGAGGCGATAGCGCCACCGTGAAACTGGGTGGCAGCGCGATCTCTCGCCAAGTTAGGCAACAGCGGCATTTTCATGTCTACTGTAGCGGCCTCTACATCAAGGTCTACCAGCTCCATGCCACAACTTTGGATGAAGGGTGATTCCTCAATTAGGTTCTCAAAAAGTTGACGCAATTCTTGACTCATAGTGCTCTCCTGTACTTACTGTTTGCTGTATTTCCAAAAAACCAAACGGTGATGCAAAACCCGGACGGCAAAGGCCAGCAAGGTTGCTAAAAGCGCCAGCACAAATACAGCTGAAAACATGGCTGTTGCATCAATATCGTAGGAAGCAGCCCGCAGGTAATACCCAATCCCTGCTTTGGCGGCCAAAAACTCGCCCACTACACACAAGATGAAGCTCAAGGCTGCGCAAACCTCTAGACCACTAAATACATAATCCAGAGCCGACTTGATTTTCACTAAAAAAACGATGCGCCAGCGCCCACCACCAAAGGCTTTGGCCATGTCTACCAACTCTGACGACACTGACCGCATACCGGCTACCGTGTGAATAAACATGACAAAGAACGTACCAATGGCGACCAAAGCAATCTTGGATGCCAAGCCAATGCCGAACCACACAATCACCAACGGTGCGATAGCGACTACGGGCATGGCTTGCAACGCCTGCACAATGGGGTGAAACACGCGATATAGGGTCTCAACCTCGCTGACCACAATGCCAAACAAGAAACCCAAACTAGCACCAATGAGCAGCCCTACTAACGTGGCAATCACCGTGGCCACGAAGTGGGTCTCAAACCACCCTTGGCCTGCCCACGCTGCCACGTTTTTAAATACGCTCATGGGGGCAGGCATAAGTGTGGGATTAGCCACTACATAGGTAGCTAGGTAGTGCCAGCCCGCAATCAAAGCGATCACACCCAGCACAGGCAACACAACACGCTGCCAGCGAGGCGCGGAAAAATAGTTATCACTCATGAGCGTTTACTCCCTTCCCAGAACACCAGTTTCTCTTTGGCATAAGTCAGCAACGCTCCACCTACATAGCCCAGCACCCCTAGCAACACCATTGCGGTTACGGCCGTTGTGGTGTCCAGTGAGTTGGCTGAGTTATCAATCAAGAAACCCGCTCCCCCCATCCCTACGATGAACTCCATCACCACACAACCCACCAAGGCAAAGCCCCAGCCCACTTGCAAGCCCGAGATGATGGAGCCCGCCGCATTCGGTAAGCAGCAATGCCAATACAATTTCAAGCTGTTGGCATTCAGGCTCTTGAATAGATCCAACAGCACAGGTGGCGTTGCGCGTATGCCTACAAAGGTGCCCACAAAAATCGGGAAGAAACAAATCAGGGCCACCAGCACCACTGTGCTTTTGGTTTCATAGCCCAGCCACAACAAAATCAACGGGGCAATCGCCACCTTAGGCACCGCCTGTAACACCACCACAACCGGATACATCAACAGCTCTACCCGCTTGTACATGGCCAACACGCTGCCAAACACCACTGCCAGCAGCGTGCCTAACAAGAATCCCAAAATGGTGCTTTGCAAAGTCTGTGACAAATGCGGCCACAAATCGGCATCTGTAAACAAGCCGCTATAGATGCGTTCTAAGACGGCCTCCGGCCCTGGGAACACACGATTCGGAATATGGAACAGCGCAATCACGCAATACCAAATTACAAAAAACGCGATCACTGGTGCTATGGGCAACAGCACTCTTTTCAACACTTGGTTCATGATCACTACCCCTTAGCTCATTCGTGATCATCAAAAATCGATCGCAGATAGTTGGACATCTCGATGAACTCCGGGCTGTACAAGGTATCGATGCTGCGTGGTCGAGGAATGTCTATCTTCACGTCAGCCACGATCTTGCCGGGTCTACCGCTCATTACCACCACGCGATCAGACAAAAACACTGCTTCTTGTATGGAGTGGGTAATGAACAGCACCGATGGTTTTTTCTCCAGCCAAATACGCTGTAGCTCTACCATCATGTTTTCTCTAGTCATGGCGTCTAACGCTGAGAAAGGCTCATCCATCACCAATACCGACGGATTGCGTATCAGCGAACGGGCTAACGACACCCGCTGCTGCATACCACCTGACAGTTCAAAGGGGTAACGATCATGAAAGCCTTTGAGCCCTACCAAGTCCAACAAATCACGAGCGGTTTCCTGGTGCTGGCGCGGTGATTTTCCGGTCAAGCTCATAGGCAACAACACGTTATCCAGTGCGGTTTTCCAAGGCAACAATGCTGCTTGTTGGAATGCCACACCTACGTCGTCCCGTGCACCTTTGATGACCTGACCGTTAAATTCCACCTGACCAGCCGTAGGTTTTAACAACCCCGATACCAAGCGCACCAGCGTGGACTTACCACAGCCTGATGGCCCCAATACTGAGACAAATGAGGAGGACTCTACCGATAGGTCCAGCTTATCCAGAGCCAGCACTTCTCCACGTTTACTGGGATAGCTGACCACAATATCTTTCAACGTTAACGACATGACTCAATCCTGGCGGTTGCGTTTAGTTGGGTAGCTGCTGCACCGTTTTGCGTACGGCTTCTGCATCAAAGTTATTGATTCCTGGGATGAACTGGTTGGTGTAGAGGGTTTCCACATCAAAGTCCGTCGTAGAGATCTGCTCACCTTCGTACAGTTTTTGCACGAACTTTTCCCAATCGGCCTTGTTGTACTGGCCAAAGTTTTCTTTGATGTCGTACAAACCAATCATGTTGTACGTGCCGTCGTTCACAGCCGAGAAGGTATCTACCCACTTAGCTTCGTTTGCCGCATCAGGCTTAGAGCTAGGGTCGATTTGCCAGTAAGCTTTCACACATTTTTCAGTGTCTGTAGCGCACGCCACAAACGACTTAGCGATAGCACGTCCCATACGTTCCACCAGCTCTGGGTTGGATTGAATGAGTTGCTCGCTGGTTGCCACACCATTTGCAAATAAATTGGCAAACTCTTCAGGAATAGGCAGGCGACGAATAGCGGTACCGTCTTTTTCCATCATCACGTTTTGCGGTGCAGGCAGGTTCAGTGCATCCACACTGCCGGATTTCATGCGCTGCCATGCCGCAGGGCCTACACCCACAGGCATCACTTGCACATCTTTCATCCAGGTCACCCCTGCATCACCCAGCATGAGGCGGCTCATAGGTAGATTGCCCCAGCTCAATGCACCCACACCCATTTTCTTGCCTTTAAGATCCGACAAGGTTTTGATATCGCTGTCTTCCAAAACGGTGATTTCAAAAATATTGCGTGGGTAAAAGTTGTAGAAAAACTGGATAGGGAATTTCTCATCTTTGGCGGCGGCAATCACAGACAAGTCTGGGCTCATAATGCCGAACTCCACCGAACCATTCGCTACCTGTGGCAACAGCACGGCCGTACCTTGTACCGATACGTATTCCAGCTCTAAGCCTTCTTCTTTAAAGAAGCCCAACGCATCCCCAAAGGGAATGGCTGCCTCTACGGCCGACCATGCTGGAGGAAAGCCTATACGGACTTTTTCTAGACCATCTGCTGCGTACAGATTACTACTGGCCAATAAGGCCACACTCAATGCGATTTTCTTCATGGCTAACACCGCCTCTTTGGAGGAATATTGTTTACTGTGATGAGTTAAGGGAGCTGAAACACGCCCTTTGCCGACTGAATCGTGATGTTCAGTTCTGGTTGTTTTGCGTGGGAAACGGGAACATTCACGCCCAATGCATCCCACAATGTCTGTACTACTACGGGCTCTGGGTGCCCTGCTTGGCATGCCACCAAACTAAATTGCTCAGCCAAGCGCTCGGAAGGATGCTGAGCATCACCCCAATCAATGAAATACGGTGCCAACACACCTAACGCATTGGGGCGCGGTATCAGCAAATGCCAATGCAACATCTCGCCGCTTTGGCTTTCTCTAGACA
>SRSN01000167.1 GCA_004791645.1 Alcaligenaceae bacterium 429
TGTTTGTCCAATACAGACAAATCTTTCTCAGCACGTGCACCCAAGTGCAGCAACAACGTTGCATCGCCACCGTCATCCAAAATCATGTTGGCTTGTTCACCAGGCCAGTTAAAGATGTCGTGGGCGTATTCCCAGTACTGTTCCAGTGTTTCGCCTTTTACCGCGAAAACAGGAATGCCCGCATCAGCAATAGCAGCTGCAGCGTGGTCTTGGGTAGAGAAAATATTGCAAGATGCCCAGCGTACTTCTGCACCCAACGCCACCAGCGTTTCAATCAGCACAGCAGTCTGGATAGTCATGTGCAAACTGCCAGCAATACGTGCGCCTTTCAGTGGCTGGGAAGCTGCGTACTCTTCACGAGTCGCCATCAAACCAGGCATTTCTGTTTCGGCAATAGCGATTTCCCGGCGGCCCCAGCCTGCCAGACTAATATCTGCAATCACGTAATCTTCAGTTTTAACAGTCATGTGTGCTCCGATAAATTGGTGCGAGAACCGACGGGGCACACTACTGGCATCACCACGGCTTCTCGGCACGAGAATCTGGTGAGCGTCGTTGAAGGGGATCAACGCTACTGTCTGAGCCTGGCAAACCGCACGGGGTTTGTCGCAACGCTCCTCAGACAGGAATCAAAACGTGTAAATTGTACCTGCTAATTGTCTTCGTGCTAAGACCTAATACCCTGATTTTAGCTAAGGCCTATGCCTACGAAAACGCACAGCAAGAACACAAAGAGGCGCCTAAGCGCCTCTTTGCTTCATGAGCAATTACGCCAAACCAGCAGCAGCACGCAATGCGGCCGCTTTATCAGTAGCTTCCCATGTGAACTCAGGCTCGTTACGGCCAAAGTGACCGTAAGCCGCTGTTTTGCTGTAGATAGGACGCAGCAAGTTCAGCATGTTGATAATGCCTTTAGGACGTAGGTCAAAGTGCTCGCGTACCAACTCGGCAATGCGCTCATCAGACACTACGCCAGTACCTTCGGTGTACACAGTAATGTTGATAGGTTCTGCCACACCAATGGCGTAACTAACCTGTACTTGGCACTGACGCGCCAAACCCGCAGCCACCACGTTTTTCGCCACATAACGTGCAGCGTAAGCCGCCGAGCGGTCTACTTTAGAAGGATCTTTACCGGAGAATGCACCGCCACCGTGTGGGCATGCACCACCGTAGGTATCCACAATGATCTTACGGCCTGTCAGACCGCAATCACCTTGTGGACCACCAATCACAAACTTACCGGTAGGGTTCACCAAGAACTTGGTGTTTTCTGTCAGCAATTCAGCCGGGAAGCTAGGACGGATGATGTGTTCGATCACCGCATCGCGAATATCTTCCTGAGAGATTTCAGGTGCATGCTGCGTAGACAACACGACAGTATCTACTTCTGCAGGACGACCATCCACATAACGGAAAGTCACCTGAGATTTTGCATCTGGGCGCAACCAAGGCAAACGGCCATCTTTGCGCAGTTCGCTTTGGCGCTGTACCAAGCGGTGTGCGTACCAAATAGGCGCTGGCATCAGGTCAGGCGTTTCATCGCACGCGTAACCAAACATCAGACCTTGGTCACCCGCACCCTGATTCAGAATTTCTTCTTCAGAACGGTCTACGCCCTGTGCAATATCTGGTGACTGTTTGTCGTACGCCACCAAAACGGCGCAACCTTTATAATCGATACCGTAGTCGCTATTGTCGTAGCCAATGCGCTTGATGGTATCGCGTGCAACCTGAATGTAATCCACGTTGGCTGTGGTGGTAATTTCACCTGCCAAAATGACCAAACCGGTGTTGCACAGCGTTTCTGCTGCAACACGAGCGTTAGGGTCTTGTTCGAAAATGGCGTCTAGAATGGCGTCGGAAATTTGGTCAGCAACCTTATCTGGGTGACCTTCGGAGACAGATTCAGACGTAAATAAGAAGTCGTTATTTGCCACAGCTTTTGCGTCCTGTAGTGATGCGCATTAAAAGGAAACGAGCTGCGTTGCACCACACACACAAAGGCTTAATCGGGCGCGACGCTTTAGCGGGTTTAAGGGCCAGTAAACTGGCATATCGCTCCGCAAGTTGTCGGTTAACTCAGCGATAAATTGCATTTTAAGCGAAAATGACACATCTTTAAATGTATAAACAAATTTCTGGCGTTATGCCCTGGGATTTATGCTGTTGTTTTTATTACGTCTGATGTCTGCGTTGCCGCTGCGCGTGCTGCATGCACTGGGACGCTTTGCGGGTTCTATTGTCTATTTTGTGCCAGGCCGTTACCACAACAGACTGCGTGAAAATGCCGCACAAGCGGGATTTACAGAGGGTAAATTTGCCCGTCGCGCTGCTGCCGAAACGGGTGCCATGCTGATGGAACTGCCCAAAGTATGGCTGCAAACAGAGCAATGCTTGGCGCTATGTCAAAACCCCGATTCCGACATTGTTACGCAAACCTTGGCTGAAAATCGTGGTGTGTTGTACCTCACACCACATTTGGGCTGTTTCGAAATTACAGCCCGGCGTCTGGTGCAATATGGTCCCATCACGGTGATGTTCAGACCACCACGACAATCGTTTCTTGAACCTGCCATGCGTGCCTCACGCGACACGCCCGGGCTGCACTCCGTACCCGCTAATGTGCAAGGTATACGCGAATTCGTGCGTGCACTGCGCCGTGGCGAAGCCGTAGGGATGTTGCCAGATCAAGTGCCTAGTAGTGGTGATGGCTTATGGCTGCCCTTTTTCGACAAACGCGCCTACACCATGACCTTGGCCGCCAAACTGGCCTTGCAAACCAAAGTACCCGTGGTCTTAACCGCGGGTGAACGTTTGCCCAAAGGCCAAGGCTGGAAAATTCATTACCTGCGTCTGCCAGAGCCTTTCCCTGACAACGTAGAAGACATGGCCTTGCTGATCAATCAAGGCATGGAAACGTTGATTCAACGCTTTCCTGAACAATATCTGTGGAGTTACAACCGCTATAAGGTGCCGCCCGAAGCGCCCCCTATTCCAGAACACCTACGCTAAACTTAACGCTGCCTACCGCTTTTGCCAAAGGATACTGCATGAGTCCCTCTGATCTGAACGCCCTTGCTATCGCCCAGTTCCTGAGTACCCACCCAGATTTTTTCCTGCAACATCGCGATCTCTTTTCAGAGTTACGTGTTCCGCACCCTCATGAAACCAGAGCCATCTCGCTGGGCGAGCGTCAAATACTGGGGCTGCGTGCAAAAAACAAAGAGTTGGAACGTAAGCTACACACGCTGATAGAAAACGCTAGCGCCAATCAACGTATTGCCGATCAGCTACGCACATGGACTTGCACCATGTTGGCCGAGACCGATACCGCGCAATTGCCGTTGCACATACAAGAGTCCTTAACGGAAGTGTTCGATCTGGACGCCATCGCCCTGCACTGCTGGGAAGATTTCGTCACCACAGACGCGCCTGAGGAACTACACAAATACGCTCAGGCATTAACGTCCCCGCGTTGCGGCATCCCCCCTCAAGAAGTGCTGGCACTATTGCCTGACAGCATCCAATCGGTAGCCATTGTGCCCTTGATACACCCCGTGACTCAAAACAACTCTGGCGTGCTGATTTTGGGCGCGACACAAGCCGAGCGCTTTGCCACAGACATGGGCACCGAGTTTCTGCTGAATATTGGCCAACTATGCTCGGCGGCACTGAGCCGAGGCACTGAATAACCATGCCTATCCCAGCCTCTGCGACCGTGCAGTCATGGTTGGACCATCTGCGCTACGAGCGACGGCTATCCGAGCATAGTCTGGCGGCATACGAGCACGATATACAGCATATTCTGCCGTTATCAGGTTCTGTCTCGCCTGACACACTCACACCCGCTCAACTGCGCCAAAAGCTGGCTGAACTACACGCTGGCGGGCTACACCCCCGTAGCCTGCAACGCACACTGGCGGCATGGCGTAATTTTTTCCATTGGTGGTGTGAGCAATACCCGGCTCACCCTAATCCCTGTGCTGAACTCAAAGCCCCCAAAAGCCCGCGCCCACTACCTAGCTCGCTCTCTGTAGACCAAGCGCAGCAATTACTGGATCACCAGCCCGCACAAAGCTTGGAGCATCTCAGCCCTGTACAGGCACGCGACCAAGCCATGTTTGAGCTGCTGTATTCCAGTGGCTTACGTTTAAGTGAGTTGGTGAGCCTAGACACCCATTACGTGAAACAGGCGGGCTATGAGTCGTCCAGTTGGCTAAGTCTTCAGGAAGCTGAACTGCATGTGCTAGGCAAAGGCAACAAAAGGCGCTCGCTGCCCATAGGTAGCAAAGCGCTGCATGCTGTGCAGTGTTGGCTTCAACTACGCGGCAGTGTACTGCGCAGTGCCGTAGACGATGCTGAACACTACCACGCGCTATTTTTGGGGGCTCAAGGCAAACGCATACACCCCCGTATGGTGCAAACACGCTTGCAGAAATTATGCCAAGAAGCGGGCTTGTCTTTAGACATCAGCCCTCATGCTTTACGACACAGTTTTGCCAGCCACATGCTGCAATCGGCTCAAGATTTGCGCGCGGTACAAGAGTTGCTAGGACACAGTAACATCAGCACCACGCAAATCTATACGCGCTTGGATTTTCAGCATTTGGCACAGGTGTATGACCAAGCACATCCCCGTGCCCGTCGCAAACCGTAATTACGGTTGTAACGCCGCTTCTACCGTACGCAGATTGCTCTGCATCATTCCCAAGTAAGTATCGGCCTCATGACCCGGTTCCGCCAAGGCATCGGTGTATAAGGTGCCACCCATACGTGCGCCTGTTTCACGGGCCAATTGTTTAGCCAAGGCGGGGCTTACTGCATTTTCTAGGAAAATAGCCGTAATGTGCTCGGCTCGTGCTCGCTGCACTAAGTCTGCCACTTCGCGTGCAGAAGGTTCGGCTTGGCTAGACATCCCCAACAACGGCACAAATTCGATGTTGTAGGCTTTGCCCAAATACGCCAATGCATCGTGCGACACCATCGCTTTGCGGCGTTCCACTGGAATAGCCGCCAAACGTTCCTTAGCCTGGGCATCTAACCGCTGCAATTGCTCTATGTAGCGAGCTGCATTTTCTTGGAACACAGGGGCAGATTCCGGAGCCACTTCACTCAGCGCATCACGGATATTTTCCACATACATCACTGCATTGGTGAGGCTTTGCCATGCATGGGGATCTTGCGGGCCATGCTGATGATGCTCATGCCCGTGACTATGGTCGTGGTCGTGGTCGTGGTCGTGGTCGTGGTCGTGGTCGTGGTCGTGGTCGTGGTCGTCAGTATGATCGTCTACGTGATCATGATTATCCAGCGGTTGCACACCTTTGGTAGCTTCTATCTGCTTACCGTTATAGCCGGCCGATTGCACTAGTCCTGCCAACCACGGTTCAAACTGCAAACCATTTACAACCAACAATTTGGCATCGGCCAATTTACGCACATCACCCGGTCTGGGTTCAAACGAATGAGCATCGGCATTAGGGCCAATCAAGGTATTTACCTCAACAGCATCACCGCCCACCACGCTTACCATATCGCCCAAAATCGAAAAACTCGCCACCACAGGCACAGGTTTGGCTACCGCAACAGATGCCACCGCTACGCTCATAGACATGGCCGCTACCCCTTGCGCCATATAGCGTCCAATGGGGCGTAACCACCTACGTTGACTGTCTCTAGTATTCATGTGCTTTCCTCTGTGATGAATAGATGGTCCCTAGATGATTACCGCAACCGTTGCAGCAACCCACCCTGTGGACCACAGGCTAGTGATAGAAAATAGGTGATTCCCGCAACCAAAATAATGGCGGGTGATGCCGGCACGTTGGCGTAGTAGGAAAGCAATAATCCTATGAAACACTCGCCCATACCCAATAAGGCGGCCAACACCATCTGGCTACTGGCAGAGCGAGCCCAAAAGCGGGCAGCTGTTGCGGGCAACATCATGATCCCCACTACCATCAGCGTGCCTAGCACCTGAAAGCCTGCTACCAACACTACAACCAACAGCACCAAAAATAGCATGTGCACCCAAGAGCCTGATCGCCCTTCAGCACGTAAAAACAGCGGGTCTAAACACTCCAGCACCAGCGGCCTATAAATAATGGCCAGCACCAACAGTGCAACGCTGGAGGTTCCTGTGACCAGCAACAACGCTTGATCATCCAACCCCAACACGGTGCCAAACAGCACGTGTATTAAATCCATATTGGAGCCTTTTAGGGACACCAACAGCACCCCTAAGCCCAATGACACCAAATAAAACGCGGCAAAACTAGCGTCTTCTCGCAACGGCGTCAGCCTAGATACCAAGCCCGCCAGTAACGCCACCACCAAACCGGTAATCACGCCACCCAGCGCCATCGCACCCACCGATAGACCTGATAGCAAAAAGCCTGCTGCCACACCGGGCAAAATGGCGTGCGCCATGGCGTCGCCCATTAAGCTCATGCGGCGTAATACCAAAAACACACCTAACGGACCTGCGGCGGCAGCCAAGGCAAATGATCCTGCCAGCGCTCGGCGCATAAAACCAAATTCAACAAAGGGGTGGATCAACACATCGTACAGCCACATCACAGGTAGTCTCCCTCGCACAAGTGACGGGCCAAATGCAGATTTTCTGCAGTCAATACGGACTCAGTTTCTCCCCACGCGACCAATTGGCCAGCTAACAGTACGGTTTCGGGGAAGTTTTGTCGGATAGTATGCAAATCGTGCAGCACCACAATCACTGTGCGCCCTTGTTGATGCCAACGATGCAACAGCACCATCAGGTCATCCGTGGTGGCTTTATCCACGGCAGAAAAAGGTTCGTCCAGCAACAAGATAGGCGCATCGTGCATGATCAGCCGCGCAAACAAGGCACGTTGCATTTGACCGCCCGACAAGGTGCTGATGGCGCGCTCAGAGAACCCTTGCAACCCCACCTGGCATAATGCGTCTTGCACGCGCTTGTGTTCAGATTCACTTAAGCCACGCCATGCCCCTGTACGCCGCCATGACCCCATGGCCACCAAGTCATACACGCTAATAGGGAAACTGCGATCTAACTCACCAAACTGGGGCAGAAAAGCCAAACGCTGGGGCGAGTTGATCTGTATTTTGCCTTTCAGCGGGGTAAGCTGCCCAGCCAAGCCCTTGAGCAACGTCGATTTGCCGGCGCCATTGGGGCCAGCCAACGCATATAAACCCCCTTTCATGAATTGGCCACTGACATCACGTACAGCCACTTTATCGCGCCAACCCAAGGACACCTGATCCAAACTAATTACTGCATTGCTGGTGGTCATTATTTGAACCACCCTAACGCCCATGCAGTCAGTAGCCATAAGACCACAACCACAGGCAATACACGCAAACAACGCTGCCAAGCTGAGCTCAGCAGCACCGTGCCCCTATAGATTCTTTTATCCACTTTAGGCGCGGAATGTGCGGTCGTTCTACTGTGATGCATGACTTACTGGTAAGATCAATAGATAGCATTATTTTTAGATACGTTATGTTATAACA
>SRSN01000168.1 GCA_004791645.1 Alcaligenaceae bacterium 429
TCTCCCTTTTTTATAGGAAATAGGTGTAAATCAATCACAGCCTTAGTTGCGTAGAGGATCTCGTGTCATCTGTCCGTCAACCAACCGCAGAATCCCCAAGGGGTTGCTGTTCTGTAGGGCAGGTGGCAGGAGAGTGTCTGGATAATTCTGGAAGCAGACAGGGCGTAGGAAGCGACGGATAGACAATGTGCCTACAGATGTGCCACGGGCATCAGAGGTTGCAGGGTATGGGCCGCCGTGGACCATGGCGTCGCAGACCTCTACACCGGTGGGGTAACCGTTCAGCAGTAAGCGTCCACTGCGTTGTTCCAGAGAACTCAACAGCTCTGGGTGAGCATGTAGGTCTTCTGGTTCACCTTGTAGGGTGATGGTGAGTTGTCCCTGGATTTCATGGAAGAAGCGCTGAAGCATTTCCACATTTGGTACGGTAACCACCACCGTTGCAGGCCCAAACACTTCCGCTTCCAGTAATTTTTCCGGGTGAAATAATAACTCAGGCGTTGCTCGTAACACATGGGCACGTGCTTTGCCTTCTTCACCTTCCCCTCCACACAACTGCGTAATCCCTGGAGTGGCCAGTAAACGGGCTAGCCCTTGCTGGTAATGGCCTAAGATTTGGCGGTTCAGCATTACCTGATCGGGAATGGCTGATATTGCTGTTTGAAGTTCAGCGATGAATAGCTCGGTTTCTGGTGAGTCTATGGCCAGAATCAAACCTGGGTTGGTACAGAATTGTCCGCAGCCCATAGTGACTGAACCGGCTAAGTCTTTAGCGAGCGTAGCGTGACGCACTTGCAAGGCTCTAGGCATCATCCATACGGGGTTAATGCTAGACATCTCGGCAAACACGGGGATTGGCTCTGGGCGTGCTGCGGCCAGATCGCACAGTGCTCGACCACCAGACAAGGAGCCGGTAAAGCCTACGGCTTTGATGCCCGAGGCTTGTACCAAGTCTTCTCCTACGCGGCTGCCGTAGATCATATTGAATACGCCAGCGGGCATGCCGGTTTTGATAATGGCGCGCTCAATGGCTTGGCCTATCCATTCGGCTGTAATCATATGGCTAGAGTGGGCTTTCACCACCACAGGGCAACCCGCAGCCAGAGCCGAGGCAGTGTCCCCCCCTGCCACAGAGAAGGCTAGGGGAAAATTACTGGCACCAAATACGGCGACTGGCCCCACGCCAATGTTGACCAAACGGATATCTGCGCGAGGCAAAGGAGCACGTTCAGGTTGTGCTGGATCGATGCGAGCATCTAGGAAATCGCCACGACGCAGTACTGCTGCGAACAAGCGCAACTGGCCAGACGTTCGTCCGCGCTCGCCCATAATGCGGGCGGTAGGTAGGCCAGACTCGCGTACTACGTCAGCGATGAAGTCCTCACCTAATGCGTCAATTTCAGCGGCGATTTGTTCTAAAAAATCGGCACGAACTGAGGGGGAGAGTTGGCGGTAGCTAGAGTATGCACGGCTAGCTGCTGCGACCGCTTGCTGTACCTCTTCCGGGGTCGCCTGAAAAAAAGCAGTAGGGTGGGTGCTGCCATCGGCAGCCGCGATACTGCGCAATACCGCTTCACCGCTGGCAATACGTTGACCACCAATAAATTGTTGTCCAGTAATAGAAGTCTGCATGGCTGACTTTCTCCTTTTTATGAGTGACGTGGCAAGGGGTTACAAAGACTCTTCCAACATGCGGCGGTAGTCTTCTGGGCTTGCGTCACGGGGGTTGGTTTTATGGCTGTGGTCAGCCAAAGCACCTTCGATAATGCGCTCGAAAAGCTCTGGGCCTACGCCAATTTGGCTGAGGGAGGTAGGCAAGCCTAGGCGAGCAGTTAGTTCCAAGACGGCTTGTGCTACGTCAGCACCTTCAGACAAGCCCATGGCTTGAGCCATGCGAGCCAGTTTGTCCTCGTTAATCATGGTGTCTACGCTGCTGTTGAAGCGGATAACAGCGGGTAGCAAGATCGCGTTCAGCGTGCCGTGGTGCAGGCTAGGATTAATACCGCCTAAAGCATGGCTCAAACTGTGTACGCAACCCAACCCCTTTTGGAAAGCCAAAGCACCTTGCATGGATGCACTCATCATGTTCAGACGGGCTTCTTTGTTACTAGGTTCGGTAGTGGCCGTTTCAATGTGTGCCCAAGCGCGGCGCAGGCCGTCCAGAGCAATACCGTCCGCAGGAGGGTTGAACGCTGGTGCCATGAAGGTTTCCATGCAGTGTGCAATCGCATCCATACCGGTAGCGGCAGTCATACCAGCAGGCAAGCCCATGGTTAGCTCAGGATCACAAATGGCAACGCGAGGTACGACGAATGGAGAGATCACGCCTACTTTACGGCCATCGTCCAAAATCAGAATGGCACCACGACCGACTTCACTACCTGTACCCGCTGTAGTAGGAACAGCAATCACAGGGGCAGTAGCTGCTGTAATGCGAGCTAAGCCACCTTCAATAACAGCAAATTGGCGCAAAGGCCCAGGGTGTGCTGCGCAAACGGCAACGCCTTTGGCCAAGTCAATGGCAGAACCACCACCCAGCGCAATAATGCCATCACAGGCATGCTCTTGATAATGCGCAACAGCAGCACGCACAGCGGCTTCATTGGGGTTGGGTGGGGTCTGGTCAAACACTGCTACAGGGGCCTCTAGCTGCTGCTGTACAACCTCCAGCAAGCCGGCTTTGCGTATACCTGCATCTGTTACAATGAGAGGGTGTTTGATACCCAGTTTGGTGCATTCTTCTTGCAGTGTTTTGATACTGCCAAACCCAAACTGCACTTGCGTAATATAGTTAATAAGCGCCATTGTTGTCTTTCTGCTTTAGTTACTCGGAGATGGCTGGGCGTTAACGCCAGATGGCATCAACTATATCTACGGGTAGTACTTTGGGATAATGACAACCACTGATAGGCTCATAACGAAAATTCATGCCTGCTCTGCCTTCCCTCACCTCTATTATTTCCAGACTGCGTATGCGCCATTTGCGGTTGCTAATTGCGCTGCATGAGCACGGCACCGTACAGAAAGCGGCTGAGGTAGTTGCTCTGACTCAGCCGGGGGCGACTAAGGCATTGGGGGAAATAGAAAACACACTGGGCGTACAACTATTTAGACGTACACACCGCGGATTAGAAACGACGGAAATGGGGTTGTGTGCTGTACGTTACGCACGCTTGATTAATACTGATTTGGCCCATTTTCATGAGGAAATGGAAGGCATACTGCTAGGGCATGGTGGGCGTCTGGCAGTAGGGCTGATTATGGGGGCAGTGCCAATTTTGTCTGTCGCTTTGTCTTGTGTGCAGCAATTGCAGTCGGCGATTGCTATAGAGGTGGTGGAAGACACCAGTGCACGGCTGCTGTCGCTATTGGATCATGGGCGTTTAGATGTGGCTATTTGCCGGTCACGCGTGAATCAAATGCCGCATCTTTATGACAGCTTAGCGATTCATGATGAAGAGCTAGCCGTCATTTGCCATCCAGAAAACCCATTAGCGAGCAAAGCGACGTTAACGTTAGAAGACCTAGCGCTTGCTCCTTGGATTGTGTATCCCGCTAATATGCCCATGCGGCTGTTATTAGAAAGGGAGTTTCATGAAGCCAATCTGCAGTTTCCCCTGTATCACATAGAAACGGCATCAGCGTTTACTACCATGTTTATGCTGCAACACGATCGAGTGTCGGTGTCGTTGATGGCGACCGATGCTGCTCAACCTTTCTGCGATTCAGGCATGTTGTTGCGTTTACCGCTAACCTTGCATTCCCGCAGCGAATCGTATGAGTTGGTGACTCGTAAAGGTGCTTCCTTGTCACCTGCTACACGACTCTTTATGAAGGAAGTGGCACAAGCGGGCAATCTCAAGCCTGATATGGCAGCGTATTTGGAGTCCTTGCAACAGCGACCATAACGTCATGATGCGCCAAAAATCGCTACACTAGAGGTTTGACGATTAGCGATAGCCTTGCGATACGCAGGGTGTGCCAGAGACGACTGAATGAGCGCTTTATATTCCAATTTGCTGACACTGAATGTGGATCAACATTCCGATCTGAAGATCAAAACCCTAGACGACCATTTTGCATTTGCGCGATCCATGCACGTGATGCCGCTGAGCATTAGTGAGTTTGGTGCAGCGGCGGGGCATTATCCTATCGTGTTTGTACAAGGCGCTGATCAGCTGTTTTATGCCATGGCATTGACGGGTTTGGAACCGGATAGCAATTTGTTTGTGGATAACGCGGGTCGCTGGGAAGCAGAAACCTATGTACCGGCATTCGTACGCCGTTACCCCTTTATGTTGGGCACGTCAGATGACGGTCAAGCATTGGCCGTGCAGGTGGATGCTGATTACGCTGGTTTGCATCACGCCGAAGGCGTAGCGTGTTTTGAGGATGGCGAAGCGACTGAGTACCTGCAGCAAGTCATGAGCTTCTTGCGCGCTTACCAAAACGAAATGGCTGCGACTCAACAGTTTGTAAACCGACTGCATCAGTTGGGTTTATTGGTGCCACAACAAATTACCGTGAGCGATGAGTTGGGTCCAGATAAAACCCTGGGTGGTTTCTGGGTAATTGATGACAAAGGCTATAACGACCTGGATGACCAACGCATTGTTGAGATGTTCCACAATGGTTTCTTGCGGTTGATTGAGCAGCATAAATTGTCGTTGAACCGTATTCAAACGTTGGCGCGTCGCGCAGAACGACGTTTGCAGCACTAAACGTTATGCGTACAGAGGGCAGCCCACGTTTTCATCCGCTCAGTATTGAGCCTACTGCCGAGCAGCGTGCTATTCAGGCGGCGCGGTGGCGGGTGTGCTTGGTGCATGCGAATGCGGGCGCTGCCAAAACTACAACATTAGCGTTACGGTTGGCAGAAGCCTTAGCGTGGGGGGCTGCGCCCTCTAGTTTGTTGGCGTTGGTGTTTACGGAAGAAGCGCGCCAAGTATTGCGCCAGCGCTTACTTGAAATAGGCGTGGCGCCAGCTCGAGCCAGACAGATCCCCGTACAAACCTTTGAACAGTTTGCTGAGCAAATTTTGCTCAAAGGCGAACAGGTCTCGGTACCTCGTATTGAAGATGCCGCAGCCTTGCGCCCTTATGTGTTGCAAGCGTTGGAGCAGGTGAGCAGTAGATACGCGCAGCGTTATGAGTATCTGGATATACGTACGCATCATGTGGCGGTAAGTCAGTTTTTAGAATGTCAGCAACGCTTAAAAGCCAGCATGCTACTGGAAAGCGATGATGCCAGTCTGGATGCGGAAGACCGTGCGATACATGCACAAACGACGTTGACTGATTATTTGTGCGCGCACGAGTTTGAAGCCTTACGTAATAGCCGCTATGACGGTGTGATGTTCCGTAGTGCGCAAGATGCGACCTATGACTTGGCTAAGAACCTGCAAGAAGAGGAGTTCTGGCACGACTATCTACCCACATGCAGATTGATTGTTGCCGACGAATTGCACGACATGAATGAGTCGGCGTTTCAGGTGTTGTGCGCATTGTTGGACAAGGGCGATGTGTTCTTTGTGGGTGCTGGCGATAAGGATCAGGTGATTCACCGTGCAGCGGGTGCAGATGAGGCTTTCCTATTAGAACGGTTTAGGGATAGGTACCCTGCAACGCGTTCGTTGCCGCTGACGCAAACGTATAGGCATGGCCCGCATTTGGCCTTTGCGGTAGAGCATTTTAAAAACAAAGTGGTGAGTTCAGCATTGCCTGAACACACAGGCGTAGAGCTAAGCCTCTATAACCATCACGAGCCGCAGGCTGCCGCACAAGCGACGTTACGGGCGGTGCGCAAGTGGGTGGGGTTGGGGCATGGCCTAAATAGTTGCGCCATCTTATTGCGAGACACGCACCAGTCGGTAGTGCTGGAAAACGCTTTGTTGCAAGCCGGTGTGCCGTATCGTATTCAGGGCTTTACCTCGTATTTGCAACGTCGAGAAATACTGTTTATTCAAGGGCTGTTGGCCTTATCCATTGGTGCATTGGAAACGGTGCCAAACACCACTAGACGCGGCGATATTGTGGCGGCTCTGGCATTTTTTGCTGAATTGAGCATGGATGACCACACGCTAGCACAAGCACAAGCCGAGATCGCTGAATATCCCGAACTATTGCATTCGTTTTTTCATGGGCAGATTGAGCGTACTGCTCCTGAGATGTCGGCACAGCGTATGCGCATGGCCATAGAGTTGCTCACGAAGGAAGGGGCTGATGCCAATGCAGCCAGCGTATTACACCAGGTGTGCGAGGCTTTAGATTTGCAGATGGTGGCCAGGCGGTTGTTTGTGCATGAAGAACAGGCCCGTGTGATACAGAAATCCATACAGGGCTTGATTGCTATTGCTGAACAGCAAAACTGGTCACTAAAGGCTCTATACGATTGGTTAGGAACGGCGGGTTCTGCCCCTGAGCGACGTGGTGACCAAGCGGTGGTGTTGGAATGCGTGGCGCAATCCAAAGGTAAAGAATACCCGCATGTGCTATTGCCGTGGTTGGAGCAGGGCGAGTTTCCGGCTGAGGGCGCAGTGACGCAGGAAGAGGAAAACCTATTCTATGTGGCCATCACACGAACACAGCAACAGTTGAGTTTGATTGTGCCGCAAGAGGTGGCCAGTCAAAGTCCGTTTGTTGCCAGACTAGGTTTAACGCAAGTAGATCAACGAGCTAATGAGGCTCTGCGTCAGAACCAGCAGCGTCAACAGGCACGACCCTATCAAGCGGTTACTCGCCAAGCAGCGCCTAGCTTTAGAGAGCCACAGCCTACTAAAGATGGCCGTTTGGTCTTAGCGGTGCCCTATGCCGAGAAAGACGAGGCTAAAGCCTTGGGAGCTATGTGGGACCCAGCAGGCAAAGTTTGGTATGTGCCAGCAGGTAAAGATCACCGTCTGTTTGAGCGCTGGTTGCCTAACTAATACTTAGCGGTGCTGGTGACGGCGGTCGAACTTTCGTGCCAGCACGATCGCACTGTGAGTGCGCACTACCCCTTCTAATGCACCGATGGTATCTAGCAAGAGGTCTAGCTCTTCGGTGCTACGGGCGCGTAGCCAGATCATCAAATCAAACTCACCACTCACAGTAGCGGCAGATTCCACTTCAGGGATTTGGCTGAGCTGTCGTAGTACCTGATTCCCCAACTTGGGTTTCACGATAATACCGGCATAGGCTTGCAAACCTTGCTCATGGAAAGGGGCGGCCAATTGCACGGTATAGCCGTGGATTACGCCTTGTTTTTCCAGACGCTGAATACGCGACAAAATGGTGGTGCGTGCTACTCCTAAGGTACGCGCCAAACTAGCGACAGACTCGCGCGCATTGATTTGTAAGGCAGCGATCAGTTGCCTATCTAAACTGTCTAATTCGGGGTAACGAAAAGCGTTCATGAGGGTTTGGCCATAATGACGAGTTTTTTCGTCATTATGACGTAATCTAGTCAAAAAGACGATAAAAGTGATCTTGGGCTAACAGAGCAAAATTCGTAGACTATTTCTATTCACATAGGAGGC
>SRSN01000169.1 GCA_004791645.1 Alcaligenaceae bacterium 429
ATTTATTAATAAACATACTACTCTGCATCTAATTCAGCGTGGTACATACCAATAAGGGAGCAGACATGAAGATCGTATGCATAGGAGGAGGCCCCGCCGGCCTGTATTTCGGTCTACTAATGAAGTTGCAAGACCCTAGCAACGAGATCATTGTGGTGGAGCGTAACCGCCCCTACGATACCTTTGGCTGGGGTGTGGTCTTCTCAGATGCCACCATGGAAAACCTGCGCGAAGCTGACCCAGTTTCCGCTCAAACCATCGGTGATGCGTTCAACCACTGGGACGACATAGAAACGCACTTCAAAGGCAGCGCACTGCGCAGCCGTGGGCATGGTTTCGTTGGTATTGGTCGTAAAAAACTGCTGAATATCTTGCAAGCGCGTTGCGAAGAAATCGGCGTCAAACTGGTGTTTGAAACCTTCGTTGAAGACGAACTTGAAATCGCCCGCAAATACCAAGCCGATTTAGTCATCGCTTCCGACGGTATTAATAGCCGCATTCGTACAAAATACGCGCAAAGCTACCAGCCAGACATTGACGAGCGTCAATGCCGTTTTGTGTGGTTAGGTACAGAGAAAAAATTCGATGCTTTCAACTTCATTTTTGTTGAAAACGAGCATGGCTGGTTCCAAGCCCACGCTTACCGTTTTGAAAACGGGCTTTCCACATTCATCGTAGAAACACCGCATGAAGTATGGGAAAAAGCTGGCATCGAGAACATGAGCCAGGAAGAAGGCATTGCCTACTGCGAAAAACTGTTTGCCCCTCATTTGGATGGCAACAAGCTGATCAGCAATGCCTCCCACCTACGTGGCTCTGCCATCTGGATTCGTTTCCCACGTGTAATCTGCCGTAACTGGGTACATTGGGAAAACGTAGACGGCAAGCAAACACCGTTTGTATTGATGGGTGATGCAGCTCATACAGCCCACTTCTCTATTGGTTCAGGCACCAAGTTGGCCTTGGAAGATGCTATTTCCTTAGCCCAGCACCTGAAGCATGACATCAATCTAGAAACTGCCCTGAAAGAGTACGAAACAGCTCGCGGTATTGATGTGCTGCGCATCCAGAATGCTGCCCGTAACTCTACCGAGTGGTTCGAAAACGTTGCCCGCTATGCCGATATGGCTCCGGAGCAATTCACCTACTCCATGCTCACTCGCTCACAGCGTATCTCCCACGAGAACCTGCGTTTGCGTGATCCTGAAGGCATTGCCGAGTTTGAACGCTGGTTTGCTACCGACGCTGGTCTGAAACTGGAAACAGGCAAACAAGCGCCCCCACCTATGTTTACGCCCTTCAAACTGCGTAACATGACATTGAAAAACCGTATCGTCTTTGCGCCTACGCTGATGTATTCCGCTAAAGACGGTCTGGTTAACGACTTCCATCACACGCATTACGGTGCCAGAGCCTTGGGCGGTGCAGCCTTGCTGATGGCAGAAATGACTGCCGTCACTCCTGAAGGCCGCGTAACCCCCGGTTGCGCTGGTTTGTGGAATGACGACCAAACATCTGCTTGGAAAAAAGTCGTAGACCACGTGCACAGCTTAGATGCTCGCATTGGTATTCAGTTGGGTCACGCTGGTCGTCGCGGTTCTACCCAAGTAGGCTGGGAAAAGGCTAATAAACCTTTAGCATCCGGCAACTGGGATCTAGTCTCTGCCTCTGCTATTGCCTATAACGCAGATAGCGCTACCCCTAGCGCCATCACTGCAGCACAAATGCAAACCATACGCGATGCGTTTGTGTCGGCAACCAAACGTGCTGATGCTGCTGGCTTTGACTGCATTGAACTACAAGCCGGTCACGGCTACTTGCTGTCCAGTTTTATCTCTCCGCTAACAAACCAGCGCACCGATGAATTTGGTGGCAGCTTAGAAAACCGTCTGCGTTACCCCGTAGAAGTGCTGAAAGCCATGCGCGCTGCACTGTCTGCAGACAAACCGTTGATGGTACGCATTTCAGCACATGATTGGGCTGAAGGCGGTATTACCCCAGACGATGCCGTAGAAATTGCTCGCCACTTCAAGGCAGCAGGTGCAGATCTGGTGGATGTGTCCAGTGGTGAGGTCGTTGCTCATCAAAAACCGGTGTATGGCCGTATGTTCCAAACACCGTTTGCTGACCGCATCCGTAATGAAGCATCCATCCCTACCATGGCAGTGGGTGCGATTCTTGAAGCAGACCATGCAAACAGCATTATCGCCGCAGGCCGTGCCGATTTATGTGCGCTCTCCCGTGGCTTCCTTGCTAACCCCGCTTGGCCCTTACATGAAGCCGCCAAGCTAGGCTATCAAGACATGCCATGGCCTGCCCCCTATCAGTGGGGAAAGGACTGGCTTACACGCTAGACACCCCACACTAAGCAACATGGCAGAAGATCAAAGGAGACAACAATGACACAAGAACGCT
Source organism: Alcaligenaceae bacterium 429 (assembly GCA_004791645.1). Classification (GTDB taxonomy): domain Bacteria; phylum Pseudomonadota; class Gammaproteobacteria; order Burkholderiales; family Burkholderiaceae_B; genus Paenalcaligenes. The sequence continues at coordinate 2,416 of SRSN01000169.1, forward strand.
ATGACGCCTACCGCGAAGATGTGATTGGCCGAGCCAACGTCACCGACACACCAGAACTGGTGGCGTACTACCGTGAACTGGAAAAGTTCGAGACGGGTGCGCTGTGGAACGTGGCCAATAAAATTGAGCCGTGGGAACCTAAATCAGACTCCGTACCGGTGGTATGGCGCTTTAAAGACCTGCGTGACTACGTACTGCGCTCAGTAGACTTGGTTACCCCAGAACAAGCGGGGCGCCGTGTAATTTACCTGAACAACCCTGGCCGCCGCGATTTCGCAGCTGCCGTGGGTTGGCTGTACTCTGGCCTGCAAGTCATGCATCCAGGTGAAGCAGCGTCGGCACACGCACACTCGTCGTCAGCGCTGCGCTTCATCATGGAAGGTTCTGGTGCTTACACCGTGGTAGATGGCCACAAAATGACACTGGGTGCGAACGACTTCGTCCTCACACCCAATGGCTCATGGCACGAACACGGTGTTAGCTCAGACGGCACTACCTGCATCTGGCAAGACGGTTTGGATATTCCTCTAGTGAATGCGCTGGAAGCCGGCTTTTACGCTGTGCATCCAGACTTGCAGCAAGCCGTGACCTATCCAGTGAATGATGCCACCAACATTTGGGGTGGCCCAGGTTTAAGACCTACGTTGCACGACTGGCAAAAACCATACTCACCTTTGTTGAAATACGAATGGGAGCCTACGTACGAAGCCTTGCAGCGTTATGCCAAAGCATCTGAAGGCAGCCCATTTGATGGCCTGATCATGGATTACTTGAACCCGCTGACAGGCGGCCCAGTGATGGCCACGATGGGTGCCAGCATGCAGATGCTGCTGCCAGGCCAACACACCAAGGCCCACCGCCACACCGGTAGCATTATTTATCACGTTGCCAAAGGTCATGGTCACTCCATCATCAATGGCAAACGCTATGACTGGAACGAGCACGACATCTTCTGCGTGCCGTCATGGATGTTTCACGAGCACGTCAACGGCTCTAACAGTGAAGACGCTTGCTTGTTCTCGTTCCATGATCTGCCCACCATGCGTGCACTGAATCTTTATCGTGAAGAAGCCTTGGCCGATAACGGCGGGCATCAAATCATTACTAACTAACACCTTTGCATCACTACATGCTCCATGAAGCATGTTCGTAACTCTGGAGAAGAAAATGCGTCTCGTAACTTACCGCAGTGAACCCGCAGCAGCAGGCCGTTTAGGCGCTATCGTTAACGACTTGGTTGTTGACCTGCACGATTTTGGCGTTGTGACTGGCACCCCATTGCCAGACAACATGCTGGACTTCATCGACATGGGTCCTGCTACAGTCACAGCCGTTTCCCGCTTGCTGAACGAATACAGCGACGACATGCCTGTTGGCATCGCCGTACCGCTTGCTAACGTAAAACTGCTGGCTCCTATTCCTCGCCCACGCAAAAACATCTTTGGTATTGGTTTGAACTACGTAGAACACGTAGCCGAATCCAGCCGCACTTTGGATACCTCCAAAGAGCTGCCTAAAGAGCCAGTCATTTTCTCCAAGCCACCAACCACCGTTGTAGGCCCTGGCGACGCTATCGAGCACAACAAAAACATCACCCAACAAATGGACTGGGAAGTTGAGTTGGCCGTCATCATGGGCACACGTGCTAAACGTGTCAGCAAAGAAGATGCACTGAAATACGTGTTTGGCTACAGCGCCATGATTGACGTGAGCGCCCGTGACTGCCGTCGTGCTGGTCAGTGGATTTACTCCAAAGGCCAAGACACCTACGCACCATTTGGCCCAGTCATCATTACCGCTGACGAACTGCCAGACCCACACAACATCAACCTGAGCCTGACACTGAATGGCGTGACTAAACAAAGCTCCAACACACGTCACATGCTGTTCAACGTGAACCACCTGATTGCTGACATCAGCGCAGGCATCACACTGGAACCCGGCGACATCATCGCAACAGGTACACCTGAAGGCGTAGGCGCTGGCCGTAGCCCACAAGAATGGATGTGGCCAGGCGACGTAGTAGAAGCCTACGTAGAACACATCGGTACACTGCGTCACCCTATTGTTGACGTTACGCCCAACAACTAAGGAGTAGTCACATGCTAGATCTTCCAGTGTTCAAGGCTGCTGCTGTACAGACAGCACCTGTATTCCTGAATACGGATGCCACCGTAGAAAAAGCATGCAAGCTGATCCACGAAGCTGCCGATAACGGTGCCCGACTGGTGGCTTTTCCTGAAGTGTTTATTTCGGCCTACCCTTACTGGAGCTGGATTCTGAACCCAGTAGACGGTAGCCCTTGGTTTGAAAAACTGGTGAAGTCCGCCATTGAAGTGCCGGGCCCTGAAATCCAGAAAATCGCCGAAGTAGCTCGTCAGCGCAAAGTAAACGTGGTGATTGGTGTTAACGAACGCAACCCAAACAGTATCGCTACCATCTACAACACGGTAGTGACTATCAGCGACGAAGGTCGCCTGTTGGGCCGCCATCGTAAGCTGGTACCTACATGGGCTGAAAAACTGACATGGTCGCCTGGCGATGCGTCGTCCTTACGCGTACACAAAACCAGCGTTGGTCCATTGGGTGCGTTGGCTTGCGGTGAGAACACCAACACCTTGGCACGCTTTAGCTTGCTGTCACAAGGTGAACTGGTACACGTGGCTAACTACATTGGTTTGCCTGTGGCGCCTAAAGACTACGACATGGCTGAAGCCATCCGTCTGCGTGCTGCGGCCCACTGCTTTGAAGGCAAAGTGTTTACAGTGATTGCGTGCTCTACGATTTCGGAAGAAATCATCGAACAAATGAGCACCGTACACCCTGATGCCCGTGCTTTGCTGGAACGCAAAAACAGCGCGTTTTCAGGCGTGATCGGGCCTGATGGTCGCACTATAGGCACACCGCTGATTGATGATGACGGTATTGCTTACGGTGAGATTGATTTGTCACGCTGCATACAGCCACGACAAATGCATGACATCACCGGCCACTACAACCGTTTTGACATCTTCAATCTGCAAGTCAATCGACGTTCCTTAAGTGCTGCCACCTTTGTGAACGATGACTTCTGCGCTGCCGAGCTCAACCCGGCACCCGCAGGTCTGGATGAACAACCCGAAAACTAAAGAATGATATGTACCTACCTGTCGCTATTCCAGTAATAGCGGCAGGTACGAGTACAACGAGGAGACACCGGGATGAGTACACAGAACAGTCTCAGCCAGCTTGTACAAGCGCTGAATAGCCAACAGGTAAAGGTCATTGACCTCACCCACACACTAAGCGAAAGCTTCCCTGCCCTGCAATTGCCACCTGAGTTTGGCCAAACTGCGGGATTCAGCAAACAAACTATCAGCCAATACAACGAGCAAGGCCCTGCGTGGTATTGGAACAATTTCACCTGTGGTGAGCATACCGGCACACACTTTGATGCACCTGTGCATTGGGTGTCGGGCAAAGATCAGCCACAAAACACCGTAGACACCATTCCTGCGCAAAACTTCATACGCCCTGCTGTGGTGATCGACGCATCGGCTGAAGTTGCCGCGAATGAAGACTGGGTACTGACCAGCGACTTCCTTAAAGCATGGGAAGCCAAACATGGCCGTATTCCAGAGCACAGTTGGGTATTTTTACGTACTGACTGGTACAAACGTCTAGCCAAAGATCCTGCCAGCTACGTCAACATGAAAGAAGACGGCCCCCACACACCAGGCCCTAGCCAAGAAGCCGTGGAATGGATGCTCAAAGAACGTAATGTGCACGGTTTTGGGGTAGAAACCATCAATACCGACGCCGGACAATCTTACGCGTGGCCTATGCCCTTCCCCTGCCACACACTGATGCACGGCGCCAACCGCTACGGTCTGCAATGCATGCAAAACCTTGATCAGTTGCCTCCTACAGGAGCACTGATTATTTCTGCACCATTGAAGATTGAGGCAGGCTCAGGTAGCCCATTGCGTGTGCTCGCGTTGGTGGCAAACTAAGCGACTTTACGACTTCCCTGTTTGAGTACAGGGATTGGTGTAACGTCTAAACCCTTCGTATGTACGAAGGGTTTTTTATTTGTGATGCTGCAGTCTGAGCGATACGATATCGCGTTACCACAGCGCACCAATCACACACCTATATGTCTACGCCACAACGCATGAACCCCATTGCTGAATTAACGCGCCTTGGTTGGGCTATTGAAAAACGACACGTCCAACAATTTCAGCTCCCTACAGAAATCTCAGCTAGGCATCCTCAGTTACCTACCGCATTGCTGCACTTTCTAGGTAGCCTAGTCTCATGCTTGAACCCCACAGAAACCGCTTGGTTCTTATGCGAAGCCGACTTCCACAACACAGATGCATCCGCCTTCCGATGGAACGAGTGGGAACTTATCTCGCTAGAGTCCGCTGGTGACGACTGCGCGCTGCAGTCTGAAATACGTTCATTCTGGGATCATCATTTCCCTTTTATGCTCTCGGTCACCAATGGATATAGCTATTACGCGATAGATACTTCACCCGCACACTTTGGCCGTGTCGTCATGGGACTAGAGCCGGAGTTCGAGGAAGTAGATGTAGTGGCGGAGTCGTTTGAGCAATTTCTGGCTCAACTAACAGCTGAGAACATACAGTCCAAAAGAAAGGGCTGTAAACCTCACCACGTTCAACACAACCGGGGGACGGAGAGGAAACTTTTTTGATTTGGTGTCTCAAATCACAAAAAGTATTCCTGCAGTCCCCAGCGCGTGCGATGAATGCGGTGCTCCGTTGTAGCACTAACCTGCCAACATATTCTTAAGCCTACAGAGCTACATCCGCATAGTTACTAGGTGCCAGTAATAGACCACCCTAGCCTTAGGCTGGTATCCCAGTCACACCTTTCTGCTTCAAGGCACAACCTCCCTCTCTTCTTCCCCAAAACCGACCTCCTTCCACTAATGGTTTTCCTTTATATTCTTTGGAATATGTTTACTACTAAAC
>SRSN01000016.1 GCA_004791645.1 Alcaligenaceae bacterium 429
GATGAATGCCGCATAACGCTGATCTAAGACTGCCTGCATTAGCTAGCACTGCGAAAAGTATTTTTTAATTTGACCACCAAATAAAAAAACACTTTCCTCCGTTTTCCCTTCATCGCTTGCCACGGTTTTTAGTGCGGTGGCCGCTGTCAGATTGAATCCCTATACGTCATCACAAGCGATTCTAGAGTCGCGGTTTGAGCGTGTGCATGGTGCATCTTCAGATGTGAGGTACAGAGAAAAAGGGCCACATAAGAACGGGCAGTAAACCTAGCAACAGCTAGAAGTTTCGGGAACTGCAGGAATACAGCATTACGCTGATCAACGGCTCCCTATATTAGCTGGCGCGTGCGATGAAAGCAGTGCCTCAGCACTGAACCTTACGACAGCCAGTTAATAGGCTCGTGATTCTGACTCACCAACCATTCATTGGTCTTACGGAAATGCCCATTCCCCATAAATGGTACGGGTGGACGTAAGGCTGATAATGGGGAAGGGTGGTTAGAGCAGAGTATCTCTATAGGCCCCTTGTGGGCGTGTTGCTTAATCAGAGGCACTTTGGCTTGGGCATGGTTACCCCACAGCAGGAAGACTTTTGGGGTCTCAAAGTTCAGCAAGTGCAGCAGCAGTGCATCGGTAATGGCTTCCCAGCCTTGTTTGGCGTGAGAGGCTGCTTTGCCGTCCTCTACGGTTAACGACGTGTTCAACAGCAGTACACCCTGCCATGCCCAATGACTTAGATCGTTGGTGGGCGTAGAGGCGACATCGGGGTATTCGGCGTGCAGTTCTTTGAACATGTTGCGCAGGCTTGGAGGCGTGCGTACGTGGTCGGGAACCGAGAAAGACAGACCTTGTGCTTGTTCTGGGCCGTGGTAGGGGTCTTGCCCCAGAATAATGACTTTTACCTGCTCGGGAGCGCTAAGTTCTAGCGCTTTGAACGGGTGTTTGGGGTAAATAGTGGTGCCTGCCGCGACTTGGGGCATTAGCCAGTCATCCAACGCTTGCAGTTTTTGTCGAATGGCGGGTTCTGCCATCACCCCTTGCCAATCGGCGTGTAGGTGGGGAAGTTGTGCCAGTAGGCTTTGCTGTAAGGTATTGGATGGCTGCATAAATGATGTCTTAGGCGGCGAAAAACAATTCTTCTAGTGCTACACCAGGGTCAGGCTGGCGCATAAAGGCTTCGCCTACCAAGAAAGCGTTTACGCCGTGGTCGCGCATGATCGCAACGTCGTCACGGGTCAGAATGCCGCTTTCAGTAATCACCAGTTTGTCGCTAGGGATGTCTTTCAACAGGGATAGAGTGTTATCCAGCGATACATCAAAGCTGCGCAAGTCGCGGTTGTTGATGCCCAGCAAATTGGTTTTCAGCTCTAGGGCGATGTCCAGTTCGTCGCGGCCGTGTACTTCTACGAGTACGTCCATGCCTAATTCCATCGCCAAGGCTTCATATTCTTTCAGTTGGCTAGGCGACAAGGCGGCGACGATCAGCAAGATGCAGTCAGCGCCAATGGCACGGGAGTGAATCACCTGATAGGCATCCACAATAAAGTCTTTGCGCAGTACAGGTAATGCGCAGGCTGCACGTGCTTGGCGTAGGTAGTCGTAACCGCCTTGGAAGTACTGCACATCAGTCAGTACGGACAGGCAAGCTGCACCATGAGCAGCGTAGGAGCTAGCAATCTCGGCCGGTTGAAAATCTTCGCGAATGACGCCTTTGGAGGGCGAGGCTTTTTTGATTTCTGCAATCACAGCAGATTTACCATCCGCATTTTTGTCGTGCAAGGCACGGGCAAAACCACGTAGGTCTTTGCGGTTTTTGGCTTCGCGCAGGACTTCAGCTTCACTGCGCAACTGGCGGGCCGTGGCAACTTCTGCTTTTTTAGTTTCTAGGATTTTGGCGAGAATATCGTTCATGGCGTTCAGCGTAATTCGTCAGGTGGTTGACGTCATTAAGAAAATGTAGGGCTACGATAGCATGAGCCGCCATTATATGGCGACCATGCCTTGGTCGTAGCTGCTTAAATAAAGCGTTTGGTATAGCGACAGAATTCTTCCAGTTTGTCGCGGGCGGCACCGCTAGCCAGCATGTCGGACGCTTTTTCTAAACCAGCTTTGATGCTGCTGGCACCGTTACCGGCATAAATGGCTAAACCAGCATTGAACATCACGATGTCACGCGCCGGGCCGGCTTGGTTATCCAGTGCCTGGTGGATCATGTCGCGAGATTCTTCGCTGTTGTTCACTTTGATAGAACGGTTGGACACCATGCTCAAACCAAAGTCTTCAGGGTGAATTTGGTATTCGCGCACTTCGTCGTCTTTCAATTCGCCTACCAAGGTGCTTGCGCCCAATGAGGCTTCGTCCATGCCGTCCATACCATGCACGATCAGTACGTGTTTGGAACCCAAACGCTGCATGGCGCGCACTTGAATACCTACCAAGTCAGGGTGGAATACACCCATTAATTGGTTGGCGGCATTCGCTGGGTTGGTAAGTGGTCCCAAAATGTTGAAAATGGTGCGCACGCCTAGTTCTTTACGTACGGCGGCAACGTTTTTCATGGCGCCGTGGTGAGCAGGGGCAAACATGAAGCCTATGCCAATTTGCTCAATACACTCGGCGACTTGCTCGGGGTTCAGGTTTAGGTTTGCGCCCAAGGCTTCCAATACATCAGCGCTACCAGACGAGCTAGAGGCACTGCGGTTGCCGTGTTTGGCGATTTTGACGCCAGCGGCAGCGGCCACAAACATAGAGGCCGTAGAGATATTGAAGGTATTGCTGCTGTCTCCTCCGGTGCCGCACATATCCAGTAAGTCGGATGTGTCCGGTACGACAACGGGGGTGGAAAACTCACGCATGACCTGAGCCGCGGCGGTAATTTCGCCTATAGTTTCTTTTTTGACTCGCAACCCTATTAGCAGTGCAGCAGCTAATGGCGCAGGCATTTCGCCACGCATCAACATACGCATTAGGTGCAGCATTTCATCGTGGAAAATTTCACGGTGTTCAATGCAGCGCACTAGGGCTTCGGTTGGCGTAATGGTTGTCATGATGGTCCTTTTTCTTTTTTCAAATTCAGAGGGTCAGGAAATTACGCAGCAAGGCGTGGCCGTGTTCGCTTAGTACCGATTCGGGGTGAAATTGTACGCCACTGATAGGCATGGTTTTGTGACGTACACCCATGATTTCGCCGTCTTCGGTTTGTGCGGTGATCTCTAAGCAATCAGGCAAGCTGGCACGCTCAATAGCCAGCGAGTGATAGCGCGTAACGTTAAATGGTGAAGGTAGGCCGGCAAACACATCGGTGTTGTTGTGGGTAATGGGGGAAACCTTACCGTGCATTACTCGTTGTGCATGAACAATCTTGCCGCCAAAGGCTTCACCAATGGCTTGGTGCCCCAAGCACACACCCAAAATAGGCAGTTGGCCCGCAAAGTGACGAATCAGCTCTATAGAAATACCGGCGCGCGCAGGGGTGCTAGGGCCGGGTGAGACGCAGATGCGTTCAGGACGCAGTGCGGCTATTTCTTCAATCGTGATCTGGTCATTACGGGCAACCGTGACTTCTTGTCCCAGTTCGTAAAAATACTGCACGAGGTTATAGGTAAAAGAGTCGTAGTTATCGAGCATGAAAATCATGGGAGCACCTGAGCTAAAAAGAGAACGTATGGGTTAAGACTGGAACTGATTAAATGGGATCGTCTAAGCCAAGCTGTACTTGTTCTGCTGCACGCAGCAGAGCACGGGCTTTAGCTTCAGTCTCTTGCCATTCGGCTTCAGGGCTAGAGTCGGCCACGACACCGGCAGCGGCTTGTACATACAACATGCCGTTTTTGATCACGCCGGTACGAATGGCGATGGCCAAATCCATCTCGCCGCTGTAGCTCAGGTAACCCGCTGCGCCGCCGTAAATACCACGACGTACAGGCTCCAGTTCATCAATGATTTGCATGGAGCGTACTTTAGGTGCGCCAGTTAATGTGCCGGCAGGGAACGAAGCACGCAGCACATCCATAGAAGACAAGCCTTCTTTCACTTCACCGCACACGTTGGACACCAAGTGTTGAACGTGTGAGTAGCGCTCAATCGTCATGGTGTCGGTTACTTTCACGGTGCCGCCTTCTGCAATACGACCAATGTCGTTACGCGCTAAGTCGATCAGCATCACGTGTTCAGCGCGTTCTTTAGGATCAGCCAGCAGCTCTTCAGCCAACAGTTTGTCTTCTTCAGGGGTAGAGCCGCGTTTGCGTGTACCGGCCAAGGGGCGAATGGTGGCAACTTGTTTGTATTCGCCATCAATCATTTCTTTTTCTTGGCGTACCAGAATTTCTGGGGAAGCGCCTACCACTTGGAAGTCGCTGAAGTTCCAGAAGTACATGTAAGGCGATGGGTTCAGCGAACGCAGCGCACGGTACAAGGACAAGGGCGCATCACGGAATGGTTTGGCGATTACTTGACCTACCTGAACCTGCATGATCTCGCCGTCAGTGATGTACTCTTTGGCTTTTTCTACGGCTTTGATGTAGTCAGCTTTGTCGAAATCGCGGCGCTCTTTGGTTTCCAAGCTTGCGTAAGCGTATGGAATCACTACTGGAGTGCGCAGTTTTTCACGCAGCTCTTTCAGACGGCGTTTGGCACGGGAGTAGCTTTCTGGCTGAGTAGGGTCGGCGTACACGATCAAGTAAGTGCGACCAGCCAAGTTGTCCACAATCACCAACTCATCAATATGCAGCAGCATGATGTCTGGGGTGCCTTCTTCCTGACCAGCAGGGAAAGGTTTGATTGGTTGGCCCAATGAAGGCTCGATGTGACGCACAGTGTCGTAGCCGAAGTAACCCGCTAAACCGCCCGCAAAGCGAGGCATGCCAGGGCGAATCGCTACTTTGTAGCGTGCTTGGTATTCTTCGATAAAGGTCAGTGGGTCACCTTCATAGCGCTCTACCACTTCGTCGTTATGCAGGACTTCGGTCACGTTACCGGTGGCACGGATTACCGTTTTGGCAGGTAGACCAATAAAGGAATAACGGCCGAAACGCTCTCCACCTACTACCGATTCCAGCAAGCAGCTGTTACGTCCACCTTCGGGACCGTTGTGCGCTAGTTTCAGGTAAATGGAAAGAGGTGTATCCAGATCAGCATAGGTCTCGGCAATGAGAGGAATGCGGTTAAAACCTTCTGCGGCAAGCGCTTTAAACTCAATTTCTGTCATGGTACGGCCTTTTTTTAAAAGTTCTGTTGGCCGGGCCCTGAAAACAAAACAGCCCGGCTGTCATAGATTCCGGGCTGGTTTGACTGGGTGGTGCAGGTGCTGAGACTTTATGGGTACAACGTGAAGCTCAACAAAAACACCGGGACAGTATGTTAGCTACCCGGAACACAAACGCCACCAGCGCCAATAGGCGCCGATCTGTGCATTGTGTGTGAAGGTAGCAGACATCATGTGTTAATTCGTATCGTTAACATTTAATCCGTTATGGAACTGCGTGTGGTTGCCCACTCAGCAGCGTGCTTAATGCTGGACACTATAGCATCAGCATCCAGAGTTTGTATATCTATTCCTTCGTTGTAGCCGTAAGGCACCAGCAAAACATCCATGTGTGCGCCACGCGCGGCTTGTGCGTCATTCACTGAATCCCCAATGACCAGACACTGTGTAGCAGGCTCATTGAGCTCGTTGCTAGCGTGTATAAAAGGCAGTGGATGGGGTTTTTTCTGATCTGTAGTATTCCCGCCAACCATAAGGTCAAAATAGGGGGAAAGCTTCAGTGCATCCAGCAAAGGAATCGTAAATTCTATGGGTTTGTTGGTCACCACGGCGAGTTTGCAGCCCGCCGCTTTGAATGCTTTTAGACCTTCTTCTACACCTGGGTAAATCGTGCTGTGTTGACCATTGCTACGCGCATAATGGTGTGCAAACGAGGCTTTGGCACGCTCGTATTCTTCTGGGTCTATATGCTCATTTTCAGAGGTGTGTCGCAGCAGCCGCTGCACCAACACATCAGAGCCTTTACCAACAAAAGAACGAATCACATCTTCAGGTAAAGGGGAACGTTTTAGGTCGGTTAAGACGCCATTAGCCGCTGCGGCAATATCGGGAATGGAGTCTACAAGAGTACCGTCTAGGTCAAGAAGTACAGCAGTGTATTGCATGATTGGCTCTGTGAGTAAAAGTAAAGCATTGCTTGGCATTGTAGAGCAGATGGTGAGTGACAGTTGTTTTCTTGCACTGTCTGTCATCTTTGGATTGTTTGGTAATTTTGTTGAGTTAAGGTGTTGCTTGTAGCATAACGTGTCGGTGATACAAACTGATACAATTAGGAGACGGCAGTGTTAAGGTGGAGAACATGCTGACTGCTTTTCAAGAAGTACTGCAGAATAAAAAATTAACACCTTTATTTCAGCCCATAGTTGAGCTGCGACATGGCGCTATTGTTGGTTATGAGGCATTAATACGTGGGCCGGAAAACACGCCCTTGTATTCGCCGTTAGCGTTATTTGAGCTAGCTGATCAGCATGGGCAGCGTTTTGAATTAGAGCATTTGTGTTGTGAGTTGCATCTGGAACAGTTCAGAGCGCTGGGACTCACAGGAAAATTGTTTCTAAATACTAGCCCTAGTTTGCACCAAACGGGTGGTGAAGAGCGTAGTTTGAGCAATTTGTTCTCAACACTGCGTGACAGAGAATTCGATCAAGTGGTCGTAGAACTAACAGAGGATTGCTCGGTTAGCTCTATGAGCATGCTGCATGATGTGGTCAAAATGTACCGGGAAACTGGCGTGCAATTGGCCATTGATGATCTGGGGCAAGGGTTTTCTACGCTGAAGTTATGGACAGAGCTGCGCCCAGAATACGTCAAGATAGATCGTTTTTTTGTACGTGGCATACACGAAGATCCGTTACGCCAGCAGTTGGTGCGGTCTATTTGCGAAATTGCCTTCCAAGCACAATCTACGGTGATTGCTGAAGGTATAGAGACTCAAGAAGAACTCGTGATGCTACGCAGGCTGGGGGTGATGTGTGGCCAAGGCTTTTTCTTGGGCAGGCCAGAAAAACATCCTAAAACCTCGCTAGAAACTGCGTTGCTAGCACTGTTTAGAACACCGTTTGGTACACCTACATTAACCGCCTTGGGGCGTGCCGATAAGCCGGTGACTGCCCATCGTTTGGTACGTCAAGTTCCTGTGGTGGCTTTTGAAGTGCCTACGAATGTGGTGTGCGATCGCTTTCAAAAAGACGCTTCGCTCAATACGTTGGTGGTGTTACGAGGCGGCATGCCAGTGGGTTTGCTTAGACGCGACAGGTTATTTGATAGGTTGGCAAGGTTGTATCACCGCGAACTGTACGGCAATCGTGCCTGCGGTGAAATGATAGAAAATACGCCGCTGATCATTGATAGAAAAATGCCGTTGCAAGAACTGGCGCAATGGGTAACGGATGGGCCTGAGCACTATATGTCGGATGGCTTCATCATTACTCGAGATGGCAGCTACTTAGGTGTAGGGTCTAGTGCCGATCTAATGCGTGAGGTGTCGCAGTTGCAGTTACAAGCAGCGCGGTATGCCAATCCATTAACGCAATTACCTGGCAACGTGCCTATTAATGAGCATTTGGAACAGTTGCTACGTGGACAAAGCCCGTTTGCCGTTTGTTATGGCGATTTGGATTACTTCAAGCCCTTTAATGACCTATACGGGTATAGAAAAGGTGATGAGGTGATACAGATTACGGCCAGCTTGCTGGTAGAGGCTAGCCACCCCGAGCACGATTTTGTGGGGCATGTGGGCGGCGATGATTTCATCGTGATTTTCAAAAGCCCAGACTGGGAGCAACGCTGCAAGAGCATTATCCAGAATTTACCGTTGGCGTTAAGCCATCTCTATAGTGCTGAGCATTTGCGTATGGGCGGCTACTATGCGGAAAATCGCCAACAGGTGGAAGAGTTCCATTCTTTGGTGGCGCTATCGCTAGGGGTGGTAGAGGTGAGTCCGGTGCATCTGTATAACAGCAGCTTAGTTGCCGAGATGGCGGCTTCTGCTAAAACAATGGCCAAGAAAACCTTGGGTAGCTCGCTGTTTATTGAGCGGCGTAAGCCTTTATCTCCGGTAAAGCCCGGAGATAAAGGGCAGGGCCGTAATGGTAACTGGTTGATGTAGCGGTTAGGCTTGGGAATCGGCTTTAGCGATTTCCACACGCATGGCATCAATCACAGTTTTGTAGTCGGGTTGGTTAAAAATGGCCGAACCGGCTACAAACGCATCAGCACCAGCGGCACGAATAGCGCCAATATTTTGCACGTTTACACCGCCATCAATTTCTAGGCTGATAGGCTGGCCGCCTTCTTCTACCCAGCGGTCAATTTTCTGGCGTGCTTGGCGTAGTTTCTCTAATGCGTGAGGAATGAACTTCTGGCCACCAAAACCAGGGTTCACTGACATGATCAGCACCAAGTCTAGTTTGTCCATGACATGGTCCATCCACTCCAAACCTACTGCAGGGTTGAATACCAACCCGGCCTTACAGCCTTGATCACGAATCAGCGATAAGGTGCGGTCGATGTGGCGAGAGGCTTCTGGGTGGAAGCTAATTAAGTTGGCACCGGCTTTGGCGAAAGGCTCAACCAAAGAGTCAACAGGCTCAACCATTAGGTGCACATCAATAGGGGCTTCAGTATGCGGGCGTAGCGCGCTACAGATCATGGGGCCAAACGTCAGGTTAGGGACGTAGTGGTTGTCCATAACATCAAAATGCACCCAGTCAGCACCGGCTAGGACTACATTTTTGACTTCTTCACCCAAACGGGCGAAATCCGCGGATAAAATACTGGGAGCAATGCGGGCAGCTTGTTTGTGTGACATAGATCAGCGAGTAAGTTGGTTTGTGACGTACATACTGCAATTGTGTCATGATTAGGGGTGATGTTCCATGACCCTGCAGTTTTGCAACTGATTTTTGAGGGAGACGGGTTTGAAGTCAGAAAATGTAGTGGTCAAAGTTGTGCCACGCTATTTACCCGAGCAGTCCGAACCTGAGCGCCAGCAGTTCGTATTTGCCTATACCGTACAGATCACTAACCACGCTGAGCAGCCTATACAGGTAGTCAGCCGGCATTGGATCATCTCTGATGCGAATCAAAATGTACAAGAAGTACGTGGTTTGGGCGTAGTAGGCCAGCAACCATTATTGGCCCCTGGTGAAACATTTGAATACACCAGTGGCTGTCCGCTCATGACCCCAGTTGGTACGATGAGAGGGTTTTATCATTGTGTCAGCGAAGACGGTATACCCTTTGATGTGGCGATTCCGGAATTCGTTTTGGCTATCCCACGCACTCTGCACTAATAAACACTATGACTGTACTTCGTTTGACTGTGCTGGCTTCCGTGCTGGCTTTGGTTTCTGCTTGTTCTACAGTAGATTTGGATCAAACTGGTAGTGCGGTGGGTTCATCCAGTAGTAGTGCTACTACTGCCGCGACTGATGATGTGGCCTTGCGCTCTTTGCAAGTGCCTGCTCTGTCTGCGTTGCCTGAAACCGCTGTACGCCCACTGACTGGCCGCTTTGTGGCGGTGAACTGGTCCATTTTGCCGGGTTGGCAGCAAGATAATTTAGAACATGTTTGGAAAGCCTTTATCAATAACTGTAAGGGCTTGATGCGTCCGGTAAGCGGCTCGTTGACGATGCCTGCGCGTGCGGCTCCGCGTGCGTGGCAAGGTGTGTGTTCCGCCGCAGCGAACAGCAATATTTCTGGTCAAGATACTGCCGCAGTACGTCAGTTTTTACAGCAGCACTTGCAACCATGGCGCGTGTTAGATGCCAATGGTGCCGTGGCTAGCAATACCGTTACTGGCTATTACGAGCCGTTGATTCAAGCTTCTACAACGCGTGGCGGTACGTACCAATGGCCGCTGTACTCTACGCCCGACGACTTGCTCACCATCGACTTGGGGACTGTGTACCCAGAGTTAGCGGGCAAGCGTGTGCGGGGCAAAGTAGAAGGTAGACGTGTAGTGCCTTACGATACGCGTGCCGAGATCGCTGCCAAGTCGCATCGTCAGCCCGAAGCGCTGGTATGGGCAGCCGATCCAGTAGAGGCCTTCTTCTTGCAGATTCAAGGCTCTGGGCGCGCGGTGTTGCCAGATGGCTCAGCGGTGCGTTTAGCCTACGACGATCATAATGGCCGTCCGTATGCGTCTATTGGTCAGTGGTTGGCCAAGCAGGGCGAAATGCCGTTGGCACAAACTTCTATGCAAAACATTAAGGCATGGGCCAAACGCAATCCTAACCGTATACAGGAAATGCTGAATGCCAACCCGGCAATGGTGTTCTTCCGTCAAGAAACCATTACCGATCCGTTGTTGGGGCCTAAAGGGGCCTATGGCATTCCGCTGATCGCCGAGCGTGCGGTGGCCATTGATCCTACTTTTGTGCCGCTGGGTTCCCCTGTGTTTTTATCTACCTCCTATCCCGGTAGCCAGAAACCGTTGCAGCGTTTGGTGTTTGCACAAGATACAGGGGCAGCCATTAAAGGCGCTGCACGTACCGACTTTTATTGGGGCACTGGCGATGAGGCGGGTGCTCAGGCCGGACGCATGAAACAACGCGGTGAAATGTGGGTGCTATGGCCTAAATCAGCAGGAGCACCGTCAGCACGATGACACAGCAAAAAATCATGGTGTGTGGCGCAGGGATTGCCGGTATGGCATGCGCCTTGGGTCTAGCAAAAAAAGCCTTTACGGTGGAAGTGCTGGCGCCGGAAATGTCGCGTCAGCCGCCACGCCACGATGAGTACCATCCCCGTGTGTATGCCATCTCAGGTTCTAGTCAGAACTTTTTGGCGTCGCTAGGCATATGGGATTTGATGGATGCTACGCGTCTTACCCCTGTGCAAGCCATGGAGATTTATGGCGACGGTGGCGGACGTTTGGCCTTGGATGCGTGGCAAGACGCTCGTCACACCTTGGCGTGGATCGTAGAGTCCGGCGAAATGGAGCGGGCGCTACGGCAAGCACTGAAAGTGTATGGTGTACGCTGGCATGATGACCAACTGGCGTCACGTGATGGCGAGCAGGTACACACCGTATCTGGGAAAACGCTGGATGCGCAACTGTTGGTGGGTGCTGATGGTGCGAAATCCACAGTGCGTCGCGTGGCCGAAATTTGGCACGACTTTAAAGCGTATGGCGACAGTGGGTTAGTCACACACCTCACCACCGAATTGCCGCATCAGGGCGTGGCTTTGCAATGGTTTACCGGTGATGCTGTAGTGGCGTTATTGCCTATGCCTGATACCGACGAAGGCCCGCAAGTGTCATTGGTGTGGTCTGGCCCTACCGAGCAAATTGCTGAATTGATGGCGCTGAGTGACGAAGATAAAGCACAGCGTTTGCAGCAATGGTTGATGGGCGTGACCCAAGGTCGTCTAGGAAATGTGCGTGTACGTTCAAAAATGTTTGCATTCCCGCTGACTTTTGAACGCACAGGCATGGTAGCAGAAGGTGTAGCCTTGGTCGGGGATGCAGCGCATCGCGTGCACCCGCTGGCTGGTCAAGGTCTGAATTTGGGTTTGGGTGACGTGGAGGAACTTATACGTGTTCTGGCAGCCAAACCTGTTCATCAATCCGTAGGGGCATTACCTGTACTGGAGCGATATAAGCGACGACGGGCAGAACCCATCGCCGCCATGCGTGCCGTGACAGACTCTTTACATAGCCTGTTTATGGCACAACAAGCCCCCGTAGCGTGGGCGCGTAATGCCGGAATGTCCATCATTAATCAATTGCCTTTTATCAAGCGACGTTTGATAGCTAATGCGGCGGGAGACAAGTTTTTCCCACTCTAACGATATCGCTTATTAATGGAGTCAACATGCAAGTAAAAACCACGTGGTCAGGCCGTCTTGTCGCTGCACTGGCATTCAGTGTAGGTCTAGGTTTGGCTGGTACCGCGCAGGCACAAACCACCGATTACCCTGACGTCCGTCAGAAGCTGGAAGCAACATTCACCGATATCGCTATCGATGAAATTCGTCCTACTCCTTTTCCAGGGCTGTTGGAAGTACGTATAGGGAATGAACTGGTGTATGTGAATCCTGAAGTGGATTTCCTGATGCAAGGTTCATTGGTAGACATCAAAGAACGTATTGATTTGACGTCGCAGCGTAAGGAAGAGCTGAACAAGGTAGACTTCTCGCAGTTGCCTTTGGACAAAGCCATTAAAACAGTGAAGGGCGATGGCAGTCGTCAGTTGGTGGTATTTGAAGACCCTAACTGCATCTACTGCAAGAAGTTGCACACCGAGCTGAAAGACATGGATAACGTCACCATCTACTCCATGATGTACCCCATTCTGAGCCCAGATTCCGCAGCTAAAGCAGAAAGCATTTGGTGTGCTGAAGAACCAGGTAAAGCACTGAGCGACTGGATGTTGAACGGTACAGCGCCCCAAGCACGTAGCTGTGAACATCCTATCAAAGATATTTTGACGGCTGGGATGAGCATGGATATTCGTGGCACTCCTGCTCTGATTTTCGAAGATGGTTCGCGAGTCAGCGGCTTTTTGCCTAAAGATCAACTTGATGCAAAACTGACACAAAGCAGCGTTAAGCCTTAATAGTTAGTTACAGCAAAAACAGCACTGAGCTTCACAGTGCTGTTTTTGTATCTACGTCAGTAAGTGACAGTTTGAGCGATGATCTCTGACGTTGGGTTGCGTAGTTCTAAGTACGCTGAACAAAGATGTAAATTGACAATGCTTGTCTTTGACTAGATGTGTAAAACGTTAACAATCAGAAAAGAAATAGTGTATTGATGTAACGGTGACTCCTGTTGCATAAGTCGAGGCAGGGTTGATATGAAGCACGCAAGAAAAGTAGTGGTGGTGTTTGATGACGCCAACCAGTGTCAAAAGATGGAAAAAGAGCTGGGCTTGCTGGGCACTTCTGTTCAGGCGATAGTGCAAGGCCCCTCGGTTTTCAGAACAGCATTAGAAAATATTGATGCCGAAGTAGAGATTATTCTGCTGGTATGTGAACGCGCGCATCTGGCGTTAGTAGTGGCAAATTTGCGTTCCATCGTGCCGCACAGCGGCATTGTGGTGGTAAGCCAATTAGAGTCCGAAGCCCAACGTACAGAGTTATTGTTTGCGGGGGCGGATACCGCGCTGCCCATGCACGTTAGTGCGACGGAATTAGTGGCCACCAAACATGCGTTACGGCGTAGGGCGGAGCGTTTCTTAAGTTATACGGCAGAAACGTTTGTTGCGGCTACAGAACCAATGTCCACGTCTTTTTCTGCCGATACGCCGTGGATATTGCAGGATAAGGGTTGGAGCATGCTCTCCCCATCGGGTGTGGTAATAGAACTCACTTACGGTGAGAAGCAACTGATAGAGCTGTTTAGCCATAGCCATGATGGGCGAGTGAGCCGTGAAGATTTTCTACAGATCAAATCGGGTGGCTTGCAAAGTAAACGGGCGGTAGATTCATTAATCAGCCGCTTAAAGCGTAAAGCCGCCGAGCTGAAACTGGATCTGCCTATACGTTCAGTGCATGGCTGGGGCTATAGTTTTGCAGGCCGTATTAGCCGGGAAGAACGCAGTCCAGAGACGTTAACTGCGCAGGAAGAACAAGCGCAGTTGTTGCAACAGATAGAAAGTGCGTGGCACGAGAACGCCGCTATTGATGGACGGTTAAGCTTGCAGTTCCAAAGCCGCATTCAGCTAAAGGACGCTATACAGCAAGGGGTAGAGGTACAACTGTATTGGGACGGCTCACAGCGCATACATTCGGCGTTATTAGGGCAGCTAGATAAGGTTGTGACTATAGCTGTATTAGAACGCAGCATACAGATGCTGTGTGCTGATATGCATGAGTGGCAGCAAGTGTATAGATTGAGCACGCCAGTGCAGTTAAGCATACCGGTCAGTATCTTGCCTGAGCTACAACCCTCTTTGTTACGCTTGCTGTCGTCCTATGCGTCGGAAGCCAGAAATATAGAGTTGGTATTGCGTAACACGGACGAAACGTCAGATCTAACGTGGATCACCTTGTGCGCCCCATTGCGAGCCTTAGGGGTAAGCATTTGGCTGGAGCACGACGTAAGCGTTCCTAGCCAGCACACACTAGGCTTAGATATCTTAGAAGGCCTGCGTTTCTGTTATCCAGATGACGAGCAACCGCTGTCTGACCATGTGCAGCAAACCTTA
The DNA here is from genome assembly GCA_004791645.1 of Alcaligenaceae bacterium 429. Lineage (GTDB taxonomy): Bacteria > Pseudomonadota > Gammaproteobacteria > Burkholderiales > Burkholderiaceae_B > Paenalcaligenes. The sequence goes on from SRSN01000016.1 coordinate 14,200, forward strand.
CTGCAAGCCTGTGGATTAGCCGCTGAGCATGGCTTAAAAACCATCGTAGGCAATGTGTGGAATAAAGCGAGGCGTGATGCTGCCGTGCGTGTAGGGGCTACCTATGTGCAGGGCGAGTTTCTGGGTAGTCCTATGTCTAGGGATGGGGTGTTGCTGGGCTTGGCCAGTATTGAAAGCATGTAATCAGCACGTTAGTTATTAAATGCTGACGATGCGTATTGCATCGTGCAGGGGGAGTGTGAAAACACTTTTTATGAGTTGAGACACTGCATCAAAAAGTGCTCACTTTGTCCCCCTGAATATTCTGATGGCCAGTAGGTGTATGGCCATTTCTTACGTAGCAGCGCGTTTATTGATCTAGCGTAGCGCCGCCATCAATACGTAAATCATGCAGAGTGATGTGACTGGCTTGGTCAGACAGTAGATACAGCACGCCGTTCGCGATTTCTGCTGGTGTGGCAATTTTCTGCAGCGGAATACCCAGTCGGTAATGTGGGCCAGAACCCGCAATCACGGTTTCGCGTGAGCTGCCTTGCTGCCACATGGCTTGTTGCATAGGGGTGTCGGTGGACCCTGGGGAAACCACGTTCACACGCACGTTATACGCGGCCAACTCCAAGGCTAAACAACGCGACATTTGCGTCACAGCAGCTTTAGAGGCGGCATAAGCACCCATGCTCATACGTGGTGAGGTAGCGGCGTTAGAGCTGATGTTCACAATCGCACCGCGCTTTTGTGCTTTCATCCGCAAGCCTACATGGTGGCATAGGTTGAATACACCATTGGTGTTCGTGGTAAAAGTTTTTTGCCACTGTTCAGCGCTAAGGTCTGTGATATCGCCCATTTGTAAACGGCCTGCTGCACACACCAGTTTGTCGATAGAACCAAAGCGTGCTTCTGCTTGGCTAACAACGTTGGCAACGGCATCAAAATCACCTACATCACAGCCTAAGGCCAATACGTGTTCAGGGTATTGAGCGGCCAACGCATTCAGCGCATCAGCATGTAGATCAATGATGGTTAAGCGAGCACCCAGAGCAAGTAATTGCTGGGCCACATTTTCGCCAATACCACTGGCAGCACCGCTGATCAGTACGTGTTGTTGTTGGAACTCGGGGTACATCACTCTGCTCCTAATTGAGTCAGTAGAGTCTGGCTGTTGAGTACTACGCCGCAACGCTGCGATACATAGCGTAAAGCCATACGGTGTTCTTCTTCGGAAAAGTCCGCTACAGCATCGCTAACCATGAAGGCTTGTACGCCTTGCATGAAGGCATCCAACGAGGTGGTCATGCAGCCTATGTGTGCATAAATACCTGTCACGATCAGTTGGTCGCGGCCCCAGGTTTGCATCTGCTCACGCATGGGCGAACGGAAAAATGCACTATAACGCCATTTGGTCTGTTGTATGTCATCGGCACTGGGAGCTAGTTCATCAATGATGGCTTCTTGGCCTGCGTATTCTGGGGCGCTTAGACCCAAGCCCCAGAAATCGGTGAGCAAGGCACGATCAGCGGGGTTTTGCTCGGTAGGCTGGGCGGTGTAAATCACCGGAATACCTAACTTCACGCATTGCGCTTTAATCGCTTGTATATGGCGAACCAATGTAGGAATAGGCTCAGCCTGCATATCGTACTTGTTCAGAAAGTAGTGCTGCATGTCGTGTATTAACAGTACTGCACGGTCAGCTTGCACCTCCCATTGCACACGATTAGGCACAGATACGTCTGGCATGGTGTAGCTGGGTAGTTGGTGGATGTGACTCATAATGTGATGCCTCCTTCAATCGTGGCGGGCTCAATATTCAGTGCATTGAGCATTGTGCGTAATTTGTTGCCGGTTTCGCGGCGTTCGCTATCGGGGTCTGACGCCGCTACAATGCCAGCGCCAGCGTATAAGCGAATATGTTGCTGCTGGTATAAGCCGCAACGTATGGCAACGGCCCATTCGCCGTCACCTTTGTCGTCACACCAACCTGCGGCACCTGCATAAAACTGGCGTTCAAAAGGCTCCAGCGTTTCAATAACATCGCGAGCAGCTAGTGTAGGCGTACCGCATACGGCAGGGGTAGGGTGCATCGCTAAAGCTAGTTCTAATGAGCTGGCATAGGGGGCACGTAAGGTACCGTGAATAGGCGTAGATAAATGCCACAGCGTGGCTGTTTTAGCTAGCTCAGGGCCATCAGGCACATGCAGTTCACTGCAGAAAGGGCGCAAGGCTTGCACCACACTTTCAATCACAATAGCGTGTTCATGTAGGTCTTTGGCTGATTGTAGTAGTGCCTGACCAATGCGGGCATCGGCTTCTGGGTCGGCCACACGAGCCGCTGTGCCTGCCAAGGGGTTCACGCTCACTTGCGAGCCGCTGCGGCGTACTAGTAACTCGGGGCTTGCGCCAAAAAAGCAGGGGTTATCGTCTTCTTGGTCATCTAGGTTGATGCCAAAGTTATACCCGTGTGGGTTAAGGCGTATCAGGTTGTGCAACAACTGTTGGCGTTGCAGTGGCTGTTCCAGTGTCACATCCATAGTGCGGGCCAGAACAATTTTGCTCAGCGGCTGGTCATCCAGCAATGGCAATGAGCGGCCCACTATATCGGCATAGCCTGCGCCATTTGGAAACGGCTGCAACGTGGCGGCGGGATGCGGTTGTGCTTCTGTCTCGGCAGAAGGGTGCAGCGGGGCACTGCGCTGCACAGAGTGCGGGACAAATAAATGGGCAGGTTGTGTGGTGTTGAAAGGCAATACACCCATCAACAGCGACGGCAAACCTTGTTCGTGGGCTTGCGCAAGCAACTGGGTAGCTTGTGCATCCAAGTCGTTGTTGGCATTACTGGCGCGGCATACAAGAGCCTGCCCATGCGCCATCAACGCCTGTGTGGGGGAGCAAAAAAGACTACTGCGAGAACGATGAGCCTTCAGCCAGAGCTGTAAGGGGGAATCGGTGCGGGCTGTGTCAGCGTTGTTATCAAGTAGAGAAGTAGGCGTCACGACAGTGCAGTAAGTAGTAAATGAAAAACGCCCGACTACGTGAGGCAGTCGGGCGGGGGAAGGCTTATTTCATGTGCAGACGTGTTACTTGGTCTACAGCATCTTTGTCAGTGCTTGCAGCTTTGTGCACCACAAACAAGTTGCCTTTACCATCTGTGCTGATATGGTTAGGTTGACGGCCAGCTTCCAAATTGGCGACAACTTCGCCTTTGGCGTTCAGTGCAGTCACTTGGCCGTTTGCGCGTACAGCGACAAATGCCAGTTTGTTTTTATCGTCCCATACGATGTTCAATGGGCCTGCACCAACTTTGATGTCTTGTACTACTTCACCGTTTTTCAGGTCGATCATCAATACGTTGTCGGTACCTTGAGCGGCTACCCACAGCAATTGCTCAGTAGGAGCAACGGCCACACCACTCGCAGCACGTGTTTGCGGCAGAGTGATCACGTTTTCTTGCTTTTGCTCTTTCAGGTCTACGACAAACGCTTCGCCAGTGTTGATGCTAACGGTGTAGAGCTTTTGGTTTGCTGTATCCAATGCCAAGCTCATTGGGGATGGTGCTTGACGACCTTTGGATTTCAGTTCGATGGAAGGCAATTGTTCCAGTGTTTTGGTGTCAAACACGGCAATCTCGCCACCGCCGAAAGCGGATGCATATGCACGGCCGTTTGCCGCATCAACCACTACGTCACGAGAGTGTGCAACGGTGTTGTCGTCAAATTGTTTAACCAAGCTCAGGTCGGATTGTTTGTACACAGCGACGCTGTTGTTGCGTGTGGTAGATACCCAGATGTTGCCGTTAACGTCATCAACGCTCACGCCGTACAGCGCGTACACGTGGTTTTCACGGTTAGGATCAGCTGCAGGTGTAATACGTGCTTCGATGGCCAATGTTTCTGGGTTTACTTTCAGCAACTCAGACTGCTGTACAGGTGGACGACCTACGGAAGACACCACGTACAACTTGTTTTCTTTCGGGCTGTAAGCACTTTGGTACAGACCGCGAGTCATAGGAGCAGATTGCTGAGTGAACAGGTCGGTGCCGACGATTTCTGTTTTAGGAGAAATTTTCAGATCAAAGACCGCAGCAGCAGAAGGTTTAGCTGCTTGAATCACAACAGGGTGCAAGCCTACGGATGCCGAGGCAGGGATAGCTGTTTTGCTCACAAACTCGCCGTCTTTATCGGCTACCAGTTTTTGATCGCCCACAATGGATTGACCATTGCTCAGCAACAAAACTTCCTGACCAGGAGTAAAGCCGCGACCTTGCAGGGTGGCTTCGCTACCAGGGGTGACAACGCCCATGCTTGATACATTGCCTTTGAAGTCAATGTCGGCTTGATCAAAAATGCCTTGAGCATGTGCGCTACCCATAGCTAGAGCTACAGCCAGAGCAACCTGTGAAACGCGTTTAAAAGTGTTTTTATTACTAATGCAAAGAGTATTGATTTGCATTATGGCTCCTTGGTTAAGTGAGCATGGGCTTCCCATGCTATGTACATCGTCAGACGAATAAGAGGGTTCCAGCCAGATTAGGCTGGAACACGTATTGTGTTAGGAACTGCTGGTGCTTTTTAGCGCGTTACGCCGCAAAGCAAACAGGCCCGCACAGGCACTACAGGCTGCGCCGCCTATTAACAAGGCGGTAGAAGGCGAGAACCAGCGCGATACGGCACCCATTTGTAGGTTACCTAACGCTGTTCCCATGGAAGATTGCGTCATCCACAAGGCAGACATGCGGCCTAGAAGATGGTCAGGCGTATGACGTTGTACTAGTGTCATGCGCAACATTTTGGAAATTGTGTCAGCCGAACCCATGACCGCTAATGCCACCATGGACGGATACAAGTGAGTGCTGAATGACAGAGCAACTACCGACAAGCCCCATACCAGCACGGCGCTGATGATGGTGATGCCGGGGCGTTCTAAGCCACGTATCCAACCACTGCTAAGTGCGGTGATGGCTGCACCTATAGCGGGTGCAGCATACAGTGCGCCCGTGACTTCTGCGCCTTGGCCTAGCACTTTATCGCCCCATTCTGGCAACAGCGCTAAGGGTGTAGCAAACACCACAGCACCCAAATCTATGAGCAACAAGCAACGTAGCAATGGTGTGGTCAGCATGTAGCGAAAGCCCTCAATGAAGGCATGGTGCACACGGTTGGGGGCTGCACCGCCGGGTTTGGCTTGCGGAGGCAATGGGGGCAACGCGGAAAGCAAGAAAGGGGTGAGCAAGACGCCTACCAAGACGATGCTATAACACGCTACCAAACCAGGGCCTGCAATCAAAGCACCGGCCAACAGAGGGCCTAACACACCGCCTAGTTGCAACGATAAACCAGACAGCGCTGCCGCCGCCGCCAGATTCTCACGCCCTACCAAGGCAGGGGTGGCCGACATCATCGCGGGCACACTAATACCACTTGCCGCACCACCAATCATGGCCGCCAAATAAATGACGGTGATGGATGGGTTCGCAAACAGGCTGTTAATCAAGAACATCAATACACTGATGACGTACACACTACGTGACCACATCATCAATTTACGTCTATCCATGCGATCAGACAGTACACCACCTATCAGTAGCGCAATCACCATAGGGGCTGACATCGCTACACTGAGGAAGGCCACCGCCACACTGGATTTGGTTAACTCGTACAAGTGAATGCTGGCAGCCACCAACATCATGCCAGTCACCAATACCGAAGCGGTACGTGCCATGTAGGCAAAGCGGAAAGCACGGCTTTGCTTCAGTGGGGTGATATCGATGACAAAACGCTTCAGTGACATAGTTGTTATACCGTTTGAGCAGCCACGCTGCGTTGTAATGCGGATTGCAGAACAGGAAGAATATGCTTCAGTGCATCAGCACCTGTTAAGTGGGCGTGCAAAGAGGGTACGTCATGCACCTGCAAGTTACTGATCCACGGGTTCCACATGGCTGGTTCAAGGGTGTCGCCCACATGATCCAGAGCAGCACGGAAATACAGTACCGTGTGGTTCAGAGGCTGGTGCCAGTGCTGGCGCACCAAGCGGTTGTTCAGTTCTACAGAGCGGAATACCCCTTGCAACTGGGCATCACTCAGCGTGCCTAGGGCATGACCACTTTGACGTAAGAAACCAATTACCCCATCTTGGGTAAGCGGCACATTTAAGCTGTCGGGGTCATAGCCAGCAATGTATAGCAGCGCTTTGTAGCTGGCTTCTAGTGCAGGCTCTTCACGATCGCGCCATACATCGCTTGGGTACGCATCAAGCATGGCAACCACGCCAAGTTCAGCATCACGTGATTGCAGAATACGAGCAATCTCATGCACTAATAGGCCACCAACCGACCACCCTAATAAATGGTAGGGGCCTTGTGGCTGTACCGCTTGTATTTGATTGGCGTAGTCTTCGGCCATATCGTGCAAGCTGGTGGGCACAATTTGTGCGGCATCCAAGCTACGCGATTGCAAACCATACACAGGTTGGTCGCTACCGCATTGGCGAGCCAACAAGCTATAGCACCAGCTCAATCCACCCGCAGGGTGTATGCAGAACAAGGCAGGTTGTGCCGGCTTGCCATGTGCTGGTGGGCGCAAGGTGAAGATGGGGTTAAAGCCCGCATTCGCATCTTGCTGACCATCCAATAAACGCTGCACATGGTTGGCTAATCTATCAATGGTGGGGTGCTCAAAAATAGCACCCAGCGTTAACGTAATTTGGTAGTGCTCACGCAAGGTGGCAGCTAGTTGAGCAGCCAGCAACGAGTGTCCGCCTAACGCGAAGAAGTCATCATCCGCATAAGGCAGATGCTGCAGTTGCAGTAGCTGTTGATAGAAGTGCGCCAATTGATGTTGCACTTCGCCCTGTAACGGAGCACCTTCTTGACGTTCACGAGTAGGGGCAGGCAGGGCTTTACGGTCCAGTTTGCCGTTGGCGTTGATAGGAAGATCATCCATCCACACAACCGCGCTGGGCACCATGGCTTCGGGCAAATGGGCGCGCGCAAAGCTTAATAGTGCATTGCTGTCTGCGCCTTCGGCAGAGCGGGCCACGGCGTACACCGCAATATACAGATCGCCAGGGCGGTCTTCTCTAGCAATCACAGCCAGATCGCGTATAGCGGGGTATTGTGCCAGGCAGGATTCGATCTCGCCCAACTCAATACGTTGGCCACGTAATTTGATTTGATGGTCTACACGGCCCAAATACAGCACGGCGCCATCATCACGCCAGCGAGCTAAATCGCCAGTGTGATACAGACGTTGTGTTGCATCAAAGGGGCTAGTGATAAACGCTTTATCAGTGAGGTCTTGTCTACCCAAGTAGCCGTCAGCCAATTGAATACCACCCAAGTACAACGCACCCGCAACACCTGGGGGCACTGGACGCAAGCAGTCGTCCAGAATATACAGTTGTGTGTTCCATACCGGCAGCCCGATAGGAATAGGGTCATCAGGGTGCTCTTTGCTCACTGGCCAGTAGGTGACGTCTACAGCCGCTTCGGTAGGGCCGTACAAGTTGTGCAGCGTACCGTTCATGCGCTCATAAAAACGTGCTGCTAAGTGGGCACTTAGTGCTTCACCGCTGCAGAATACATGGCCAATGGTGAGGTCTTGGCTTTGTGGTTCATTCAAGAAGGCAGCCAGCATGGATGGCACAAAGTGCACCACGCTGATGTTTTCGTTGTGAATCAGTTGTGCCAGTGCGTGTGGGTCTTTATGCTGGTCTGGCTCAGCCACCGTCAGGGAGGCACCGCACAGCATAGGTAGGAACAGCTCCCACAGCGATACGTCAAAGGTGTAGGGCGTTTTTTGCAGGAAACGTGACGACTCAGTGAAACCGTAATGGGTTTTCATCCACAGCAATCGGTTTACGATAGCTTTCTGGCTAACCACTACCCCTTTAGGGTCACCCGTAGAACCCGAGGTATACAGTACATAGGCCGCATCATCAGGGTGTGTGTCTGGCAGGGTGTGTGTAGTGCTTGGCTGGGTGCTAAATAGCTGTGCGGCATCGTAGGCGGGCACGGCAAATTCAGCGCTGCTGGTGCACAAACTGTCGTCGTGTATCAAGGCTGCGGGTTTAGCAGACCCTAGAATACGGCAGATACGGTCAGCAGGTTGTGCGGTATCTAACGGTAAGTAGGCTGCACCGGCTGCCATCACGCCGTGTAAACACATGACCATTTGGTCGCTACGCGCCATACCTACGGCCACAATACTGCCTGGGGTCACGCCTGCACTGATCAAATGCTGGGCAATACGCTGTACTTGCGCATCAAAACTTGCAAAGTCGGTGTGTCGCCCTTTGTACGACAAGGCTACGGCTTGCGGACTACGTTGGCTTTGCTCACGAATTAGCTTGGTCAGCGTGGTGTGCGGAATAGAGTGCGCCGTGCTGTCCTGACCTTCTACCCAGTGGGCGTATTCGGCAGGCGTTAAGCTGGGCACGCTCTCTAACGTTGCGGCTTGCAAGGCTTGCTGCAAGAAATACTGGAAGCGCTGCAAATGGGTTTGCAGGCCTTGTTGGCTATACAGTTTAGGGTTGGCTTCAATTTCCAGACGCAAGTTTTGGCCATCAGGAGCCGCGCGGAAGTTGAAGTTCAAGTCTTCTACGGGCCCTGCACATAACACGCGTTGTTTGGCTTGTACGCCAGCAATGGTGTAAGGGGCGTCAAAAGGCAGAATGTTGATAAGTGGGCCATGTAATCGACGTTGGCCACCTACTAAACCCAAGTCTCTGCGTAATTGTTCGCTACGGTAACGGCCATGGCGGCGTGCTTTAAGAATAGCGCGCGAGCCGGCATTCAGTACATCAGCGAGCGGCTCATGTTGCGGCATGGTTAAGCGCAACGGTGCCACGTTCATCACGGTGGCGACACTACGGGCGCTCACATTACCCATACGCCCCATCCACGGCATACCTACCACCACATCACTTTGACCGGTGTGGCGTTGAATGTAGGCGGCGCTGAGTAGCGTGAGCAAATCAGGCCAACTAATCTGGAGGCGTGTTTGGGCTTCCAGCAGTTGCGATAGCGTGGGCGCAGCAATAGGCGCATCCGCACGCAAGAAATACGGTGCGCTTAAGGCTACACCACTGGTTAGGCTACCTACGTCACCCAAAGCGTCTAAGGTTTGATGCCAATAACTGGCATCTTTTTGGCGTTTTTCGCTCTGTCTATAACCTTGGTCGTCTGCCACTACTTCAGCAAAAGAGGTGAGTGCAGCACTGGGGGCGTTATCGTCGGATACCTGCTCGTGATACAGCGCTAGCGCACGCGACTCAATGAGCGACATCCCATAGCCATCAGCAGCCAAGTGATGCACGCGCTGGTACCACTGACAATGTGTGTCAGACAGCAGAAATAGCACTTGTCTAGACAGCGGGGCCTGCGTGGGGTCCAACGGGTGATTATGGTCGGCATGCATGTGTGCAGCAGCTTGCTGAACAGCATCGGGCTGATGACGCAGATCTACGACTTCCAGCTGTACGCGGTGCGTTACGTCAAAGTATTGCAGCGGCCCGGCATCGCTTTCAATCATATGCAAGGACAGCGCATCGGCTTCCAATAAGGCTTGATTGATGGCGTGTTGCAGGGCAGGCAGTTGTAAGGAGCCGATGAAGTCAGTGCAGTGTGCAGTATTGAAAATCGGGTTATCCGGCGCTAGGCGCTGGGCATACCATAGCCCCTCTTGGGCTTCGGTCAGAGGAACAGCTTCCTCTGCGGAATGCATGCGAGGAATAACCAGCGATGAATCAGTACGAGCAGTAGACTTCATGAGTAGGTAACAACAGCGTGAAACAAATCAGGAGGCAGTATGAGCGCTAACCAGCGACCACCAGTGGCTTAGCGTGGCGTCTTCTGCCATCTGGGAAAACTCAATGCGAGCACCAGCTTCGCGCCAGCGTGAGGCCAAAGTCATGGCGCGCATGGAATCTAAGCCCCAGTCCATTAAATTGTCGTCATCGGCAATTTCGCTAGGGTCTTCGTGCAGCATGGCAGCAATGTCAGCGCGCATGCGTTCTAAAGTTAAAGTTGTGCTCATGATTGAGTGGATTGAGTTTGTAGTTGAGCCTGCAATTGGGCGCGCAACGCTTTACGGCTGATTTTGCCCGCAGCAGTAGAGGTAAAGGCATCAACAAAGATGATTTGATCGGGTACTTTGAACTCGGCCACGCCACGTTCACGTACCCATTTTTTTAGGTCTATAGCGCGTAGTTTTTGTTCGCCTTTAGCAATCACGAAGGCGCAACTGCGTTCACCCAAATAATCGTCGGGAACAGACACTACGGCCGCATCAAACACCTGTGGATTGGCCAACAGGTGGTCTTCAATTTCTTCGGCAGAGATTTTCTCGCCTGCACGATTGATGTGATCGCCAGCACGACCTTGAACAATCAAATAACCGTCGTCAGTCAAACGCACAATATCACCTGTGCGGTAGTAACCGTCTGCGGTGAAAGAACGTTGATTGGCGGCAGGATTGTTGTAGTACGCACGAATGGTGTAGGGGCCACGGGTGAGCAGGTGCCCTGTTTCACCGGGTGCTACGGGTTGATCGTTATCGTCTACCAGCAGGATTTCATCGTCAGGGCTAATAGGATAGCCTTGTGTTTCCACAATGGTGTCTAGGTCATCACCCAAACGGGTGTAGTTCACCAAGCCTTCTGCCATCCCGAATACTTGTTGCAGAGTAACGCCCAACGTGGGATGTACGCGCTTAGCCACTTCGGGAATCAGTTTTGCGCCACCTACTTGTATCACCTTGAGGGTAGACATGTCGTAGGCAGAACGGCTTACTGCTTCTAACCACAACAGCAATAGTGGTGGGACCAAACTGGTGAAGGTCACACGTTCTTGCTCTATCAAAGAGAAGCAGTCTTCTGCACTAGGGGAGGGCGACAACACCACACGACCACCGGCATACAGCGTGCCCAGAAAACCAGGGGAGCTCATAGGGAAGTTGTGAGCCAAAGGCAAAGCGCCCAAGAAAATACTGTTTTCGTCTAGGCCACAAATACGTGCACTTTCACGCAAGGTGTAGATGTAGTCATCGTGTGTGCGTGGAATCAGTTTAGATAAGCCTGTGCTACCACCAGAGATTTGCAAAAAGGCGACGTCTTGTGGTGACGATACATTTACAGGGAAGTCATGCGGCACATCGGTTTTCTGCAATTCAGCAAAAGGTGTGTAGCTGCCGGCATCACCCACTACAAAGACTTCTTGCAGTTCAGGATAGCGTTCTTGCAATTCAGCAGCCAACTCACGGTAGTCAAAACCGCCATGGTTGTCGGCGCACAGATAGGCTTTGGCAGCACCGGTTTTAGCGAAGTGCTCGATTTCAGTAATGCGGTGTGCGGGCAAGGAGTACAGCGGTATCAGCCCAGCACGGAACAGGCCAAAAATCGCACTGATAAACTCAGGGATATTGGGCAGGTGAACGATGACTCGGTCGCCTTTTTTCAACCCTTTTTGCAATAAGCCCGCGGCAATGGCTGAGGCTTGCTGATCCAGTTCAGCATAGGTCAACCGTTGAGTGCCACCTACTACGGCTACACGATCAGGGTATTGCGTGGCGCGTTGGCGCAGCATGGCACCAAAGGTTTCACCACGCCAATGACCAGCTTGCTGATAGCGTTGTACAAATTCGGATGGCCAAATCTGGGTAGGGATGTCTAGACTCATAGTGGATATCAGTGCAATAAACGGTGGAGCTGTTCGCTCTGGAGGCCTTGTGCCTGCAACAGAGGGTCAGTTAAAGGGGAGGCAACCGCACAGCAGTAGTCATCGGGGGCCGGACACAGGCTAACCTGATGGTGTTGCAGCGCTAAGCGTGCAGGGCTGTGACGTAGCGGTTGGAAGTGTTCGGTAGGGGGCAGTAGCCCTAGTTCTATGGGGTCGGTACGCAAACCATTGCCATGCGCTTTAAGTATGGCTTCTTTGCTAGTCCAGTAGGCGAAAAACCGTGGGCCATGCAGATGTTGGGCTTCGGGCTCTGCGAAAAAGTGTTGGGCTAGCGTGCTGGTATCCAACGAGGTAGCCATGTGTTCTACATCTACACCCACAGGTTGGCTAGACACAGCAATGCTAATCAGTTCATGCGAATGGCTAATATTGAAGTAAGGCAGTGCAACGTCATGGCTGAAATCAGCCTGAGGTTTACCGTAGGCATCAGCGCGCAGACTCAGTGCGGTGCAGCTTACTTGATTGTGGTGCGCCAACAGATGGTAGGCCGTGGCATAGGCTAACTGACGTACCTGTTGTTGTGCTGGTTGGCGTGCTGCGTTGACATGAGCCCAGTCTTGATCACGCAGACACGCAAAGAAGGACGATGGTAGCCCCTTCGCTGTGTGAGTGTGCAAGTGATAGACGTAAATGGTGTTCATTGCAGCAATGCTTTTAGTACCGCCACGTGTAGATGCGCCCGTGCGGATGCCCTTATAAGTGATGTTTATATGGAATGAGTAAATACATTCTATTT